>NZ_CVPE01000006.1:0-308281 GCF_001049895.1 Rubeoparvulum massiliense
GTGTGGAAGTGCAGCAATGCATGGAGCTGACGGATACTAATCGATCGAGGGCTTAACCAAATATTTCACTTTATTATGGATCGTGAATGTGATACAATTCATTTCGTCTTCAGTTTTGAGAGAATGACAACAAGCATCACATTCATCGAATGCATCATCTAGGGCTCCTACAAGCGAAGCTTGCCATGTCGCCTACGATGACACATTCGACGAATGAAAGAGACTTGTTACCATATCTCTACTAAGCATTTACAAAAAGGTAAGGAACCGAAGGTTCCTCCGAATTTCTTCAATAACTCGATATGTATTCATTTGTCAGAGCTCGATATGGCAACCGAAGGTTGCAAAGTCGCTCAAGGCAAAATGAAATACGCTCAGTACCTTTATGAAGTGCTTAAGGGCCTTAGAAGGTAAGGAACCGAAGGTTCCTAAAAAATTTACTGATATCTATTCATTTGTCAGAGCCCGACACGGCAACTTGTTGCAGGAGGGCGAGACAAAGGAATTGATATAAGCTGTCTGGTGATGATTGCAGAAGGGTCACACGCGTTCCCATCCCGAACACGACCGTTAAGCCTTCTCACGCCGAGGGTACTTGGACCGCAGGGTCCTGGGAGAGTAGGTCGTTGCCAGGCAGTTTTTATTTTTAATCCATAAGATCAAAGAGCAGGAGCCATTCCCATAGCGGAATGGCTCCTTTATGTGATTTTTCATGTTCAGCCTCTCTCCAATAGTCTCTATATTTCCTTCGGATGCTGGTTTGCCTCTAACTACTAACATAGGAAGAAACTAAAGCATAATCCTCCAATAATCCAGCGCAGTAGTGGAAAGAATGAAAAGGAGAAAATCTGACGGAGGAGGAATCATCATGCCAGATCCAGGAACAGACCAGGTGAAGCGTGGAATGGTGGAGATTCAAAAAGGTGGGGTCATTATGGATGTGACCAATGCTGAAGAAGCTAAGATCGCTGAAGCTGCGGGTGCTATTGCAGTCATGGCCCTCGAGCAAGTTCCTGCAGATATTCGGAGGTCAGGTGGTGTTGCACGCATGGCTGATCCCAGTATCATTGAAGAAGTGATGAATGCTGTCTCCATTCCTGTAATGGCAAAAGCACGGATTGGCCATTTTGTTGAGGCGCAGATCTTACAGGCAATGGGTGTGGATTATATTGATGAGAGTGAAGTACTAAATCCAGCTGATGAGGAGTTTCATATTGATAAGACAACATTTTCTGTCCCCTTTGTTTGTGGTGCTCGTGATCTTGGTGAGGCGCTACGACGAATTGGTGAAGGTGCATCATTAATTCGAACCAAGGGGGAGCCAGGTACAGGGAATGTGGTAGAGGCGGTACGCCATATGCGTTATATTCAAGCGCAGATCCATCGTGTTCAAGTGATGTCCCGAGACGAACTGATGGAAGAGGCCCGGGATATTGGCGCTCCTCATCAGCTCTTGGTGGATGTGCATATGAAAGGCTATCTGCCTGTCTCCAATTTTGCAGCTGGTGGAATTGCTACGCCAGCAGATGCAGCATTATTGATGCACCTAGGGGCAGATGGAGTATTTGTGGGCTCAGGCATTTTTAAAGCGGAAAAGCCTGAACGCTACGCATATGCCATCGTAGAAGCGACCAAGTATCACAATGATTATGAACGGATTGCCCATCTATGTAAAAATATTGGCAGGGCTATGCTTGGTTTGGATATCACTCAGTTACCCGAGTATAATCGGATGCAAGAGCGCGGGAATTGAACCACTCATGGCTAAAGCCACGAGTGTTCTCGGTTATTCCATAAAATAACTTGACTTAACTTGTTTACACCCGTTCAATTGCGAACGGGCTTTCTTAGTTGCTCCTATCCTCTTGAATCTTCAGCACTCCTTCTCCCTTTTTCCACAAACCACCAACCATATGCTATAATTCTTATGATAGTCTTTCAACTTTCCCACGGATAATTCAATTATAGTGACCGATGGAAAGAGGGGAATGAGAATATGCGAAACAGGGTAGCATTACTGGCCCTTACATTATTTATGCTGTTCGTTACTGTTGGCTGTAGTGGTGGAAGCTACTCCATTAGTGTAGGAGAGATCGATTCAAATAAGAGTTCGATCACTGGTGAGTACCAGAATTTTTCGGGATTCTATTATCAAACCGTGAAATTATCTGAAGGGGAGACTATTCATTTTCAATATGCCTCCACAACGGAAGGTGGCTCCTTACAAGCAAAGCTCTTTGATCCCCAAGGAAATGAGCTTATTTCCATTGAGGATGAGACAGTATTTGTAGTAACAGAAGCAGGAAAATATAAGGTACAAGTAGAGGGTACCCAGCATCAAGGCTCATTCCAACTGATCTGGCAAATTGATTAAGCTTAACTGAGTAGATATAATCACCACATCCATATTCTAGAGGAGGAAGTCATTAACGATATGAGTAAAACAGTACATCAAGAAAAGCACTTTGGCGCATCAGACGTAGTACGCGATGTGGTAATCGGCATGGCAGATGGCTTAACAGTACCATTTGCATTGGCTGCAGGTCTTACCGGTGCTGTAGATTCCACAGGGATCATACTAACAGCAGGTATGGCGGAGATCGCTGCTGGTTCTATCGCGATGGGCTTGGGCGGCTACCTCGCTGCAAAATCAGAGAAGGAGCATTATGAATCTGAACGGCGAAGAGAGGAAGAGGAGATCATTCATCTTCCTGAGCGTGAGGAAGAAGAGGTTCGAGAGATCTTCCGTGAATATGGTGTAGAGGAGGAGCATCTTGATCCCATCATGGAAGGGATGAAGCGTAAGCCTGAGAAGTGGGTGGATTTCATGATGCGCTTCGAGCTAGGCTTAGAGGAGCCTGATCCTAAGCGGGGTTTAAAGAGTGCACTCACCATTGCTATCTCCTACATTCTCGGTGGATTGATTCCTTTACTACCATACTTTTTCTTTGCTCAGCCCCTTGAGGCTTTAAAGATCTCAGTAGTTGGTACACTGATTGTGCTCTTTTTATTCGGGGCGTTTAAAGGGAAATTTACTGGGGCTGCTCCGCTGAAGAGTGGGGTAGAGACCATGATCGTCGGCGGAATCGCTGCAGCGGCTGCCTTTGGTTTAGCCAATCTATTATCATAAGAAAACAGATGGATTAGCATTATAAAAAATGTAAAAAGGGAACAAGCCATTGTAAATTTACAGTGGCTTGTTCCCTTTTGCTTTACCTCAGAGGGCAGTATCAACTGTTCCAAACATCATGTCTTTTATATAGTAATACGGAAAAGCGGTTAGGTATTAGCAGATGTTCTTGCAATGATCGACGTATTAATTTATTGTAAAATTCGTAAAATTAAGAATGAATCAACTGATAAAGGAGCGTGGAAGGATGGTAGAGGAGAATAAAAACCTGCAAGAGCATCGATTCCCTGTGAAAGGTATCCATCATCTACACCTATATGTGGGCAATGCGAAGCAAAGCTGCTATTACTTCGCCCATGCCTTTGGATTTCAACCCATTGCCTATCAGGGACTAGAGACAGGCGAGCGTGAGCAAGTCTCCTATGTACTGGCACAGGGGGAGATGCGTATCGTATTAACAGGCACCTTATCAAACGATACGGAAGTAGCACGAACAGTTCAGCTCCACGGCGATGGTGTTGCAGATATCGCCTTAGAGGTAAACGATGTGGAGCAGGCATTTCAGCATGCAGTAGCTGCAGGAGCAGAAGCACTTCAATCGCCGACCATCGTAGAAGATGAGCAAGGTCGTGCGAAGCTAGCGGTGATTAAGACCTATGGGGATACAGTGCATACCTTGATTGAGAAGATGGAGTATCCAGGTCTTTTTTTACCGGGCTATGAAGCCTTGGAGATGCAGTGGAAGCAGGCTCACACAGGACTCTATACCATCGATCATGTGGTAGCCAATGTGGAACGGATGGAGGAATGGGTCGCTTACTATGAGAAGGTGATGGGCTTCGATCAACTGATCCATTTCGATGATGAGGATATTAGTACGGAATATTCTGCGTTGATGTCCAAGGTGATGCATGATGGGGGCCGGATCAAGTTTCCGATCAATGAGCCTGCAGAGGGTAAGCGGAAGTCGCAGATCCAAGAATATCTAGATTACTATAAAGGACCTGGCGTGCAGCATATTGCCTTACTCACCGATGATATTATCCAAACGGTACGCGTCTTACGGGAGCAGGGTGTGCAATTCCTAACCACACCTGCGAGCTATTATGATGTATTGCAGGAGCGTGTAGGAGCCATCGATGAGAGTCTAGAAGAGCTGAGGGAGCTTCATATCTTAGTGGATCGAGATGATGAGGGGTATTTATTGCAAATCTTTACCCAGCCTGTGGTTGATCGTCCCACTCTCTTTTTTGAAATCATCCAGCGTAAGGGGGCCCGGGGCTTCGGGGAGGGTAACTTTAAGGCGTTATTTGAATCCATTGAACGTGAACAGGCGAAGCGGGGTAATCTCTAATCATGCTACTGGTCGCAAGTGGAGGTGATTCAATTTGCTGCAACTGGATTTAGCACAAAGACCATGGCAGGATACCTATAAGCTGTTGAGTGGATCGATTCTTCCACGTCCTATCGCCTTTGTTTCCACAGTGGATGGAAAGGGGGTGGCCAATTTGGCTCCTTTTAGCTTCTTCACCGCAATTTGTGCAGAGCCACCATTGATCTGCTTTGCGCCGATGCGGAGGGGAAGTGATGGTGCGAAGAAGGATACCCTCTGTAATATTGAAGAAACCAAAGAGTTTGTGGTTAATGTGGTGAGTGAATCGTTTGTAACCCAGATGAATGAAGCAGCTCGGGAATTTCCCTCCAATGTCGATGAATTTGCTGTCACAGGTCTACGGATGATACCAAGTATCAAAATTCAACCACCTCGTGTGGCAGAATCCATGATTCAGATGGAGTGTGTTCTTGAGGAACTCCTGCATTTTGGTGCACAAGAAGGGGGAGGGAGTTTGGTTATTGGCCGAATCCTCCTCATTCATGTGGATGAGACTATCTATGAAGAGGGGCGAATCTTAGGGGAAAAATTACAGCCAGTTGGTCGTCTCGCTGGGCATGTCTATACCCGTTCCTTTAGCGATACATTTATCCTAGAGCGAAAAAAGTAGGGCTTAAAGTAGGGACCGATGAAGGGAGAAATAGAGTGTGAAACTGGTTACCTTTGAACATAAAGAACGAGGAATTGGGGTGGGATGGCTTCGTCACGATGGTGTGGTGGATGGAGGAAAGGCTAGTCAGGGAGAGCTACCCAACAATATGCTACAGCTACTCCAACACTTTCCTCAGCACCTTCAAACCATTCAAGCAATTGACCGAGCGCTTACCGAAGGAGAGGGAGATTTTCTCCTCCCTCTTACGGAGGTTCGATTGCTCCCACCACTTCCCAATCCGCGAAGTATTCGCGATTTCTATGCCTTCGAGGAGCATGTAAAAGCAGCACGGGCACGGCGTGGTTTAGCGATGCAGCAAGAGTGGTATGAACAGCCTGTTTTCTACTTCTCCAATCATCAGGCAGTCATCGGTCCAGAGAATTTGATCTCGCCACCAACAGGTTGTGAAAAGCTAGATTATGAACTGGAAGTGGCAGTGGTGATCGGGAAGGAAGGGCAGAATATCCCGTGGCAAGAGGGTGAGCAGTATATGGCTGGCTTAATGATTATGAATGATTGGAGCGCCCGTGATCTTCAACAGCAAGAAATGCAGGTAGGTTTAGGTCCAGCGAAAGGAAAGGACTTTGCCACCTCGTTAGGCCCCTATCTTGTCACCATGGATGAATTGCTTCCTTACCAGCTTGCTCGGTCTCAACGGAAAGGGATGGATTATGCTTTAACCATGGAAGCAAGAGTGAATGGCCATCAGTTATCCAAGGGAAATCTTTCACAGATCTACTTCACGCTAGCCCAATTAATTGAACAGGCCTCGAAAAATGTAATCCTCTATCCCGGGGATGTTCTAGGAACAGGAACAGTGGGGACGGGCTGCCTCTTAGAATTGGGAGAAGAGGTGCATCGTTGGCTACAGCCAGGTGATCTCGTTGAACTGGAAGTATTAGGACTAGGCTGCTTACGAAACCAGATCGGTTAGATGGAGAGGAGGTTGAATTGGCATGCCTTATTATCAGAGGATGGGGCGGATTCCAGCGAAAAGGCATACACAGTTTTACAAGGAGGATGGTAGTCTCTTTCGTGAACAGGTGATGGGTACCAAGGGTTTTTCAGGTCCTCAGTCTATCTTATATCATGGGGAGGCACCCACTTGGTTGAGTAAGATCGCACCCTTTGAGCGGAAGCTACCTCAGCTTCTACGAGAGGAAATATTGCGACCTCGCCATATCCACACCGCTCATGCTCCTTTGGTGGGAGATACCATTACAGGACGCAACTATCTCCTTGGCAATGAGGACCTTTCCCTCGGTCTACTATTGCTACAGGAGGAGATGAGTTATTTTTACCGAAATGGTGAAGGCGATGAATTGCTCTTTATCCATGAGGGTGAAGGGGTTTTGGAAACACAATTTGGTCAGCTTTCCTACAGATCAGGCGATTATTTGGTGATCCCCATTGGAACCATCTATCGATTAACTCCGAATAACCCAAAGGAGGAGATCATGGAAGGTGATACGGTTAAGGAGGACGCAACAGAACGGAGCAGAAAAACGCAGCGCATCCTCTTTATCGAGACCACCGGTTGGTTAGATGTTCCGGAGAGGTATCGGAATGAGTGGGGGCAATTCTTAGAGCATAGTCCATTTTGCGAGCGGGATATTCATGGACCAGAAACATTAGTCCCGATCAGTGAGGAAGGCCCCTTTCAGGTGATTACCAAAGCGCGTAGTGCATATCATCTGCAGGAATATCCCTTTCATCCCTTCAATGTGGTAGGGTGGGATGGTTATCTCTATCCTTGGCGCTTCAGTATTCATGATTTTGAACCGATCACTGGTCGGATTCACCAGCCACCACCAGTTCATCAAACCTTCACAGGGAAGAACTTTGTAGTCTGCTCCTTTGTACCTCGCCTCTTCGATTATCATCCGCTCTCCATTCCTGTTCCATATTATCATAGCAATGTTCATAGTGATGAGGTGCTTTACTATGTAGCAGGTAATTTTATGAGTCGTAAGGGGATTGCTGAAGGATCCATGACCCTTCATCCTGCGGGGTTACCCCATGGGCCTCATCCTGGTACCATTGAAGGAAGTCTTGGTAAAACAGGGACAGAGGAACTGGCGGTGATGATCGATACCTTTAGACCACTCTATGCTTATGAGGGAATAAGTAAGCTTGAGGATGAAGCTTACTGGCGAAGTTGGCAAGAGGAGTAGAACCATAAAGGAAGCATTAAAAAAGGAGATCACGTATGATCTCCTTTTTCTGTCTGGACCAAGCTTCCATTATTTAAAGTAAGCGATTTGCTGCCGAAGTTCTTCGAGCATTTGCAGAAGTTGATGCGCACCATCACTCATTTCTTGGAGCGTTGCCGACTGCTCTTCTGCTGAAGCGGCTACCTCTTCTGAAGAGGCTGCAGTATCTTCAATGACATGAGAGATATTTTGGACACGGTCCACCACACTCTGTAAATTGGAACGGATTTCAGCTAGGAGCTGGCGTAGATGCTTAGCATACTCTTCACTATCATGAGCCTGTTCAACAACCAAGCTTAGATCCTTCCCGTTTTTTTCTAATTCCTTCATCTGTTTCGAGACAATGGTGGAGTTACGATTCATCTGGTCTGCAGCAGCTACCGTCTCTTGTTGAATCTGTTGAATCAGTCCTGTCGTTTGAACGGCGGCTTGATTGGTATCCTCTGCAAGCTTTCTCACCTCATCAGCTACTACCGCGAATCCCTTCCCATGTTCACCTGCTCTAGCAGCTTCAATGGCAGCGTTTAGAGCTAGTAGATTGGTTTGGTTGGAAATATCCGAGATGACATTAATAATACTTCCTACCTCTTCAGCACGGGCTGCTAGGTTTTGAATCATCTCTGCTGATTCTACTACATCTTGGGCAACCTGCTCTAATTCCTGGATGACGTTGTCGATCTGCTCTTTTCCTTTAACGGCAGTTTGTGTTGAGGTAATCGCTTGTGTCAGCGCATTTTCAGTGGTTTGCTCGCCTTGCTGTACTAGTGCAAACGAATGATTAATTCCCTCAAGGATTCCATTGGCTTCTTCAGCTTGCTCTGAATTACCTTCTGCCACCTTATTGATGGCTATGGCAACCTGATGACTCACCGCGGAGGTTTGCTCAGTGGATTCAAGGAATTGATTACCACTGGATTCTACATTACTGGATGTCTTCTTTAATTGATCCACTAGATTTTGCAGATCATCCACCATCTTAACAAAGGAGCGGGATAGCTTTCCAATCTCTGTTTCGCTTTGTAAGGGAAGGGTCTCTTCCACATTTCCTAATCCACTAAGATTTCCCTCTGCTACCTTCTCTGTATAGTGTTGTAGGTTCTGTAATGGATGAAGGATCCGGCGGATCACATAGAAGAGTACAAATAAGCCAATGGTTGAAAGAACGACACTGCTACCAATGGAAAGGGGAAGGTTGGATGAGATAATATCCCCTTTAATCGATGTGATAATATCTGCATCAATGTCGATGCCGAGGACCCCAATGATGGTACCTGCTTGATTCTTGATGGGAGCGAAGGTGGACATGGTATTACCATATACCTCATCTTCAATAATGCCGGTATTCGTAGGATTACCCTCTAGTACAGGCTTTAAATCCTCGAAGGAGACTGAAGATGCCTCCCCAATTTCTGCAGCTTCAGTAGAATTCTGAGGCATTCCATCGATCATGGTTGCTACCTGCTGATCTTCAACTTGAAGTGTGTATACATAGTTTACACCAGCTTTTTCACGAACATCATTCAAGTAATCACGGAGTTCCCAGTAATTTTCATCCATTGTGGGTTTCTCTATGAACTGCAGATAGCGATCTGTATCAATATTGCGTGCTACATTGGATGCAATATTATTCAGATAATCACCGATAGATACTTCAATGGTCTGATTGGTGGTTCGCAGAAGAATGAACACGTTGATGGAGGTAATCAGAACAAGTACCACCAGTGTCAATAATAAAATACGACGAACAATACTAAAGTGTTTCATTATTTCACCCCTTAACAAGATGTACCAAATCGTCCTCTCATGGTGTATTGTAGGATGATATTGGAAGAGCGGTATATTTCCATTATACTCTGTAGGGGTTTATGTAAGATTCCAGCTGTATGGATCTTTATTGAAATCTTTATGTCATTAAATTAAAAATTCAAACAATGAAGTGCTTAGAGGACAGAATATTTTAGTACAAAAAAGCATCCAACAAAGGGTTAGATGCCTTTTTGATCGTAAAATTCATGTCAAAAGTGGATCAATGAAAGCGCTGAATCACTTGCTGTAGCTGTGTAAATAGTTGATTCAGTTGATCTGCTTGTTGAGACATGGCTTGTAAGGTGGCTGACTGCTCTTCTGCGGACGCTGCTACCTCTTCTGATGCAGCGGCATTTCCTTCGATAACATGGGTCATTTGTGAGGTACCATCCACTATTTTTTTTGTGAGTTCTTCAATTGTACGTAAGAGCTGATGCAGTTCATTGGCCTGCTGCTCGGTCTCCTGTACCTGTGTAACAATGGTTGTGAGTTGCTGGCTGCTTGTCTCCAACTCTTGGACCTGATCCGTGACTACATGTGAGTTGCTTTCTACCTGCGTAGCTGCAAGGATTGCTTTATTTTGAATGGCATGTAGCATTTGATTGATCTCCTTGGTAGCACCATTGGTCTGTTCCGCCAATTTGCGAACCTCATCGGCGACAACAGCAAAGCCCTTCCCATGTTCACCAGCTCTGGCTGCTTCAATGGCAGCATTGAGAGCGAGTAAATTGGTTTGATTAGAGATATCCGTGATTACATGGCTAATTTGATTGATGGATTGAATCTCCTCTGTGAGGCTCTGAATCTCCCCGGCTGATTGTACTACATCTTGAGCCACCTGATTCAAGCTTGCAATAACGTTCTCTAATTGTTCTTTTCCTGCAAAGGCTGTCTTTGTAGAGAGTGCGGCATGTTCTAAAGTAAGGGCTGTTTTAGCTTGACCTGCTTCAATGTGCTCGAATGCCTGCTGTAAATGAGCATGAATGCGGCTAACCTGCTCAGCCTGCTCGCCATTTCCTTCGGCAACTTGATTGATGGCAGTGGCTACTTGATTGGCAGCTTCACTCGATTGTGCAGCAGCTTCAACGAGAGAATGGGTACCATGCTGCACTTCTGTAGCACTTTCTCTTAACTGAGTTACCATTAGATTGAGATCCTTTACCATTCGGATGAAGGCACGGGAGAGATGCCCGATCTCCGTTTCACTACGCACAGGAAGCTGAGCCTCCATCCCCTCCATCCCACTTAACTGACCTTGAGCCACTTGTGCACTATATTGCTCTAAATGCTGCAGTGGGCGAATCATGCGGCGGATGACAATAAAAAGAACACAGAGTCCGAGGATGGTGGAACCAATACTGATAGCTAGTGCGATGGGGAGGTTCTCCGCGATCACTTCGTCCTGGATTTGGTTTACCACCTTAGCATCGATATCTACGCCAAGAATCCCGATGAACTTGCCATTCTTGTCATGTAGGGGTGCATAGGCAGAGAGAAACTCACCATAGCCCTCCATATGTAAGATCCCTGTTGCTGTAGGGTTTCCCGTTTTAATAAGAGGACTAGCCTCCTTATATACACCGGGTAATAATTCATTAATCTCCGCGGCATCTTTATCCCTAGGCATTCCATCGATCATATTATAGGCTTTGTTATTTTCTATATTAATGGTGTACACATACATGGCTCCAGAACGGAGGCGAATCTGATTCAGTTCATCTCGTAATTGCCAGTAGGCTTCTGTGTAGTTTGGATTTTCGAGGAATTGCTCATACAGTTCCAGATTGAACTGCTTTGTGGCATTGGTTGCAATCTGTACTCCCAATTTTCCAATGGTTTGGCTAGCAGTATCATTTGTAGCTCGATAAATTTGCCAAATATTGCAGGCTGTCACAATGATCATCATCATTAACGAAAGCAACAAGATGCGCGTTCCAATCCCGATTTTTTTCATTCATAGTCCTTCCTTCTAAATTGAATATTACCATTATATACAGATGATTCACTTAGATCTGTGACGAAATAAAGGATAAAAAGACTAAAAACTAGTAATTAATGGATATTGTGGAGATCAAGATTATATTAATTGCTATTGATGATCGAACCATCTTCATAGGAGTTCAAGCTGGATGGAACAATTTTTGATCTTGCAAAGAGAACGCAATTAACGTAAAATAGACACAACCTATTAGGGTTGCTGATGAGCTGCAGAGATGAGCTGAGATGAGAAGAAGTAAGAGCATGAAGAAGTAAGAGCATGAAGAGGTAAGTAGAGAAGACTTTAGAAGATTTGTGAAGAGATGAGAGGAGAAGAGAAGAGATGCAAAATCTTCAACAACCTACGTTGAAACGAGAATTAGGAAAATTTGAAAGCTATGCTATTATTATCGGTTCCTTGATCGGAGCAGGAATCTTTGTTGTGACAGGGCAAGCAGGTGGTATCGCAGGTCCAGGGGTGCCTTTTGCTTATCTTTTGATGCTACCTGTTATTCTTTCTACGGCAATGGCCTATGCAGTCTTTATGAGTACACCATTGGGGAATGAGCCAGGTGGTGCCTATACTCATATTTCACGTACCTTCAATAATTATTTCCTCGGATTTATTGTGATGTGGTTAAAGCTGGTCTCCTTTTTTGGAGTGATGAGTATCATGTCACTCTCCTTCGCAGACTATCTCACACCGTATTTTCCTGGATTAGATTCAAGAATTGTGGCCACCATCGTGATCCTAGGCTTCTATGTGATTCATGTCATGGGGGTTAAAGAATTTGGACGCTTCCAAGCGATTATCTTCTCAATTTTAGTCTTGGCGATTCTCGTCCTCGTTGTTCCGGGATTATTTCATATTAAGCTAGAGTATTATGCAGATCCATTGCCGTTTGGCTGGAAGGCCTTCTTCAGTGTATTTCCTACGCTCTTTCTTTCATATCTCGGTTTTGAGTCATTGGCTCAAGCCGCAGGGGAGACGAAGAATGCACGGGAGGTTTTACCGAAGGTATTCCTCGTTGGGATCATCCTTACAGCCACGATCTATTTCTTAATTTCCTTCGTTGCCTTTGGTGTATTGCCGTTTGATATCCTGGCACAGTCGTCCTCAGCCATGACGGATGTAGCTTCAGTATATCTACCATTGGGTGCAGCAGGACTCGTTTCTATCGGAGCCATTATGGCCTTTGTGAGTACCATTAATACAGCGATTATGGTCCCTTCCCGAGTGATGATGATGTTTGCCAATGATCGCTTAGCACCACAATTTTTTGCTCGTATCAATCCGAAGACACACACACCGGTTCTAGGATTAACCCTAACTGTTCTTATTGTGCTCTTCTTGATCTGGACAGGAACCATGGAATTTATTCTTGGCTTTACACTGCAGGGAATGTTTATCCTGTATATGATGCATAGTCTCACCATGATCTGCTTACCCTTTGTCAATCCACAACTCTATCAATCTGCTCGTTTCCGTCCACATCCTGCAATTCTTGTCATTGCTGGCCTAATCAGTGTAGGTACACTCTTTGCATTTAGCTACGCTATTATCATGGACGTATGGAAGCTGCTCGTCTTCTGGGTTGCTTTGGGTGTCATCATCTATGGTAGTGCTCGCCTTGCAGGAAAGCGGGAGCAATATGATTATAAAGCGGCTATGGGAGCAACAAAGCAAGAGTATGCTCAACCTGTGCAATAATCGAAAATGTAGACATTTATCGAACTTACACGATTTAGGTAGAAAATAACCACCAATTGGTAGCCTTTGTCTTTACAAAGACTACCTTTTTCTTTACAATAATAGCAGTGGTAGTGAGAATCATTATCAATTGCCGTAATTGAATTGATAGTAAGGAGGCTAGCATCATGAGTATTGCAGAATTAAAGGTAGGCGAAATCGGACAAGTGATCGATGTGGCACAATTGGATGAAAGCTTCCGCCGTCGTCTCGCTGATATGGGGTTAAATCAAGGGAAACGCGTTAAGATCCAACAAAAGCTTCCATTTGCTGGCCCTTGCATTCTTGAATGCGAGGGGATCCAATTGGGATTACGTCATGATGATGCCCAACGAATCAAGGTTCGGGTTGATTAGAATGGGTTCGAACCTCTCTATAGCTCTCGTTGGCAATCCTAACAGTGGGAAAACCTCGATTTTTAACCATATTACGGATGGTTATGAGTCCATAGGAAATTGGGCAGGTGTAACGGTTGAAAAGAAGGTGGGCAGATTACCTCGTAATTTGGGGAATTGCATCGATCTTCCAGGAGTATATACGCTTTCACCGCTCTCCCGTGATGAGGAAGTAGTAACACGCTTTTTTTTAGAGGAACAGGTTAGTGGCCTGCTTAATATCGTAGATGCCACTCAGCTGCAGCGCCATTTATATCTTACGATCCAACTTCTTGAGATGGGGATGCCGACCATTCTCTTATTAAACATGATGGATCTAGCCAAACATCAAGGTTTGCACATTGATATACAACAATTGGGGCAACTTTTGCACATTCCGATTGTTCCTGTGGTCGCTCGTAAACGGAAGGGAATTGAGGATGTGTTGACTGAAATTGGCCAACTTGAAGAGTATCATCCCCAATTTCATCTTCCCTATGGAAAACTAGAATCGCTCCTCATCAAAATTGAAGAGGCGATACCTTCACATCAGCTTCCAAGTCGTTGGCTTGCCCTGCAATGGTTGGAAGGAAATCGGATCGTCGAGCAGATGCTGCGTGCCTCGCTCTCTGAAGAAGAAAAAGAACGATGGAAGCAGGAAGCTGAAGCTTTGCTTGATGAGTCGGTTGAGCAATATATCCGACATTGTCGAGAAGCATGGATCGCAGGGTTAGTTCAAAGAGTGGTTACCCGTGAGGATGGGAAATCGCATCAGTTTACCAAACAGCTCGATCAGATGGTCTTGCATCCCTATCTAGGAATTCTAAGTTTCTTTCTCTTGATCTTTCTAATTTTCAAAGCTACCTTCGACTGGATTGGGGGACCGCTTTCTGCGCTGTTGGAGCAATTTCTCTTTGGTCCAGTCCAAGCGGTGATCGCCCAAGGTTTGCACAGTATGGATGCCCATCCCTTTCTCTCAGATATGGTGTTGGAGGGAATTATTCCAGGAGTGGGAAGTGTCTTAGTATTCCTACCGCAGATTTTTACGCTCTTTTTCTTTCTCTCCTTTATTGAGGATTCAGGATATATGGCACGGGTTGCTCTCGTCATGGATAAGGCATTGGAGAAGGTAGGGTTGAATGGGAAGGCGTTCATTCCATTATTGATTGGCTTCGGCTGCAATGTACCAGGTGTAATGGCAGCTCGTATCATTGAAAATCCGAAAGAGCGCTTGATTACCATGCTAATCACGCCTTTTATGTCCTGCTCGGCGCGACTAGCCGTCTTTACACTCTTTATCCAATTATTCTTTCAAGAGCATCAAGCATTGGTGCTGCTCTCATTGTATCTATTAAGTATTGTCGTCGCTCTGCTTACTGCGAAGGTGTTATCACGCAGTCTTACCCGGGAAGAATCCTCACCCTTTGTCATCGAGCTTCCACCTTATCGGATACCGTACTTTCCCATCCTTCTTCGGAGTACTTGGGAGAAGGGGAAAGGATTTCTTTATAAAGCGGGTACCTTTATCTTTGCTGGGTCGGTGGTCATCTGGCTACTGAGCCACTTCGGTCCATCTGGTTATAATGTCCCAGCAGATGAAAGTTTCCTCGCCTGGCTAGGTATGGCACTGGCTCCAGTCTTTGAACCACTGGGATTTGGTCATTGGCAGATCGGAGTAGCACTCCTAAGTGGCTTTTTGGCTAAGGAGGTTATAATATCCTCCCTGAATATTGCCTTTGCTCTACCGGATGTAACGCAGCTTCAAGCGCTTTTGGCTCAGCTCTTTACGCCGTGGCAATCCTATAGCTTTATGGTTTTTCTCATGTTCTACATTCCTTGCATTGCAACAGTTCGGATGATTCGTCAGGAGTCAGGTGCAAGTCGTTGGATGTGGCTCTCCATTGGAGCATCCTTAGGAATTGCCTATGTGCTGGCATTTGTGATTTATCATGGAGGTCGTCTTCTTGGCTTCGATTAAAGAAGGCCTGTTTCAGATAAAGCTTGGCTCTCACCAAAGAAAGGAGGATGGTCATGGGCGAAGCACTTAGTATTCTACTTGCAGGAGTGATTCTCTACTACTCATTTAGGACAATCTATGGTCGGATCCGGCAAAAAGGCTCTGGTTGTCAACATTGCGCCATGGCCTCTGCTTGTAAACAAAAGGAGAATTGTGAGGTAATGTCGAAAAAGTAATAAAGTGGTGCTAGATATGACCGCAATTAAATATGGTGTAGTAGAGACATTACGATTAGGGGTTATTCATATGGAGATTCTACTTTTGTTAATCGGTTATTTGTTAGGCTCTATTTCGTTTGCCTACCTTGTAGCAAAGAGGCGTAGAGGGATCGATATTCGTAAGTATGGTAGTGGGAATGCAGGAGCGACGAATACTGTGATCGTCTTAGGTAAGAAGGATGGCTTTCTCGTACTCCTTGGAGATTTGAGCAAAGGGATGGTGGCTGTGTCCTTACCTTGGCTTTTTGATGTTCCACTTCAACCACTCTATGTAGGGATGGCAGCGATTTTAGGACATTGTTTCCCTGTATTTATCGGCTTTCGTGGGGGAAAGGCAGTGGCCACCACAGCTGGTATTTTGCTCCTTGCAGAGCCAGCTTTTTTTTTCAGTGCTTATCTTACATTTTTAATAACTGCTTTATTGACTCGTTATGTGGCCATTGGATCCATTATGATTGGACCTGCATTGACGACACATTCCCTTTGGGTAGGCAATATGACATACTTTTATCTCTTTCTTTCATTTGCACTCCTCTTACTTTATCTCCACCGTTCCAACCTGCGTAATATTTGGCTGGGAAGAGAACTACGTATTACGGACAAGGTGGACTCGTTTCAGGAGGAATTGTCCATCGAACATGATAGTTAAACATCCGTATCCCATTTACGGATGTTTTTTTATGGCATGGACTTTATTACATGAACGTGTTAAAATACCCACAATATTGGAATTATTTCAACGATATATTAACGTTAGGGGATATGATCATGAAAGTACGTTCTGAGTTGACGCAGGTCCAACCTTATCAACCAGGTAAGCCGATGGAAGAATTAAGGCGTGAGTTAGGTTTATCCCATGTGATTAAGCTAGCATCCAATGAGAATCCTTATGGCTGTTCTGATCATGTGAAAAGAGCCTTGGAAGCAGAAATCCAGATGATAAGCCGTTATCCAGATGGTGCTGCCTATCAATTAAAACAAGCCATTGCAGAGTATTATGGTGTCACCATGGAGGAGATTATTGTTGGCTCTGGCTCTGATGAATTGATCGGCTTAGTAGCGCGTACTTTTCTTCAACCAGGAACGGCAACAGTGATGGCTACTCCAACATTTTCGCAATACAAATGGAATGCCACCTTGCAAGGTGCCGATGTAGTTGAGGTATCCCTAAAAAATGGTACCCATGATCTTTCTGCCATGCTTGCAGCTATTACGCTAGAGACCCGAGTGATTTGGATCTGTAATCCCAATAATCCGACGGGAACCTATGTTAACCATCAAGCGGTGGAACAGTTCCTTCAACAGGTTCCTGCCCATGTTCTTGTGGTATTGGATGAGGCATATGCGGAGTATGTAACAGCTGAAGATTATCCAGAATCAGCGAAGCTTCTTGCTACATATGAAAACCTGTTAATTCTTCGGACATTTTCAAAGATTTATGGCTTAGCATCATTACGAGTTGCCTATGGCATAGGTTCATCATCCTTGCTTCAATGGTTGGAGCGAGTTCGTGAGCCCTTCAATACCAGTCGTTTTGCTCAAGCAGCCGCAGTGGAAGCCATCCGCGATCAAGTCTTTGTTGATCGATGCCGTAAGGTGAATAAGCAGGAGCGGGATCTGCTTCAAGCGCGTTTGGAAGCCCTAAAATGGCGGATTTATCCATCTCAGACAAACTTTTTATTGATTCAACTTTCTGAAGGAGATGATGATTTGGCATGGTTTGATTATCTTCTTCATCAAGGAATTATTATTCGACCGGGGACGCCGATCCAGGCACCAGGCACCATTCGGATCTCTGTTGGTCTGCCTGAAGAGAATCAACGTGTACTCCAGGTCATTGAACAGCGGAGGCTACCAACATCCTCGAAGATGGAGTAAGGAGGCGGGATCATGGGCACACGCATCGGTATTATTGGTCTAGGCTTAATCGGAGGCTCATTAGCAAAGGCGTGGCAAGACCATCCAGATGTTGAAGTGGTCGCCATTGATCGAGAGGAAGAGACAATTCAGCAAGCATTAAAGGATGGAACTATCGTTGCTGGAAGCACTGAGATGGATGAAGAGCTCCTTGTCTCCTGTGATGTGATTCTACTCTGTGTCCCTGTTGGGCAGGTGATACCCATGGTTAAACAACTATGCCAGCTTCCCTTGCAATCAGGTACGATCATTACAGATACAGGGAGTACGAAGTGTGGAGTGATGGAGGGAGTATCCGAATTTATTCAAGAACATCTTCACTTTATTGGTGGTCACCCTATGGCAGGCTCCCATCGTTCAGGCTATGGCGCAGCTTCTCCTTCATTACTTGCCAATGCTTTCTATGTGATTACACCATTTCCTACCACACCCAAGGCAGCGGTTGAACGTCTTGTTAATTTACTTCGAATCACCAAAGTGAATGTGATCGAGATGGAATGGCAGGTACATGATCAAGTAGTGGGTGCAGTGAGTCATTATCCCCATGTGCTAGCAGCAGCCATGGTAAATATGGTGGCCCGCTATAATAAGGATGAGCCTTTATATCATCTGCTAGCTGCTGGTGGATATAAGGATTTTACAAGGATCGCCGCCAGTAACTGGGAGATGTGGCGAGATATTGTACTGAACAATCGTAATGTCCTCTTAACTTATATGGATGAATTGCGAAAGGATTTGGATCGTCTAGCACAAGCCATCCGTCATGATGAGAGTGACTATATTGAGCATTTTTTTCAAGCGGCGAAGGAAGCCCGTCAGTCCTTACCCGAACGGAAGCGGGGTGGGCTCCTCACATGGTATGATTGCTATGTGGATGTACCTGACCATCCAGGTGTGATCGCCGAGATTACGGTGTTGCTTGCCAATGGTGGGTTTAATCTACGCAATATTACAATCCTAGAAAATCGTGATGGGGTATTAGGCGCTCTTTGCTTAACTTTTCGTCAGAAGGAAGAGATGGAGGGTGCCATGGCTCTCCTAGAAGAGCATGGTTATCCGGTCTCACTCCCTTCCTATACGCTGGTGTAGGTTTTCTTCATACGAAGCTTCGAAAGAATAGGCTTCATCGTGCTTCTTACAGCATGAATGGAGCCTCTTTTTGGTCACAATTAGTTATAAATATGCATAATTATGAATACAGTTGTGGCAAACGATTGAAATGACAGAACATTCATAGAGTTGCAATATACAATAAAAGTGATAAAATATATATAGGAACTAAAGTGGTCCAAAGGTATGTGATAAAAATGTTTAGCTTATATAAAAATCCAAGTGTGAGGTCTAATTGGTAGCTTCCCTCTATTCGGTAAGGGTCTTTCGGTGCAAAGGCTCTTTCTTTGATCATCTCTAAATCTTGCTAACATCAAACTAGGAGGAAGCTAAAAATGTTTCGCAATAAAGGTTTTAGCCGTCAGCAAGCCTTTGGCTTTGGCGTGGTTGTATTTAGTCTATTTATGGATATGTTCTTATACAGTATGATCATCCCAATTGTACCGACGTATGTTCATGAATTGGGAGCAAGTGATTCAATGATTGGGCTACTTTTTAGTATTTATGCGTTGGGAATGATGGTAGCAACCCCAATCTTTGGCATGATCTCCGATCGGATTGGCCGTAAGCGTCCGATGATCTGGGGAACGGCAGGCTTAATGGTTTCCACACTGCTGTTTGCTTTCTCCAATAGCATGACCTGCTTGATGATTGCCCGTTTCTTACAAGGGGTAGCAGGTGCAGCACCTTGGACTGCAGGGCTAGCACTCTTAGCTGATATTTTCCCAGCCAATAAGCGTGGTCAAGTGATGGGTCTGGCTGTTTCTGGACTCTCAGCAGGTACGCTACTAGGTGCACCCCTTGGTGGGATTCTCTACGATTGGGGTGGCCATTACCTTCCCTTTTTAGTGGTTACAGTTTTAACCTTCTTTAATCTCTTAGCCACATTTTTTGGTGTGGAGGAACCAAGTCGGAATACTGCTTCTATCGTTAAGGTAGGTAACCAAGGTGAAGTGAAGCTTGGCCAATATCTAAAGAGCACACCGATTATCTTGGTCTCTGCTATTGTATTAATGGCAGAATCAGTATTAACCATGATCGAACCGCTCTATCCACCTTATTTGGAACGGACATTTTCATTATCTGCCTCTACCGTGGGATTGATTTTTGGTATTTCCACCGTAGGCTACAGTATTGCTTCAGTCATTTCTGGTCGCTTAACAGACCGCTACAATCCTCAGATGAACATGGTAATTGGGCTGATTATCCTCGCATTGAGTCTGCCATTCTTAATGCTAGCAGATACTATCACAGAGGTTTGTATCGCCATGTTTTTCTTCGGATCATCTATTGGCTATACCGTGACGCCAACTTTACCTACTCTTTCCATCATTGTGGAGCGGAAGGGTAGTGCGAGCTATGCAACAGTCTATGCCATCTTTAACCTGGTCGTGGGCATCGGAATTCTCGTGGGACCGATTATCGGTGGAGTCTTCTCAGATACAATCGGTCTCTCCTACGCCTTCTACACCATGAGTGGGGTCACTGTGCTCTTTATTCTATTAGTAAAACCATTACTCAATAAGTACAAAGCAGCTTGGGAGCGAATAGAACTTTCTCAGAAGAGGGAGAAAGAGAAAGTGAGTGTACCAACAGGTGCGCTTAAATCCTCTCTCCTCAAGCAACCACTTCAAAATGTGGCACCAGAAAAATTTGAATAATGATGGGGCTGGCCAGGCCCCTTTTTTTTACACAAGGGTTTACATATTATAACAATATTAATGTAAAGGGTTTTTACAATGACAAAACAACAGCGGATTGGCTTTATCATAGTCGTGTTAAGTCTTTTTTTGGATATGCTCCTTTATAGCTTAATTATCCCCATCATTCCAACATATGCAGTGCAGCTGGGAGCATCAGATTCGATGCTCGGTTTTCTCTTCAGCATGTATGCCATCGGGCTCATCGTAGGAACACCATTGATCGGCTACCTCACAGAGAGGAAGGGGAGAAAGCTCCCGATCTTAATTGGTACGTTAGGATTGATTCTTGCAACCCTAGATTTTGCCCTTGCAGATACCTTGAGCCGCTTGATGTGGGCTCGCTTTTTCCAAGGGATCGCAGCTTCAGCCCCATGGACTGCAGGTTTAGCGCTGCTTGCCGATCTCTTTAAGGAGAATCGGGGCAAGGTGATGGGATATGCAGTGACAGGCTATTCCATTGGTACATTGCTGGGAGCGCCCCTCGGTGGTGTCCTCTATCAATGGGGCGGTCATTTAACACCATTTATTTTGGTCATTGCGTTGGCAGCCATCAATTTTTGCTTGATTGCTATCTTTTTACGAGAGCCGCAGCATGATAATCAACCCCATAAAAGTGTGGGATTCTA
Source organism: Rubeoparvulum massiliense (assembly GCF_001049895.1). Classification (GTDB taxonomy): domain Bacteria; phylum Bacillota; class Bacilli; order Rubeoparvulales; family Rubeoparvulaceae; genus Rubeoparvulum; species Rubeoparvulum massiliense. The sequence goes on from NZ_CVPE01000006.1 coordinate 20,887, forward strand.
TCTAAAGCAACCAGGTATTCTCTTTACATCCATGGTGGTGATACTGATCGGTAGTACCATGACGGTGGTAGAACCCATGTATCCGCCCTTTTTAGAGCATGAATTAGGGGCTACACCAGCACTCATTGGCTTTATCTTTGGGATGTCTACACTGGGGCATATTATTAGCTCACCAGTGGCGGGGATCCTTACCGATCGCTTTAATGCGCGTATTAATATGCTTGGTGGCTTGGTAGGCTTAGGAATTTCACTAGTGATGCTAGCGTTTGTAGGTAGCATTTGGACATCGACACTGGTGATGTTTATCTTTGGCTTCTCGTTAGGCTATGCCATCGCACCGACCTTACCTGAATTAGCACGGGTTATGGATCTTCATGGCAATACCAATTATGGCTTCGTTTACACGATTTTTAACCTGGCATTTGGGGTTGCCATTATTATAGGTCCTATCCTGGGCGGCTTTTTAACAGACTGGTTTGGGCTTCATCGTGCGTTGATTTACATTAGTGTTACACTCTTTCTTGTAACCGCTATCCTCTTTATCCAGTGGTTTAAGAAAGAGCCCACCCCTATCCAGTATTTAGCATCAAATAAAAATAATCTGTAGAAATTGCTTGACAATTTCTACAACTTTATTTATACTTTAAAAAAATTGAAAGAAAGGAATGGCTAACGATGCAAAGATGGAATCAGCTTAGCTGCGCAAATGCATATTATTATTTTAGCTTCCGGGGCTACTTTTTTAGCGCTGGCTATTTTGCATTCCCATCATCCATCAATGCTGTTCCAACGGCACAAACTTCGTAGCTGACAAACCTAGTTCTTACAACATTGTCGAAGCGCGTGGAGTTCCTTGGAACTCCACGCTTTTTGTTTTCCATCAATTTTAACACTACAACGCTTTAAAGGAAAAAAGGAGGAGAATGAAGATGAATGTGATTTTAAAGCCACATACAACACTGGAAGAGATCAAATGGGTGGAAGGGAGATTGAGAGAATTGGGAGTCGATGTTCATGTATCCGTTGGAAAGGAACGTGCAATCCTCGGATTGGTTGGCGAAACTGCCTGCTTGGATGATAAAAAGATCGCTGCATGGCCTCATGTTGAACGAGTCATCCGTATCCAAGAACCCTTCAAACGAGTCCATCGTCTCTCCCACCCAGAGGATCGTATTATTCAAGTGGGTGATCAGCAAATTGGCGGTAAGAACATTACCATTATGGCTGGACCCTGCTCCGTTGAGAGTCATGATCAACTCTTCACCATTGCAAAGCATGTGAAGCAGCACGGTGCCCACCTACTGCGTGGCGGTGCTTACAAACCTCGTACTTCTCCATACAGCTTCTCTGGTCTTAAAGAGGAAGGGCTTCAGCTCCTGGCAGAGGCACGGGAGGAGGTAGGCCTTCCTGTTGTAACAGAGGTGACCACACCTGAACTAGTTCCCATCGTCTCCCAATATGCAGATGTGCTCCAGATTGGTGCTCGTAATATGCAAAACTACGGATTACTTCAAGCAGTAGGGAAGGTGGATAAGCCCGTCCTCCTAAAGCGTGGACTCTCTGCAACCATTGAGGAATTACTGCTTGCAGCTGAATACATCGTGGCTGAGGGAAATGAGAAGGTGATTCTCTGCGAACGGGGGATTCGAACCTTCGAAACCGCCACTCGAAATACCCTCGACTTGAGTGCAGTACCAGTGATCAAACGCTATACATCACTTCCTGTAATCATCGATCCCAGCCATGCAGCAGGAAAACGGGATCTAGTAATCCCATTGGTCCGTGCAGCCATTGCTGTCGGTGCAGATGGCATTATTGTGGAGGTTCATCATCATCCTGAAGAGGCTTGGTCTGATGGTGCTCAGTCCCTTACCCTTCCCATGTTTGACCAGATGATGGAGGAGGCAGAACGGGTAGCCCAAGCGGTCGGCCGTACATTGCATGCCACTTCCATGGTTCGCTAAATACAAAATGCCAAGAGGGGAGATGAGTCAGGTGCAGGAAGAAGGATGTCAGCAACATCCACTTGAAGGGGTTCGTCAGCTCATCGATGGGCTGGATCAGCAGATTATCAAGCTACTCCACCAGCGGATGAAGCTGGTGGGCGAGGTAGCCTCCATCAAGGAGGAGAGAGGGATTCCTGTCTGCGATCTAGAACGGGAAGCACAAATACTAGAACGGTATGAAAAGGAATTTCGTGACTCAAGTTGGGCAGCAGAGCTTCGTTACATGATGAAGCAGATCATCGCAGGTAGTCGTGCCTACCAGTCACGTATTCTTGGACAAAAACGCGAGGAAGGCTGGAAATGGCAACGTTCTTCAGATTCCTTCGATGCCCAAGCATTCCAGAAGCGCCAATTTGCCTATCAGGGCGTTCAGGGATCCTTTGGTTATCAAGCGCTTCAGCGTTTTTTACAGGCGCGGGTCATCCCGTATGAACCGACGAAGCTCCAGAGCTATCCAACCTTTGCTGACCTGGCTGCTGCTATTGTACAGGGAGAGGTGGATTATGGTATGCTACCCGTGGAGAACTCCTACGCAGGAACGGTACAGGAGGTATATGAGCTTCTTGCCCAACCATCATTACATATTATCGAGGAGTGGATTCTTCCCATCTCACACCATCTTCTGGTCAATCCAGGGGGTGAATTGGCTGCCATTGAAGCGGTGATTTCTCATCCCCAAGCATTGCAGCAATGTGATCATTTTCTACAAGAGCACCCTCACTGGAATCGTCTTACCTCTTCGAACACTGCTGCAAGTGCTCGTAAGGTGGCAGTGATGGGAGATTTACATGTGGCAGCCATTGCTAGTGAGGAAGCTGCTTCCATTTATGGCCTAGAGATCTTAATTCCCCATATTGAGAGTAATGTGGGGAATCGGACACGCTTTGTTCTTATTGGCCGAGAGCCTTCTTGGCATGCAGAGGCGAACAAGCTCTCTCTCTGCTTTACGCTACCTGATCGAACAGGAGCCTTGGTGGAGGTACTCTCTGCCTTTTTAGTTCATCAGATTAATATGGTTCATATTCATTCACAGCCAGCCAAAACAACACCCTGGCACTATCAGTTTTTTGTGGATATTGAGGGCAATCTCCAGCAGTCCAATGTCTTGGCTGCGCTAGAGCTGGTAGAGTCCATGACCCATACATTGAAGCTGATTGGCAATTATCCAGCTGGGGAGGAACCATCATCACGTAGGAGGTGAAGGGAATGCGCATGTTAACAGCAGGTGAATCCCACGGTCCGCAATTGACGGCCATTATTGAGGGAGTACCTAGTCACTTTCAAATCGATGTGGAGAGAATCAATGAAGCCTTACGTGCTCGGCAAGGTGGATATGGTCGTGGACGGCGCATGGAGATTGAACAGGATCAGGTGGAGATCCTATCGGGGATACGCAATGGTGTCACCACAGGAAGTCCCATCACCCTTGCGATCATCAACCGTGATTATACCCATTGGCAGCATGTGATGTCACCCTTGGTTCAAGAGGAGTTTGATCCTGAACAACGCCGGGTAAGTAAACCCCGCCCCGGTCATGCCGACTTAACCGGCGGACTGAAGTATCAACATCGGGATCTTCGCAATGTGTTAGAACGGGCTAGTGCTCGTGAGACCGCCATTCGCGTAGCTGTAGGAGCGCTGATGAAGGAATTACTTCGTCCCTTCCAGATTCAATTTCTTAGCCGTGTCCTAGCCATCGGTGGGGTTGTGGATGAGAGCAACTGGAGCTTGCAGCCCCTTAGCTCCGAAGAGCAGATGCGATGGCAGAAGCAGGTGACTGCTTCACCTGTACGTTGTCTTGATGAAGAGGCAGCCCAGCAGATGATACAGCGAATTGATGCAGCGAAGGCTGCTGGTGATTCCTTAGGCGGCCTGGTAGAGGTGCAGGTTCTTCATCTTCCTCCAGGATTGGGCAGCTTTGTTCAATGGGATCGGAAGCTAGACGGTCGTTTAGCCCAAGCCATTCTTAGCATTCAGGCGTTTAAGGGTGTAGAGATTGGAGATGGCTTTGAGTTAGCCCATCGTCCAGGATCAGAAGCTCATGATGAAATTGCCTGGGAGGAAGGGAAAGGGTTCTATCATCTCACCAATCATGCCGGCGGAATTGAAGGTGGCATGAGCAATGGTGAGCCCATTCGAATACGGGCAGTGATGAAGCCAATTCCCACCCTCTATAAGCCACTTAGGAGTGTGGACATCGATTCAAAGGAGCCCTTTGCTGCTAGTGTAGAACGCTCCGATGCATGTGCAGTGCCTGCTGCCAGTATTGTTGCAGAGCATGTGGTAGCGTGGGAGATTGGGAATGCCTTCTTTGATAAGTTCCATGGCGACTCTTATGGAGAAGTAGCTGCTGCTTATCAATGGTATCTTCAACAAGTCCAGGAATATTAACAAGTTCAGGAATACTAGAGGGTGATACGATGAAGGAGTTACGTATTGCAAGCCAAGAGGGTACTTATCCTATCTATATCGGGAATCAGCTCTTAGAGCAGATCGGGGCGTACTTACAGGAGCATCATGTTACAATCACCTCCAAGATCATGGTGGTGACCGATTCCCATGTTGCGCCTCATTATCTGAAGACTGTGGAGCAAAGCTTACAAATAGAAGGTTTTTCTTATTGTACCCATGTGGTTTCAGCAGGGGAGGAGAGCAAGTCCTGGCAGGAGCTTGATGGGATTCTAACCCATGCCATTGAAGCAGGGCTAGACCGCCATTCTCTTATGCTTGCTTTAGGCGGTGGAATGATCGGAGATCTGACGGGGTTTGCTGCCTCTGTCTATATGCGAGGCATTCCTTTTGTGCAATTACCTACGACCATTCTCGCCCATGATAGCAGTATCGGTGGCAAAGTGGCCATCAATCATCCCCTCGGTAAGAATCTGATCGGTCAATTTCACAATCCCTTGTTTGTGCTCTATGATACATCTACCTTACATACCCTCCCCGCACGGGAGCGCAATAGTGGCTTTGCTGAGATGGTGAAGCATGGTGTCTTGGAGGGTACGGATTTATTCCATTGGTTGGAGGATCATGTAGAATCTCTCCTTGCATTGGATGATGCCACCATGGTTGAAGCCCTCTGGCGCGCCTCTGCGGTCAAAGCGAGGATCGTTGCAGCTGACCCCCATGAGCAGGGAATACGCGCCTATCTTAATTTTGGCCATACATTTGGCCACGCCATTGAACAGTATTCCCATTATGAATGGCTCCATGGTGAAGCCATTGCAGTGGGGATGGCGATGGCGGCTCAGCTGGCAGAAAGTCGTCTTGGATTCCAGGGGAAGGAGCCATTGATCCAGTTGCTTCAACGCTTTCAGCTTCCTTGCTCCATTCCATCTCACTTCCCACCACAGGAGCTTTTTCACTTGATGCTTCGCGATAAAAAGAATCATGCTGGTCAGATTCGTTTTGTGCTTCCCCGAGATTGGGGGAGAATGGAGATCACCACGGGGATCGCAGAGGAAGAGGTGCTGCAGATTCTTCAGACATTTCAAAAGGAGGAGTAAGCCTGTGTTAACATTATCACCACGCCAAGCATTACAAGGAAGGGTTCAGGTTCCTGGAGATAAGTCTATCAGCCATCGCGCTGTGATGATGGGTGCCCTCGGCCAGGGAGTAACACGGGTCCATGGTTTTCTCCAAAGTGCAGATACCTTACATACGATGGAACTTTTTCGCCAATTAGGACGTCAGCTTGACTTGAATGAGGATGGCATACTACGCATTGAAGGGAAAGGGAAGTATCTTCAAGAACCTGCTCAACTATTGGATGTGGGCAATTCCGGTACGACCATGCGCTTGATGCTAGGGATTTTAGCAGGTCAGCCCTTCCATGCAGTACTGGCTGGAGATAGCTCATTAAACCATCGTCCGATGAAGCGGGTAGCTGAGCCGCTACGGCAGATGGGGGCGCAAATTGATGGGCGTCAAGGCGGCGAATACCCTCCCTTAGCCATTCGTGGTGGTTCATTACGGGGCATTCACTACCGTTCACCAGTAGCTAGTGCTCAGGTGAAATCAGCTCTACTTCTAGCAGGCTTGTTTACAGATGGGGATGTTGTTGTGGAGGAGCCACAGCAATCCCGCGATCATACAGAACGAATCTTCCAAGAACTAGGTATTCCCCTGGAGATTCTACCACAGGGTGTACGGCTTCCTGCTGGCGATTATCAGTGGGAGGGAGCCGAGCTCTTTGTACCAGGTGATTTCTCCTCTGCTGCTTTTCTGCTCGCTGCCGGACTCCTATTGCCAGGAAGTCATCTCATCGTGGAGAATGTGGGGTGCAATCCAACACGGACTGGTCTACTGGATGTGGCGTTGGCCATGGGCGGGAAGATTAGATATGAGATAGACCAAGCGGCGGAGCCAGCTGCTCAAATGGAGGTGCGGTTCAGTTCCTTACATGGTGTGGAGGTAGGAGGAGCCATCATCCCACGTCTCATCGATGAGCTTCCAATTCTGGCAGTGATGGCAACACAGGCAGAAGGGTGGACTGTGGTACGAGATGCCCAGGAGCTTCGAGTAAAGGAGAGCGATCGTATCGCTGTGATGGCTCAAGAGTTAAGGAAGATGGGAGTCACCATCGAGGAACTACCGGATGGCTTTATCATTGAAGGACCACAACAGCTTCATGGCGCAGCGCTGGATTCCCATGGTGATCACCGCATTGGCATGGCGCTGATGGTGGCTGCTGCACTAGCTGATTCACCTTCAACCATGGCAGGTGCTTCTGCTTTACAGATCTCCTATCCGCTTTTTTATGAGATCATGATGAAACATACAAAGCCAACCGTATAATGGTTGGCTTTTTTTTATAATAGATGGGTGAGAAAATAGGTGGCAGTGCTGAAATAGATCGTCAATGAAAAGATATCGTTGAGGGTGGTGATCAACGGGCCAGAAGCGATAGCAGGATCTACCTTAAGAAAGTGCAGTGCCAAGGGGATCACCGTACCTGCTAGCGTTCCTACGATCAGAGTGAGTAATAAGGAGAGTCCGACGACTAATCCTAAATAGAGATTTCCTAGCCAAACATAGGCAATGGTTGCGATCAATGTACCACAGACAGCACCAATAATCAGACCAACACCAAATTCACGCCAGATCAAATGAAGAATGGTTTTTCGATCCATATCACTGGTAATCATACCCCGTACAACCACAGCCAATGATTGAGTCCCTGTGTTCCCAGTCATCCCAGCGATCATAGGCATGAAATAAGAGAGGGCCACGACCTGCTCGATAGTGGAGCCAAAATGACTCATGATGTTCCCTGAGACAAGTCCGATAAAAAGGAGGAGGACCAACCAGGGAAGACGGCGTGCCGCAGCAGTAAAGGCACTGGTATTAAAGTCGATCTGCTTCCCTGAAGCAGATAACCGCTCAATATCCTCGTTAAACTCTTCGATCACAACGTCGATGATATCGTCAACGGTGATGATCCCGATGAGGTGATCCTCATGATCCACGACGGGAATGGCGACGAAGTCATAGCGTTCTACCATCTTCGCTACTTCTTCTTGGTCCATATCTACATGAACGGAAATCACCCGCGTTAGCATGATATCAGATATTTTATCTTGAAGATCAGCAATTAGGAGGTCACGGTAGGAGACTACGCCTACAAGCTGATCCTGACAGTTCAATACATAAAGATAATTCAAGGTCTCCGCCATATCCACGAATTGCTTGAGCTTATCAACGGCCTCCCGCACGGTATAGCTATCCTTAATCCAGACGAAGCGGTTGGTCATCAAGCCACCTGCGGTATCACCTGGATAGCGGAGTAGATTCTTAACATGAGCAGATTCTTCTGTTTTCATCGCCTGCAGGAAGTCATCGATGCTTTCAACCTGCATTTCACTAAAGAGGTCAGCCAGGTCATCGTTTTGCATTAAGTCCAAGATGGTTGCGGCTTTTTCGATGCCTAAGCGATTCAGTACCTTCAATTGTTCTTGAGGCTCTAGCTCTTGCATGCAGTACATGGCCTGGACAGGTTCAAGGTCCAGGAGAAAACGCACCTGATATTTCTTGGGCAACTGCAGATAGACTTCCGCAATATCATAGGGCTGAAGCTGCTTCACTAGCTGAATCAGCTCACCCTTTTTATTGGTTTTCAACAGACGAACAACACGGAGGACAAGTTCGTCAATGGTTAAGTTCCGGTTCATCGTGATCACCACTTTCTCTCTACTATTGCGGGATAACGTCATATGCATCCTTTGGCATTGTACCATACCCAAAGGGAGTAGGACAATGAACACATGGGGACAAGTGGGGTATGAAAGGGAATCATCTAGATTGACATTTCCATCCAGTATGTAGGTCGTAGAAAAGTAGGACGTTGCCGTAAGCGGAATCCCAGTTGGTAATAGATGGTCATGGCATGCTTATTCTTCCCATGTACATAGAGGTGTATAGAGGTAGCTCCCTTTCCTTTTAAATATTGCTTCAACGCCTCTAACCCCTGTCGAGCATAACCTTTTCCCTGATAAGTTCCCTCGATCACGGCATAATCAAAATGAACCTGACTCTTTGAAATCCAGCTATAGGCCACATAGCCGATGGTCTGTTGTTCTGGACCAAGTAGAATGATGACACGACTGGAGCGATTCAACTCCTGAAGAAAAGCTTGGTTCTTCCACATCCAGGCTGGTAGGTAGTGGGATAGATACTGTTGGCTAAGCTGTAATAGGTACAGATCATCCTGTTCTGGAATTCGCTTGCGATAGCTGATCTTCACCTGCTCACCTCCTCTTCGCTTTCCTAATCTTGTTGCTGTATCAGTCATATTACTTTGTCAATGGGGTGGGTGGGAAAAACACCTATCTTTACTCTATGTAAGGTAGAAGATCATGGTTCAATACTGATACAATGAAAAAGAGGATGAAGATAGACATGATAGGCACAGTTATTTTTACCGTTGAGATGAGGAGTATTCTTCATGCTACGAGAAAACAAGCAACAAAAGCTAACAAGAACAAACGAAAACAAACGAAAACAAATGAAAACAAACAAAATAGAACGAAAATCGACAAAAACTATTGACAAAAAAATGTCTAATGGGTAAGTTGAGATTGAACGGAAGGAGAGAGAAGGGCATGGAACGGAAACTGTTAACTCCTGAAGAAGTGGCACATGTGCTAAAGATTTCCAAGTATACAGTATATGAGATGGTAAAGCGTGGAGAGTTGGTAGCGAGCCGTATTGGTCGCAAGATGAGGATTGATTCCCAGGATCTAGAGGAGTTCGTCCAGAGACAGAAAAATGAACCGACTCAGATCAATGTACCGATTACGGAACAAGTCTCCCAGCAATTGCCCATAACGACGCGAGGAATTCAGCCCATCATGTTGATGGGGAGCCATGATCTTGCAGTCGATCTGCTAGTCACTTCTTTACATCAGCATTCCCCCACTTCGCTGATTATCCCAGCGGTTATCGGTAGTATGGAAGGCCTGATCAACCTGTATTATGGAAATGCTGATCTAGCAGGGTGTCACCTCTTTGACGAGGAAACGGGAGAGTACAACCTTCCCTTCGTTCAACGTTTATGTACTGGAGAGAAGATGGTGGTCGTCCAATTCGTCTTGCGCCAGTTAGGCTGGATCGTTCCCAATGGCAATCCTCAGCAGCTTCAAGGCTGGGAGGATTTACAAAGAGAGAATTTGCGCTTTGTGAATCGTCAGCGGGGCTCTGGTACGCGGATTCAACTGGATTATCAGCGAAAAAAACGAGGCATTCCTAGTGAAGGAATTCGTGGCTATGACCGAGAGGAATTAAATCACTACGGGGTAGCAACAGCCATTGTTCGTGGCGAAGCAGATTTTGGCTTAGGCAGTGAAAGCGCTGCTCGTGCAGTGGGATTAGACTTCATCCCTTTGGTACAAGAACGCTATGATTTTATTATGCGTAAGGAGTTTTATCAAAGTAGCCGCTGGCAGCCATTGCTGCAGGTGTTACAATCGAGCGTATTACGGCAACAGATTGAAGCACTTGGTGGCTACGACACAAGTATGAGTGGTCAATTAATAGGGGAGGTAGACTAACATGAAGCTACAGAATATACGTGGTTATAAGTTCGCCATCTTAGCCTTGATTTTCGTATTCACCATGGGGATGGCAGTAGGTTGTGGTAGTAAAGACGAAGGACAGAATACAGAAACAAATACAACTGCTAATCAGACGGAGCAGACCACTCCAGCAGAAGCTACAGAAACACCAGATCTTACTGGCACGGAGTTGATTCTTGCAACAACGACAAGTACACAGGACTCAGGCTTATTGGATGTTCTCGTTCCAATGTTTGAAGAGAAGACAGGTGCCATGGTTAAGACCATCGCTGTAGGTACAGGTAAGGCATTAGAAATGGGTGTAGCAGGTGAAGCTGATGTTTTACTTGTGCATGCACCTGCATCAGAGCAAGAATTAGTAGACAATGGTGATGTTATCAATCGTCAATTGGTAATGCATAATGACTTTATCATCGTTGGACCTAAGGATGATCCAGCAAAAGTTAGCGGTAAGACTGTAACCGAGGCTTTCCAAGAGATCGCGAAGAGCGAAAATATCTTCGTTTCCCGTGGTGATGATTCTGGTACGCATAAAATGGAATTATCCCTTTGGAAAGTAGCAACCATCGAACCAGCAGGTACTTGGTATCAAGAAGCTGGACAAGGTATGGGTGCAACACTACGGATCGCTTCTGATAAGATGGGCTATACCTTAACAGACCGTGCAACCTATCTTGCTTTACAATCAGAATTGGATTTAGCCATCTTGGTTGAGGGTGACCAAGAGCTATTGAACATCTACCATGTTATGCAAGTCAACCCTGAGAAATCTGACATGATCAAAGGAGATGCTGCCCAAGCCTTTGTTGAGTTCATGGTAGATCCAGAAATCCAAGATGTAATCGGCCAATTCGGTGTAGATAAATTCGGTCAACCTCTCTTCTTCCCAGACGCAGGTAAGGGAGAGTAAAAGAAGCGAACCAATGGCAGGAAGGAAATAAACGATGGAGATGATTTGGAACGGTTTAGTGGAAGCGTTTCGCATGATAATCACAGGGGATCCAGAAATCTATGCCATTACCTGGCTGACCCTACGGGTTTCTGGCTCAGCAACTCTGATTAGTCTCTTAATTGGCATCCCTTTTGGTCTCTTTCTTGCGAGGGTGAAGTTTCCTGGCCGCCGCCTCTTCGTCAGTGTGGTGAACACAGCCATGGGTTTTCCACCTGTTGTTGTGGGACTATGGGTCTTTATCTTCTTGGCTCGTAATGGCCCGTTGGGGTTCTTACATTTACTCTATACTCCAACGGCCATTGTGATTGCACAGGTGATTATTGCTACACCTGTTATTACTGGACTGACGATGGCTGCTATCATGCAGGTGGATCCGAATCTACAGTTACAGGTTCGCGCGCTGGGAGCAACGCGCTGGCAGTCTCATTGGTTGATTATCCGTGAGGCTCGTTATTCCATTCTTGCTGCCATTATTTCTGGCTTTGGTGCAGCGATCTCTGAGGTAGGGGCGTCACAGATGGTCGGGGGTAATATTAAGGGGTACTCCCGCGTATTAACCACAGCTACTGTGATGGAAACCTCGAAAGGGAATACCGACGTGGCCATTGGAATTTCCATCATCCTATTACTATTGGCCTTTCTCGTCACCTTTTTCTTAACCTTGTTACAGCAGCGGGAGGTACAGCGATGAGTTCAATGATCTTACAAGCAGAAGAGCTTCAGGTTTGTAAAGGTGAACGAACCATTCTTCAAGTACCACAACTGCAGATCGCTGCTGGAGAGATCGTCGGTGTGGTTGGCCCTAATGGGGCAGGGAAGAGTACGCTAATCAAGGCCTTAGCCTTATTGGATCCTCCTACCACTGGGAGGATTCTCCTTGATAATCGTCAAGTATGGCCAGGTCAGGTGAGCTTAGCGGAGCGACGTGAGCTTGCCCTCGTCTTTCAACAACCCTTGATGCTAGATGGGACTGTGGCGCAGAATGTTGGGTTACCCTTAAAAATGCGCCATATCTCACGAAAAGAGCGGGAGGATCAGGTGCAATATTGGCTGGAGCAGTTTGGGGTGGCGCATTTGGCCATGCGGCATGCCCGTACCCTCTCTGGGGGAGAAGCACAGCGGGTGAGTCTGGCTCGCGCCATGGTGTATCAACCGAAGCTGCTTTTTTTGGATGAACCATTCTCCGCCCTCGATTTACCAACGCGTCGTTCCATCCTCCGAGATTTCCAACGAATCTTGAAGGAGACGAAGACGACGACGCTCTTTATCAGTCATGACTATGCGGAGATCCAGTACCTTTGTGACTCCATGGTTCTGCTCTATCATGGAACATGTTGGGGGAAGGAATCGGTTCACTCGCCGATTCATGATCAGTTACCTGAGGCATTCTCATCATTCTTAAAGGATTGGATGACCCCCTTAGTTGCCACCTCAAGGGAATGAATGAGTTGCAAAGCGAGCATTTCAAGTAATCGTAAGAAAGAGGTAAGATCGTCATGAGATGATCTTACCTCTTTTTATATCCATATTCACCGAGCAAGATGAGGAGGATCCATAGGAACCCTGCAGCAAATCCAGCTAAAACATCACTTCCATAGTGAACACCGAGATAAACCCGTGAGAGACCCATTAGGATAATGAAGAGTCCAAAGGAAGGAAGAACCCAGAATGCAGGTTTTCCCTGCAGCTTGAGATGATGCCAGAGCAGGTAAGCCATCATGCCATAAAAAGCGGTTCCTACCATGGCGTGACCGCTGGGGAAGCTGTAACCTGTCTCTTCAACAAGGGCCATGATAGAAGGGCGGGTTCGATGGAATAGCGACTTAAGCCAAGCATTAAAGAGCCAACCACCAAGTAGGGCCAGAAATAGTAGCAAAGGTGGGCGCTTCTGGTGGTGGATCAACAACACATAAATGGTGAAAAGCAGAAAAAACGATATCTCAAATTTAGCACTGCCTAAGAATGAAATGCCTTTGGCGAAGCTGGTAAACGCCAGTGATTGATAAGGCTCAAAAACGTGTAAAGCCCAAGCATCGAGGAACAACACCCATCGATTCACCGCGTGTTGGGTCATAAAAACGAAGAGCAGGAGGGCGAGAAAAAGAAGACCACCAATAATAAATGGTGGTACAGCTTTTTGCTTTATCATTTAGATGATACGATTACCATGGTCATGATCGTGATCATGATCATGATCATGATGGTGATGATCATGGTCGTGACCTCCACAACCACAGGAATGTCCTTCCTTAGGTTGAAGCTCGCCACGGAGGTAGGCGTGTAAATTCTCTTCCACATCGCCAGTAGCACCATTCACCACTTGAATGCCAGCTGCTTTTAATGGTGCCTGAGCACCTGCACCAATTCCGCCTACAATGAGGACCTCAACACCACGGTTCACAAAGAACTGAGCTAATGCTTGATGCTGATGGGCTAAGTCTTGGGTGCTTACGAACTCTTGCTCTGTTATTTTATTATCTTCAACCGTATAGATAATAAATTGTGGACTACGGCCAAAATGCTGGAAGATCTGCTTGTTTTCAATGGGTAATGCGATTTTCATGTCGTTTCCTCCCTCGTATGCGATGTCTTTATTATGTAGCATGGACTAGTAATGATCGGCCCATACACTATTGTAGAGAAAAAGTAGGCAGAAGAAAAGAGGGGATGATTCATCCCCTCTCTGTTGATGTGTTATTCAATTATTCATCGGCGAATAATGCCCAAGCTAAGCGGAGTAAATCAAGGAAGATATTAATGAAATTTAAATACATGCTTAGGATTAAAGCGGGAATCATCGCTTCTGTAAAGCCTGTTTGCTTCAGAATGGAAACATCATAGAGGATGAATCCACTGAAGACGATGAGCGATACAGCAGCGATGATCGTCCCTAGCGCAGACAGACTGAGGAAAATATTAGCGATGCCAGCAATGATCAAGACGATTAAAGTAACCATTAGCATGGAACCCATAAAGGTAAAATCACGTTTCGATTTCCAGGCGTAGATGGAGAGACCGATAAAGATGGCTGACGCAAGACCAAAGCATGCTGTAACAATGGCGCCACCGAGTACCTGCGTGTAGATAAAGATCAGAGGATAGATGGCAAAGCCCTCGATTACAGCAAAAGTCCAAACAAATTTGTAGCTGATGGCTGAAGACTTACGAATAAAATATGTGAATAATAACAATCCTAAGCCGATAAAGCCAGCGATCATTCCAAATTGATTGGCCAATTGAATATTCTGTCCAAAAACAAAATAGGAGGCAACCATCCCTAACATGGTTAAAAGGAAGGCGATTCCTACTCCTCGTAATACTCGTTCAATCAGGGAATCATTACTGGTACTGGTAATGACCTCTGTACTCTGCTGATACATGTTTTCACCTCATTTAGAACTTGTTATTTTATATTATTAGTCCAAACTATGGAAAATGTCAACTTCATGGAGGCAAAAAAAGGTAGTAAATATTGGCTGGTCTCTTTAAAATTACAAAGGCTCCCACCTACCTAGGAGGGAGCAGGAGATGACTAATTACGATTAATAAATCTGATGTAGCGTGATTTCTGGGCGAGAACGAAGGCGAATATTTACCCCTGTTTGACCCAAGCCTTCATTGATATAGAATGCACGGTCATTATAGTAGTGAAGCCCTTTGATAATATCCTCTCGCCACATGGGACCCATCTTGGCGAGGTGATAGGGACGGGGCCAGTTAATCTGACCGCCATGAAAATGGCCGCAGAGCAAATAATGATAGTGGTAGCGTTTTAAATCCCAGACGGTGTGGGGATCATGGGTGAGTACAATGGTTAGCATCCGTGGATGATTGATCACACCTTGGAAGGAACTAACGATATCATCATGTCCAGAGTAGGCATCATCAATACCAACAATTTGTAGTGGCTCCTCATCGATCCAGATGGTACGATTCTCGTTGACCAGTAATACGACATCGTATGCTTTCATCACTTGTTCGAGCTGGAGCATCATTGTAGATGAAAGCTTATAATCATGGTTGCCCCATACGGCGTAGATTCCGTATTTTGGTTGTAAGCGTTGTAATACCTCGAGATAGGAAGCGAACTTCGTAATGCTACTCTCCTTCTCTAGATAATCGCCAGTGAGGGCGATGAGATCGATAGGCTCTGTTCCCACCATTTGAAAGATTTCTTCAGGTGAGATGGAGATATGCTCCATATGGAGGTCAGATAGATGGAGAATGTGTAATCTTTCTTTGCGTTCACCTACTTTTAAGTTAACATGGTTGACGCTAGGTACCTTGGTATTATGGTGAGCGCGCAGCAGTAAGGTAACGATCCCAACGAACAGGATGAAAGCCATCCCCCATAGCATAATTAGATCCATGCTTTAACCTCCTCTCTAGTCAATCAACCTTATTCTATTACAAGCTCAGACAAAAAAGTAGATGATAATGGATGGAATTAACGCTTCATTTTTGTTTAATCATACCCTTGTTTATATGCTTGTCAAGTAGTAATATAATATTATATCAATTTTTCAATCGAATAGCTTTTCTAGATGCAAAGGGGAGTAGCTTTTACAGCATAATCGTCAATCTCAGGATGTGTTCCATCCTCGGTTATGTTGGCAGCGTAAAGTTGTTAGCAAGACCTTTATCACGTTTAACGTTGATAAGGGTCTTTTTATTTGGACAATCTTTCTCCTGTTGAATTCATTGCAAGCTGGAAAGACTATGAAGAGCGAATCTTTTTCAGAAATGGTTACAACATTGGACGCAGAAAGGAAGAAGCAGTGTGTCAAATCTGGAGTTAGTCTGGGCATTATTTAGCATCATCATGTTAGACATTGTACTAGGTGGAGATAATGCAGTCATTATCGCCATGGCTAGCAAGCGCTTAGACCCTCATCTTCGCAAGAAGGCTATTTTCTACGGAACCTTCGGTGCTGTTGCTGTACGGGGAACTTTAGCAATTGTAGCAGTAAAAATGTTGGAATTACCATATCTCCATGTAGTCGGAGGCATCCTTCTTGTGGCTATCGCCTTTAAGCTACTGGTGGAACATAAAGATAAGGGAATGAAGGTTAAGGAAGGTGGATCGCTGGGAGAAGCCATTCGAATTATCATTACCGCAGATGTGATCATGGGGCTGGACAATGTCTTAGCCATCGCTGGTGCATCCAATGGTCACTGGGGCTTAATCATTCTAGGCTTGCTTGTCAGTGTGCCGATCATTCTATGGGGTAGCTTCCTGATCCTAAAGCTGATGGATCGCTTTCCTATTATCATCTATATCGGTGGTGCAATCCTCGCTTGGACAGCAGGCAAAATGATTGTAGCCGAAATGAAATTGGCATCCTTCTTTGCGATGATTCCATATGCACGTTATTCAGTACCTCTTCTCTTTGTCATCGTCATCTTAAGTATAAGCACATCGATTAACCGTAAGCATCATCAAGCAGCATAATTTGATTGAGAGATAATAAAAAGCAGGTTATTCATAATGAATAGCCTGCTTTTTTGGACCAATTATCTCATTTATCTCGATGAGCTCAGTAAGGACTACTTTGCTCGTTTATTGTTGGAAGAATTACCATTTCCATTTTTTGCAGAGGGTAGTAATTGCTTAAAGAAGGTGATTACCCGGCTTACAGTTAGGATGATCTCTGTACTGTAGGTGAGTGCGATGTTTTTACCTACTGCCTTCGTACCTACAATCGCGGAGCTGATTAAACCAGCAATAAAAATGGAGACAACGGATTGATAAGTGGTAAGCTCATCACTGAGTGCGATGATTTGAAAGACCACGGCCGCCCCGGCAGTACCAGAAATATAACCAGCAACGTCACCTACCACATCAGCAAAAAAATTATTGTACTTCTCAGCATTCTGAACGATAGAGATTGCTTGCTTTGCTCCGAAAACACGATTGGCAGCCATAGCTGCAAAGGGCTTCACATCTGCCGCGGTTACAGCGACAGCTACAATGTCAGCCAGTGTTCCTACAAGAACGATTAGTAGAATGGTAAAGAAAGCGATAAGTAATGAGGAGTTACGTAGCAGTAATTCGCTGATCGTGCTAATTCCAACGGCAGTAAAAAAGGTCCAAATGGAAATAATGATACTCCAGCGTGTAATAAAGCTTTTCTTCTTTACTTTTACTCCTGTCCTCTTACCGTTGCCATTTCCTTTCTTCGTTTCCTGAAGCGGGTCAATCTCATCTTTTTCTTGCTTACTCAAAATTCATCCCCACAATCTTACATATTTTTGTTACACAGCGGGCATAAAAATGCAACCCATCTGTGCATAGAGCGTATAAAGAGTTAAGAAATATTATACCATAATTCAGGGTAGCAAGCATAGTTCCACGAGAGAGAATGTGCAGGTGAGTAAAGCGAAATGTAAAATTTCCTTCCCAGTTACCCCTAGCAGTTCCAAAGGGATTAATGCTACTATTAATAGTAAGAATCAAGAACGATGAGGGCTTTACTTGGAGGTGGCTAAGCAGGTGGAACAACCATCTAACCATTTCGCTTGGGCTTTAGTGGCAATGTTGGTGGAAGAGAAGGGCTATCAGCTTATACAAGTGGAACGGCGTCCTGGTGAGGAGCAATACCCGATTTTTCACCTTGTGGCAAAAAATCAGATCTCTTTACAATACATAAGAATCTCCATGGTCGATCATATGTGGAGACAGGTAATGGAGCGTGAGCGGGCAGAGATGCAAGCTGCTAGTCTCCGTCTCTGTCAAGCGTTTCAAGCACGACGCTACGATGCACTCAATCTCTATCTTTTTAATCAATCGCCATTACCTGATATCCGTTCCTATGTACAGGAAGGTTTTGCGACGGATGGGGTAAACAATTTACAGGTAGGCCTTCTTGATTGGGAAGCGCAGAAATACATCGGTCAGGGTCAAATCCTTTACTCGCTCCATTGTGCTCCTGAACAGTTAAGTTATCTACTCCAGCATTATTCTGAGCGATCGGTGGATGAATATGTTCACCGTTTACAGCAGCAATCCCTGGAGAGCGAGAAGCAGCACCGTAAGAATCGGCAGATTGAAGTAATCCAGAAGCATACAACCTTAACCTACGCCTTTCTTGTATTTAATATTTTGATGTTCTTTGTGCTTTCTATCAATGGTGGAAGCACCAATACAGAGACATTGATCCGTTTTGGTGCCAAGGTGAATCCCCTGATTGTAGAAGGGGAGTGGTGGCGACTCTTTACACCGATGTTCCTCCATATTGGGATTTACCACTTGATGTTTAACAGTATGGCCTTATATGTACTGGGCTCCTTAGTGGAAAGAATGTATGGTAGTCAACGCTTTGTCTTGATCTATCTCATTGCAGGAATCGGCGGAAACGTAGCCAGTTTCATTTTTTCATCGGCCATTTCTGCTGGTGCCTCTGGCGCTGTTTTTGGCTTACTCGGTGCCTTACTCTATTTTGGACTTCGCAATCGCCAAGCTTTTATGAACACCATCGGCTTTGATGTTCTCGTCATGGTAGGGCTCAACCTAAGCATTGGCTTTATCGTTCCCGGGATCGACAATTTCGCCCACTTAGGGGGCTTAATCGTAGGCTTTCTCGCAGCCTTCCTCGTTGGTCTCCCCCGTGAACGTCAGCAGATTCAACGAATTCTTGCAGCATTGCTTCTCATCATCTTCCTTGGTGGCGGAACGGTCTTAGGAACCAATGAGTATAAAGAGAGTGCAGATTACCTCTACCGTACTGGCCATCAAGCATTAACAGATGGGGACTTTGCTAGCGCGAAGGTAAGCTTTGAAAAAATGCTTGAAAAAGATCCTGCATTAAGGCAGGATCCACAGGTAAGCTTATTTTATGGATTATCGCTGCTGAATACGGGAGATGCAGAGGGGGCTAGACAGTTTCTTGAAGGATACTTAGCCGATGAGCAAACTGAAAAGTTACCCAATCATTATTTTCTTCTCTCTTATACGTATAAAGAGCTGAAGGACGTAGAGAAGGAACGCTCAGCACTAGAGCAGGTTCTACGCATGGAGCCTAACGAATCCATGGGACTTCAAGCAAAATTGCGACTTGTTGAGTTAAATGTGGATCAAAAGTTAAATAACTCCAGCGACGAATCGGGTCAATAGATGGTTCAAATTCTCGGGAGCAATATGCTATAATCGAGTGCGACAAAAATGTAGAGTGTGTATATTGGAGGCTTTTGTATGCGTGAATCAGTGAAACGTGAAATTATCAGTTGGATAAAATCCCTTGTGATCGCAGTAGTGATCACGTTGATCATTGTCAATACTGTCTTTACAGTCAGCGTTGTACAAGGAACATCGATGCAACCAACCCTTGAGAATCATGAACGGCTTTTCCTCAATCGCGTTCCTTACTATTTTAATGAGCCTAAGCATGAAGATATCGTGGTTTTTCCGGAGCCATTCAGTCTTGAAAAACGCTATTTAATCAAGCGGGTTATTGGCACACCTGGCGATGTAATTGAGATCCGTGATGGCTATGTCTATCGTAACGGGGAGAAATTAGACGAAGTATATACCGATGTCATCGTGGAAAATGGTGATATGGATCCGATTACCGTGACACCTGGGCATGTCTTTGTCCTCGGCGATAATCGTCATTTTGGCGGTAGTATGGATAGCCGCTATTTCGGTCTCATTGCGATCTCAGATATTGAAGGTCGGGCTGACTTTGTGATCTTTCCTCGACCACGGCTCCTATGATGCAGGGATCTCCTGCCGTAGCTGATGTAGTTTCCCATCCTTGGTCTGATAAATAACGAGGAGATGGGAACCAGAACGATGAATTAAAATGAGAGGGATGGTACTACCAATGGTAGAGGCCGTCCCTTCTTCATTAGCACCGACAACGAGATAGTGATAGAGTCCTTCCCAGAGGCGACCGATGGCTTCCATGCTTTGCTTCATGGTAAGACCAGGTAGGGGCTGCTTGAGATAGCTATTCAATGCTGTAAGGGGAATCACTTCATATTCATCGCCATGAAGCTTGAAGCTTTCAATGGCTTGCTGCAAGACCTTCTGCAGCTTCTTTTGCAGCTGGCGGTCAAAGACCACTTTCCAGCTCTGCTCTTCTGGCGTAACAGCCTGACTAAAGGAGTGAAGGGCACCTTTCTTCTCAGGGGCAGCGATTACATAGCGCGTATCAGCAGAGAGGGCTTGTTGACCGGTGATCTGATCATTCTCATGGAACTCCGCATGATGATAGGTTATGGCATCAAAGCGATGGGGGTTGGCGGCTTCCTCCTTTACGGATTGAACTAGAGTAGCGGTATTCTCCTTCCAATTAAATAACTTACCAATCAATTCTCCATCTTCATAGAGAAGAGCCACATCTTGACGAAGGTAGGCAGGCTCATTGGTTTTCGAGGTGGTAGCTAGCTCCATATCATAGCGGTTTCCTTGGCGGGGCTGAAAGCTAAGATGGGTGGTAAAGTCGGTGAAGTATCGCTCTGAATCAAGGGGGAAGAACTTCACCACGGCGATGGGCTCATTGGAGAAGGGAAGCCATTGTAATAAGCCATACAGAGGGATGAGATGAAGTAAAAAGAGGAGCATCATGATCCGTAGTCTTGTTCCATGCTCAAGCAGCCGAAAGCCTGTTTTTTGCTTCTGTTTGTTTCTCATTTTATTCCCCCTCGCTATCATGGAACTTTGCATATATCCTCATATTTCACTCCATATATATGGGACAAGGGGAGTAAATAGAACATTAGCAGGGTGTCTTCTCTCCCGTTTACAAAGGGGAGGGAAAGGTGGATAATGGTACATATCATTTTTCCATTCTAATTCCATAGGGAGAGGACGTGTCAGTCGTGGCCATATCAGTGGAATATATGGTGAATGCGTTAGTGAAGTTAACATCCATTCCTAGTCCTACAGGCAATACGGGACGTGCTATCGCATGGTTAGAGCAAACATGCAAGCAGTTAGGCGTAGAAACAAGACGTAATCATAAAGGAGGCTTACTCCTTACCTTGCCTGGGGTGAATGATGAGCAACAGCGCTTTCTCACAGCCCATGTGGATACACTAGGTGCGATGGTAAAGGAGATTAAATCCAATGGACGTCTATTACTCTCCATGATCGGCGGTTTCCGTTGGAATGCGGTGGAGGGAGAATATGTAGAGGTAGAGACATCGGATGGTCAACGCTTTACAGGTACCATCCTTTTGAAGCATGCCTCTGTCCACGTCTATAAAGACGCAGGTAGCATGGAACGAAGTGATGATAATATGGAGGTTCGTCTCGATGTGGATGTGAAGAATGCTGATGAGGTACGGGCATTGGGCATTGCTGTAGGGGATTTTGTGAGTTTTGATCCCCGAACCCAGGTGACGGAGAGCGGCTATATTAAATCTCGTCACATCGATGATAAGGCAAGTGCTGCCATCTTATTAGGCGTGATGAAATATTTACAAGAAGAGAAGATCGCCTTACCCTATACCACTCATATTCTGTTTAGCAATAATGAAGAGATCGGCTATGGTGGGAATTCCAATATTCCAGAGCGTGTCGTCGAGTATCTCTCAGTAGATATGGGAGCCATTGGGGAAGGGCAAACCACGGATGAGCATTGTGTCTCCATCTGTGCGAAGGATTCATCAGGTCCTTACCATTATGGCTTACGGAAGCGCTTGGTCGAGCTGGCCAAGCAGGAGGAGCTCTACTATCAGGTGGATATCTACCCCTATTACGGCTCTGATGCAAGTGCAGCCATGCGCTCAGGTCACGATTTGGTTCATGGACTGATTGGACCTGGTGTGGATGCCTCTCACGCCAATGAACGGACCCATCAAGATGCCATGGTGAACACTGCTCGTCTGGTCTTGGCCTATCTGCTGGATCAACGAATTGGTGGCTAATCGAAGAGTTGAGAAGAAGCGATTTTAAAAAGTGCCGGCGAACATTGTATGATAAGTTCGCCGGCTTTTTTGTTAATCATTATTATTGACAGATGAGATTGAGAATGATAATCTTACACCATGAACACACGTTCACGGATTTATTATCAGGTTTGTTGGTCATGCTATTCATAGATTTATTTGAGGTGATTAAAGGATGGATAAGAAACAGAAGTACATCTTGGTAACCTTCTTACTTGGAGTCTTTATGGGTGCTCTCGATCAGGGGATTATTACACCTACGTTTAGCTCTATCGCGGAAGGCTTTGGGATTGAATATAATCTCGCAGTTTGGGGTCTAACCATTTATACATTATCTTATGCTGTTAGTATTCCCATTATGGGGAAATTAGCTGACCGTTATGGTCGTAAACGTCTCTTCATGGTTGGTGTAGGATTGTTTGGCTTAGGCTCATTCGTTGCAGGTACGACCGGTAACTTTTATCTCTTTTTGGCAGCGCGGGCCATTCAAGCCATTGGTGGCGGAGGGATCTTCCCCATTGCCAATGCACAGGTAGCAGCCACATTCCCACCGGAAAAACGGGGTGTAGCCCTAGGAATGGTGGGCGCCATCTTCGGAATCGCTTCATTGATCGGCCCGAATCTTGGTGGATTAATTATCGATTTCTTTGATTGGCAATGGGTATTCCTGATCAATGTGCCTATCTCCATTATCTTAATCCTGATGAGCTTGAAGATCGAAGAGACAAGGGAAGCAGTGCAACGTCCCTTGGACCTTGGCGGTGTACTGGTAGTTAGTATCGCGATTTTCTGCTTAATGTACGGTATTACCCATTTGGATCGGAATGATCTTGTAGGTAGCCTGCTGGGTATTAATGTGTGGGGCTATTTTGTAGCTGTGCTTCTCTTAATTCCCATCTTAATCTTCGTGGAGAAAAGAGCACAGGATCCAATCTTGAATCTTCAGTACTTTACTCAGCGTAATACGCTAGTTACTTTACTGGTTGGTTTATCTACAGGTCTTTTGATGTCAGTGATGTTCTTCGTTCCGCTCTTTGCTGAGACAGTGGTAGGTGTTGATAAAGGAACAGCAGGCTATTTGATGACGCCTTTGGCCCTTGCTTCAGGGATCGGAGCACCAGTGGGTGGTGCCCTACTGCATAAGCGTGGCCCGAAGCTTGTGATGCTCTCTGGGTTCTTGGTTGTAGGGTTATCATCGCTGGGAATGGCCTATGCAGTTAGTGGTGTGGTTAGCTTTATCATCGTTACCTTTGTTATGGGCTTTGGTTTCGGTCTTGTTATTGGCGCACCACTTAATGAAATGATGTTCCGCAACGTGGATAAGCATGAATCCGCTTCAGCATTAGCTAGCTTAAGCTTGTTCCGTTCTATCGGTACCTCCTTAGGGCCAACCCTTGCTGGTGCTATGTTAGCTGGCGTTGGTCCAGAGATTGGTCGTCGTCTCTCTACACTGATGCCAAGCGGCATGACAGGCACAGCGATGTCCGGTGGAAATATGAATTTTGATGCAGGAGCATTAGAGGAGATGACTGCTTCTATCCCAGAGCCAGCACGAAGTGAGGTACTTGGTCAGATTGAAGCTCTGGTTCATGAGGTATTCCATGCTAGCTTCACAGACCTCTATATTTTAGGAATTGTGTTTGCTCTTCTTGGAACGCTCCTAATCTTATTCTATCGCGATAAAAAGAGTACCCAACAGTAACAAATAGCCATTAAAAAGTAAAATAAGAACTGCTAGTCACTACGATTATCTCGTGCTATAATTAATTTTAGTGATTGAGCGAGTATGCTTGCAGCCTGTCCATGTGACAGGCTGCTCTACTTTTTCTTTACAAGAGCTTATATTCTCCCAACTCGACACAGCATGAGAGCGAGAAGATTGGAACAGAGTGAGGGATCGATAATGCAGTTGAGATATAGTTTGATGGTTCTGGGTGGAGGGATCTGCTATGGCTTCCTTTCCACGATTACCAAGTTCGCTTATCAAGCAGGTTTTACTGGAAAAGAGGTAACCGGGAGCCAAGCCTTATTAGGAGCTCTGTTCTTGTGGGTGGTTCTTTTTCTAATCCAACGGGGAAGAATTCAAGTTACTAGCCGGTCAGCAATGCAGCTTCTACTTGCTGGTACTACCATGGGATCGGTTTGGATCTTTTACTATTATGCACTGGAGGAACTACCTGCCTCCATTGCGGTGGTTTTACTCTTTCAATTCACTTGGATCGGCGTGATTCTCGAAGCCATTGTGGAGCGACGCTTTCCAAGTAGGGAGAAGTGGCTAGCCCTGACCTTTATTATGGTTGGAACAGTTCTTGCTGCCAATCTTACAGGCGCCTCATTCCACCAATTAACCATAAAAGGCGTGATCTACGGGCTGATCTCTGCGGTAAGCTATGCATTTTTTATCTTTTTTAGTGGCCGCGTTGCAATCGGTGTACCTTCACTATTACGTAGTACCCTGATGGTAACAGGAGGAGCACTCTTGGTTCAGATAGTAAATCCTCCTACATATCTCTTGAACGGGCATTTTGTAAATGGACTTTGGAGCTATAGCATCAGTATCGCCTTGATCGGCGCAGTGCTCTCAACCTTACTCTTCGTCATTGGAACACCGCATATTGGTGGGGGACTTGCTACCATTCTTGGTTCAGCTGAGATGCCATCGGTCCTCATCGTATCTCATCTGTTCTTACATGAAACGGTGACCAGCATGCAATGGCTAGGGACGCTACTCATCCTATGTGCCATCGCTTTGCCAGAGCTGAAGCAGCTTTGGCGCAGTGCTGCCCATTTTTCCGTTAGTAGGTAGGAATACAGGCAATTCCCTTCCACGGACATACGCTGAGAGTAGACTAACGGGAAGGAGAGATGACCATGGGTCAGTATCATTGCGTCAGTTGTCAGGAATATTTAGAAAAAGCGCAGTATTATCATCAGATGATGGAACGGAATAAGTGCTGCGATGATAAAAAGTTCCTATACGCCTATAAAAAATACTGCCATTACTGTAAGAAGGCTGCAGAGTGCCAAAGGCGCTATCCTCAGCCCATGCCCTACTTTGGCTATCAAGGCTTTCAGGGTCAACAATTCCAGACATACCCAGGATATCCAATATCCAGTCCATAAAAGTGCCCTTTGGGCACTTTTTTATCATTTTTAAAAAATAATGCTTGACATTCACTCGAAAGATTCTGAAAATTAGACATATACTCTTTTTGAGGCTTGATAATATTGTTTGAAGGAGTGGTTAATTTTGGAAGAAAGGATTATGGAGATTCTCAAGGCGATTGATGATATCGTTTGGGGTCTCCCGCTCATCGTTCTCCTCGTGGGAACAGGTGTTTTTCTAACATTGCGTCTCGTCTTTATTCAATTTCGTATGTTACCTTATGCCATGCGTTTAGCCTTTGGCTTTAAGCAAGACAAGGAGTCCAAAGGGGACATTTCCCACTATCAAGCACTGACTACTGCTCTTGCAGCAACGGTGGGAACAGGGAATATTGCAGGTGTGGCTTCGGCCATCTTTGCTGGTGGTCCTGGTGCCCTCTTCTGGATGTGGATGTCCGCCGTTTTTGGGATGGCAACCAAGTATGCGGAGGCATTACTCGCCGTAAAGTATCGGATCGTGGATAAAAAAGGCCAGATGGCTGGAGGTCCCATGTACTATATTGAACGTGGGCTCGGCTGGAAGTGGCTCGGTGTGCTTTTTGCAATTTTTGGAGCCATTGCTGCCTTTGGTATTGGAAACCTTGTACAAGCCAATTCCATCGCCGAAGTGACCCATGCAGATTTTAACATTCCATACTGGGTTGTAGGTCTTATTCTCATGCTCTTCATCGGTCTCGTCATCTTGGGTGGGATTAAGAGCATCGGTCGTGTTACGGCATTTTTTGTGCCCATCATGGCAATCTTCTATACTGTTGGTGGATTAATCGTTATCTTTGGTAATTTGGAAATGGTACCGGAGGCATTTCGTCTCATTTTTCAAGATGCGTTTACTGGCTCAGCAGTGGCTGGGGGGATTTTAGGAGAGACAATCCGTCAAGGGGTAGCCCGCGGTCTCTTTTCCAATGAAGCAGGTCTCGGTTCTGCACCAATCGCAGCTGCCGCTGCAAAGACTGATTATCCTGCACGGCAAGCACTGGTCTCAATGACCCAGGTCTTTATTGATACGATCATCATCTGTACCGTTACTGGATTGGTCATTATTATGAGTGGATTATATGATACAGCTGGCTTGAAAGGAGCGCAGCTTACCAGCGCCTCCTTCGTCAACTTTATCGGGACAACAGGGGCCTATCTGGTTACTATCGGTCTTATCTTCTTTGCTTCCTCCACCATTATCGGATGGGCTTATTACGGGGAGAAGTGCTTCCAATATCTCTTCTCTTCACAACGAGCCATTCAGGTTTATCGTACCTTCTTTGTTCTTGTAGTCTTTGTTGGTTCTGTAGTTAAAATCGATTTGGTATGGACGCTAGCTGATATTATGAATGGGTTAATGGCCTTCCCCAACTTGATCGGGTTAATTGGCTTATCTGGTGTCGTGGCACTAGAGACCAAGAAGTTTATGGAGGTTCGTGAGCAAGAGAGAATTGCGGATCGTTTGAGCAGGCAAGCCTAATCAATAAGCAAGTAGTAAGGCAGGGTGCTTGGGAGGGCATGCCTGCCCTTTTTTATATGATTTGAATGGACATGAAGGTATAAATATAATAAAATAAACATGTTTATACATTCGTGTTCAACAGAGGGAGGAAGTAGAATGAGCAAACTTTGGGGTGGTCGTTTCACCAAAGCAACTGATCATTTGGTGGAAGAATATACAGCATCGATCACATTCGATCAGAAGATGGCGCTCCATGATATCCAAGGGAGCATTGCCCATGTGACGATGCTAGGTGAGACGGGGATTATCCCTCAGGATGAAGCAAAACAGATTGCAGCAGGTTTACAGCAGATCGAGAAAAAGGTGCAGAAGGGCGAGGTGCAATTCTCCATTGAAGATGAGGATATTCATATGAATATCGAGCGTCAGCTTCATGAGCTCATCGGACCTGTAGCAGGGAAGCTACATACAGGTCGTAGTCGGAATGACCAGGTTGCCACCGATATGCATCTCTATTTGCGAGATAAGGTGGAAGGGATCATTGAAGCTCTACAGCAGGTGCAGCTAGCCTTGTATGAGCAGGCGGTGGAGCATAAGGAGACCATCCTTCCTGGCTATACCCATCTTCAACGGGCACAGCCCATCTCCTTCGCCCATCATCTTTTAGCTTATTATTGGATGATCCAGCGAGATAAGGAACGCTTTCAAGAAAGCATGAAACGGATTAATATCTCACCATTGGGAGCGGGCGCTTTGGCTGGGACTACATTTTCCATCGACCGCAGACGTACGGCTGAGCTACTGCAGTTTGCCAAGGTCTATCCCAATAGCCTAGATGCAGTCAGTGATCGAGACTTTATCATTGAATTTTTGGCCAATGCATCATTGCTCATGATGCATATCTCACGCCTATCTGAGGAGCTGATCCTCTGGATGAGTCAGGAATTCCAATTTATCGAGCTAGATGATGCCTATTGCACAGGCTCAAGCATCATGCCACAGAAGAAGAACCCTGATGTACCTGAACTACTCCGTGGCAAGACAGGTCGTGTCTATGGGAATCTCATCTCCCTCCTCACGGTGATGAAGGGATTACCTTTAGCCTACAATAAGGACCTACAAGAGGATAAAGAGGGTATGTTTGATACGGTAGAAACCCTCGAGGGTGCTTTACCATTATTGGCAGGCATGCTAGCCACCATGAAGGTGAAGAAGGAGAAGATGCAAGCAGCTGTCTGCAAGGATTATTCCAATGCTACGGATATTGCCGATTACCTTGCTACGAAGGGAATACCCTTCCGTGAAGCCCATCGTATTGTGGGAGAAACGGTTCTCTATGCCATTAGTCAGGGTAAGTATCTCTTGGATCTCAGTATGGAGGAGTTCCAACGCTTCTCACCACAGTTCCAAGAGGATGTCTATGTGGTTCTCCAGCCCCAACATGTGATGGCAGCTCGTCGCAGTGAAGGTGGTACCTCACCTGAAGCGGTAGAGCAGCAGCTCAATCTCGCTGCCCATCTGTTACAGGAAGATGGCGTGCTGAAGCATCAATAGGGTTTTTCCCTTGATTCCTTCTCAATATTTGGTACAATAGAAGCAAAGCATAAGGGAGCTAGTTCTGCTTTGTTGCAAGGAGAGCTACCGTTAGAGGAGGAATAAGAGATGAAGATTGAGAACCCAAGCGAAAACAGTCATCCTCAGCAGCATGATGTGGTAGATAGCTTAGTTGGTTTCTTAGGAAGTTTTGGTCTATTTGCCCTCATGGCGCTTGTGGCAGGAATATTATCAGCATTTAAATAATTATTAAAGAAAGCTTACTTTAGTGTAGTAAAAAAGCCACGTTCATCGCTGTATGAACGTGGCTCTTTATATGATATAATAATACGACTTAGGAATATCATCGATGACCGATTCATCACAAGGATTCAAAATTAGATAGGAGGCACGGCGATGCGACCATTCCAATCATTAACGCCGATGGAGAAGACCCTCTATATTCTTGGAGGTATTGCGATCATCATCGCGTTCTTTGCGATTGTAGGCTTTGTCTTACAAATTATCATTCCCATCCTTGTAGTGATCTTTTTGGTTCTGCTCATCATCTATCTGATCAACCAGATCATGATGTCTCGCCGTCGTTAGCGACACCCAAATGAGTGAAGAGTCAATTCAGTTTAGGGAAATGAGGGAGAGTTATGCGCTTACGCCATGATCCAACAGCACGGGAGAGGTTACTTGCTTATCCTTTTTCCTATGAGAAAGAGACAGTGACACCCGGAGCATGGCAAAATCACTTTCCTCAGAATCAACCGCTTCATGCAGAGTTCGGTTCAGGAAAAGGTCAGTTTATTACCACATTGGCTGCCCGCCATCCAGAGAATAATTATATCGCTGTGGAGCTTCATGCAGAGGTGTTACTCAAGGTGGCTCAGAAGATTGAAGAGCAAGGGTTGACCAATGTGGTCTGTTTATTAGCCAACTTGATGGAGGTAGATCGGCTCTTTGCGCCTGATGAGCTATCTCGGATCTATCTTAATTTTAGTGATCCATGGCCGAAGAAGCGGCACGCAAAGCGGCGCTTAACCCATGAGACCATGATCCAGCATTACCAATGGATCTTAGCACCAGAAGGTGAGATCCACATCAAAACAGATAATCAGGATTTCTTTGAATTCACGTTGAATCAATTGGCCACATGTGACATGAAACTACAAAATATTACTCTCGATCTCCATCGTAATACACCTGAAGGGATGGAGTTGGTGATGACAGAGTATGAAGAGAAGTTCGTGGCCAAGGGGCAACCCATCTTCCGTTGTGAAGCACGGCAGCGAACAAGCGATTCAAAGTAAACACAAGGCAGGAATTCCTGAAAATGATCCCGCTATGGTAGTCAATGCTCCTAGCGGTTTTTTCATTCCTTGTTCACTTCTATTTTTATGAACGGCTGGATAATTATCATGATGAAGGAGAAACACACAAGAATGTCAAAAAGGGGAGAAAGTTGTGAAGGAATTGTTTGAAATATGATAGAATAAAACAAAAAGAAAGATTAGGAACGGTTCGGAATTGCTGGGGAATAAGGGGGGAACGCAATGAGGCTAACCATCGTACGACATGGCGAATCATTGGGAAATGTTCAGAGAGTCTTGCAGGGGCAGCAAGATTACCCATTGACAGAACGGGGAAAGCAACAGGCGGACAAGGTGGCAAGACGCTTGGTGAAAGAGCCCTTTGATGTGATTCTGTCGAGCGATCTTACACGGGCCTATGATACAGCGTTGGCCATTGCCAAGTATCACCGCTTGCCTGTAATCAAGATGAAAGAGCTTCGTGAATTCCAATGGGGTATCCTTGAGGGTCTTACACAGGGTGAAGTGGTGGAACAGTACCCGGACCTCGTAGATGAGGATTGGGGTAATTCTGGTCTGCATGGGGTGGAAGGAAGAGAAGCGATCCGTCAGCGTGCACGGCTCGTAATCAATTTGCTCCTTGATGAATACTTGCATGATCGGGTTTGCCTCGTCTCCCATGGTGGTTTTATCAATGCTTTAATTATGGAATTATTAAATATTGAGTGGGATGGAGCGGTTCCCTTTGCCTTTCATAATACCTCTGTTTCCCAAGTTCAGTTCTATACGGAGGAACGCTTCCGAATCCTCTACTTGAATGATACCTCCCATCTGGGCCCTATGGATAATATGTAGCCATAGGGCTTTTTTTGATCCTGCTACTAATTAATCGGAATAGAGATGGGAGATTGGAGGGGGATCTGTGTGTTACCACCGCCACTGCCTTGGTCGCCATAGTTCAGATAGATATGGGGTACTTCACCGACGATAAGAGAGAAATGAATGGGAATCTGCGAGGTGATCACCTCTGGCTCCGTAGCAAAGGGGAGGATCACGCGGATCTCTACCGTGAACTGCATATAGATGGAGAGCAGGACCATATTGATCCCAGCATTCTCTAGTTCCCGTGTAATATCCACCTTAACGTTT
This sequence comes from Rubeoparvulum massiliense, assembly GCF_001049895.1. Lineage (GTDB taxonomy): Bacteria > Bacillota > Bacilli > Rubeoparvulales > Rubeoparvulaceae > Rubeoparvulum > Rubeoparvulum massiliense. Next base: position 51,417 of record NZ_CVPE01000006.1, read on the forward strand.
CCCCGTGGTTCGATGATGATGGGAAGTTTCGGCCCAAGCTGTGCGAGAATATTACTATTCAACGCTTGCCCCAGCGGTAATTCTAGGCGCTCTTTTTTGATGGCGCCAATGGTGCTTTCCACAGTGGCAGTTGCCTCACCAGCAACTCGTGCCAGCTTGGAGTAATCGAGGATCACATTGCGAATCATCTCCGATTCATCTCGTTCAATCTGAATCATATCGAGGTAGTTAATATTCTCTGCGATTTTTTTATTGATGGAGGCGTTGAGGGCTTCTGTGGCAATCTGCTTGACCCGAGATTTCGCGATGGTCATAAGCTGTGGCCGTAATTGCTGCTCTACGATGCTAATCCCAATGACAGAAAGAGTAAAAATGATCAGCATAGGGATGAGAATGCGAACGATTAAGAAATATTTGAATGAAAAAGGGGGCTTCACTCGGTTTTTTCTTGTGCCCCGTAGGATCATGGGGATTCCTCCTCCAACTGGCTTAAAGTGCGTAGAACTTGGACGATACGATATCATCTCTATGCACAAGTTGAGGATTCCATGCACAAGCAGTAGGAGATTTGACGAGAAGTGTGGAAATTGGCGGAAAACCCTTGCAAAAGGATCGAAAATGACATAAATATAGTATGGACAAACTTTTTTATGACTTACGAATAACAATCATAGAATGGAAGCAACATGAGGAGGAACCATGATGAACGATTTGGAAGTTAGACAGCCATTTCCCAGTTCTCTTTCGTTCACAGTTGATAAATTGCGAGGCGAACAACCATTTCAATTTTTTTATGCCGAAATCAAAGAAGGAACCATCTATCTTTTTTCCAAAGTGACACCAGGTGGACTAATTGAGTATCAAGTGGTGCTTAGCGATCGTGAGAAGAGAACGATGGAGGTGGAAGAGGGAGAGGGCGATATCTTTCAGTTTCATGAGCTAAAAAAGCTGTATGAGCAAGAGGTGCTCATGAAGCAGGATCAGCGTTGGCAGGAGAATGATCTAGCTTTTGCCATGTATGATACGCAATATATTCACTAAACCAATAAAGGAAATCCCCTATGGCAAAAAGCTGAACAAACCGCGCTGTATAGAGGAAAGTACCGACTTCGGAGACGCTATTTTTCCAATATAAGTCATGTATTTTACACAAATTACTGAAAATTACTATTGAAACTCGTTCTAATATCATTTATTCTTAATATGTAATCTAAAACACTCTTTCGGTTGAGAGATTACACTACTTGATGGGTTCGGAATTTCCGAACCCTCTTTTTTTATCTGTATTTGATTTATTTTTTTTAGTATTGACCTCGGGAGTCACCCCGAGGTTTTTTTATATCGGTTGAGAGAGTACTTCTGAGATACTATTTTGTTTGGGAGTTATATCTAGTGCTAGAGGAAAACTGATAACCGATAAGATGTGTGCCTGATGGACCATCCACTACCCAGATTGTTAGTAAGAACGGTTGAGCTGTTGGTAACTGCTGCGAAGCTACACCATAGGTAATCTGTTGAATGGACTGCTGTGCAAGATTCTCCTCTGCATTACGTGAGAGGGGGAAGGGGAGATGATTCTCCACTTGTGCTAAATCCAGGGATTGGTGGCGAATTAATTGGGTTACCTCATATTCGCTCCAATTTGCCTTTATATCGTCTCCAGGGAAGGGGTAGTCCTCTAACTGTCCAGGAAGGATAAACTGCTCGTATAGCCCAACCTCGTCATTCTGAATCCATTGCAGGATCGCAGGTCCATAGGAAAGGGGATCCACAGGTAAATGCGTTTCAGGATGGAAGGCAGCGGATGTTAGACGGATGCTTCGCCTCACTTCCAAGTATTGATTCTCCAGCCACCCATAGGTAATCAGTTGTTTCCCAGTGGCATAATAAGGCGGTTGACTGATGGTGACCGTTGGGTAGGAATAGAGCGGATCATTAATCTGTGGCGCCTCTACACTCCAGCCTTCGAGCAATGGCTGCCAAAACCCTTGATAAAACTGATAGATGAGATAGTAACCACTTTGCGATCCAATCGTGTCATAGAGCAATAGCTCCTTGCCACCATTCTGATTCAGGTCCTGCAGTTGAATATTGACACCTCGTTTCCCTTCTCCTAGCGCTGTACCAAAGCGAGGATCCACCATGGAGTAAAGGGCATTGACATCTGCAGGTGCCAGATTTTGAATGTAGGAAGCATGCTCTGGTACATAGTAAGTAAAGTTTCCTTCTGGCAATTGATAGGAAAGCAAGTAGCCTCTCTCTGCATCAGACCAGAGGGGAATGACCACTTGGAGCTGATCCAGTGTTGGCAGTTGACGAAAGCCAATCAGCTCAGGAGGTGTGATACTTCCAGTTTGCCACCCTTGGAGTTGTTTCCCGATACTGGCGATCGCGGGGATCCAATTGGTTGAGCGGGTCCCCTGTTGGTCGAAGTGAATCAGATAGCTGGCACCGGAATTTAATTGGATTAAGACTCCCTCCGTAGTGGTATAAGAAGTAGCAATGGTCTGCCCCTCAGCGTTTTTCAGATATATACGGGTCATTCCACGACTGTCTTCCTTCAATTGCTCCCTCCCATGTTGGAGAAATAGGGATTTCTGCTCCATTGTACAAGGGATGGCTTGGCCCAAGCTGCTGAGCATCTGCTGGTAGAGTGGATCCAGACTGCTTCCTGAATTGTTGAGACGAAATAGGATAGTCTGGTCATCAAGCTCTAATTGTAGCTTCTGCACATTTTGTAACTGCAGGAGGAGTGCTTGGGGGTCACTCAGAACTTCCATAACCATGGGCTCACTGGAGAAGACAGTTCCAGTGTACTGTCTGTATACAGGTGCTCCTAGAGCCTGCATTGTCTTGTGTACAGTGATTTCCACTTCCTTGGGCTCCGTCTGCTGTGTCTCGGATGCTGCCAAAGAGGGAGAGCGATCGATCAAACGCTCCTCTGGATTCTTGGATAAATCATTGCCCTGGATGGCTTGCTCGCCATTCATGATGCCTGCAGGATGATTAAAAAGATGATTGGCCACAAAGAAAAGAAGAAAAATAGATGCGATCCCAGTAAAGGTCCGCCAGTCCCAATGCTTTCTAGTAGCTTGGTGTGGTGCTGCTGGCTGTGTGGAAAGTGGCATGTTCATTCGTTGCAGAATACGCTGGAACTCTTGCTCTCGTACTTCTTCGGGAGGGAGGGAACTGACGAGAGAGCTGATCTGACGCTCTAGAATCGTTCTTTTTTCTTCTTTCATTGAGCTTCCACTCCCTTCATGTGCTGCTCCAGTAACTGCTTACGAATCTCTTGTAGACCTCGATGATAGCTCACCTTCACATCGGATATGGTAAGATCGAGAATCAGTGCGGTCTCCTTAATGGAGCACTCTTCAAGCAAGCGGAGAATCACGACCTGACGTTTTTTCTCATCAAGCAATTGAATGGCTTCAATGAGCTCCTCTTCCTGAACACGAAGGAGGACGATATCCTCTGTGGCCACAGCAAGCTCCTGTCTGCTCTCTGCATCCCAGGTGGCCTTCTCCACCTTACGATCCCAGTTCTGCTGCTTGCGCAGGAATTGCCGAATCTCATTGCGAGCGATGGAGAGCAGCCAAGTTTTGATGCTGGCATCCCCGCGAAACTGCTCAATACGTGTGAAGGCCTTATAAAAGACCTCCTGAAGGATATCTGCTACATCCTCCTCGTTGAAGCATTGCACGCGAATGAAGCGATACAGAATGGGATAGTATGTATCAAAAAATTGGCGTATGACCTGCTGGTTTTGATTACGGATTCCCTCAATATAGTACCGATTCTCCTCCAACATGAATCACGTCCTATTTCTCTCTTGTCATCTTGTTAGATACAAGGAGTTATCATTAGGTTACATGAAATTGGTTCTATGTAAAAATTCTTATTTTTACATCGTTCATTCTTCTCTTTTCTTCACTTTCGTGTATCATAGTAGTAATACCTGCCGAACAAAGCATGAAATATTTGGGATATTGACTCCCGTTGCTAGCCATAGAGAGGAGTTTATTTACGTTGAAGCTACGATCTTTATCACCGAAGGGGCAGCGCCGCCTGCTAACAGCAGGTATCGTCATCATCGTCGTACTGCTCGTCATCATGTTATTAAAAAATCCATTTCTCCGTTGGATGGGCCATCAACTAGTTGCCGATGATCCTCTACAGCCTGCAGATGTCATCGTGGTACTAGGTGGGGATATGCATTGGTTGCGGATTGAAGAGGCAGCTCGACTCTACCATGAAGGCTGGGCAGAGTACGTGCTCGTCAGTGGTGGTGGACAAGTCACCTATGATCAGACCGAGTATGAGGCGATGCGAGCTCATCTGATCCATCTCGGAGTACCGGTAGAGAAGATTTGGGTAGAGACCCATTCACGGAGCACCTATGAGAATGCCGTTTATACTCGGGATGTACTGAGTGCTAAGGAGAAGGAGCTAGGCTACGAGATCAAACGGATGATCCTCGTTACCATCGATTGGCATACAGGTCGTAGTAGCCGAACCTTTAAGCATGTGTTTCAGGATGATGGGGTGGAGATCATCTCCCATCCAGCCAATGATCCTGATTTCGACCCTGATCATTGGTGGACAGATCACGAAGGACAACAACGTGCCTTGATGGAATGGGCTCGTAATCTAGTCTATCTAGTAAAGTATTAATCTTAAGGGGATAAGCAAAAAGGACGAGCTCGTATGGAACTCGTCCTTTTTCCATGTGTGCCAAATTCAATGACGCATTCATCGATTTCTTGGATTGCCCTATTCAACTTCTGCTTGCAAAAAGAACTGAGGATGTTCTTTGCGAATTTTTGCACAAGCTTCATCAGGATTATTCACATGCTTGCCAAGAATATAGCAGGCTACTTTGATCAGGGAATGGTAAGGAGAAGCTTCACGGAACAGGCAGACCTCTTCTTTCACTTCACATTCAATCTCACGAATGGACTGTGTATCCTCAACATATTCAGCTGCGCATTTTTTCACTTTCTGGTACATCACATGATAGCCTTCATGTAAACCATCCATGGGGTACTCTTTCATATCTTGGACTTCGTAGGTAAACATTGCCATCACCTCATTTGATTTGATTGTTGCTAGGCTTGACCAAGCAGGTTCATCTTTAAACAGTTGAAATCTAGACAGGGTAATTCATCCGTAGTATAGCATGTAAACGAAGGGAAAATACCTCGAAAAGAGGGAAAGATGTTACAATATGCCAACAAGTATATACCTCATCTAGGCGAAAAAAAGTCGTACTGGTGGGAGTTCCAGTACGACACATATATTTAAAAATAAAGGGAGGTAGATCATTACAATACGATACAGATGGTTGTAGACTGATGTTGAATAGGGGAGATCAACATCAACAGTTCAACGAGTAACAAGTTATCAAGAAAATGAGTGTTGGAAAAAACAGACAAGTATTTCCACGTAATTGACTTCTAAAAAGGCTTCAATGTGAAGGCGTTAATGTTCCACCACAACCCCAGCGGGCACAAGCTGAATGGGACGTTGTAGGGTATCACCTACAGGACATGTCTTCTCGATAAAAGCAGCAAATTTTTCCACGTGCTCCTGTGAAGCATTGGTCCGAAAGTGCATGGTATAACGGATTTCTGTAAATCCTTTTGGAACATCACTGATGCCCATGAATCCATCGGGATCCAAGTCACCTTCCAGTTCGACCCAGAACTCTTCTAGGTCAATGCGAAATTTTGGGGCAAATGCTTTTGCCACAATGGTCTGACAAGCACCTAATGCACAGAGTACGAGCTCCACAGGATTCATTCCTGTGTCAGTACCTCCCAAGGCTTCTGGTTCATCCAGTTGCACCTTAAAGCCCCGTGCTTCTGTTTCAACCGCTAGACCTTGAGCTAAACTTTTCGCTGTGGCACGAAAAACGTTTCGAGCCATTCACATCCCCCCTTCACAAAGTGAGCGTGTATGGTGAATCATAGTGGGATTGAAACATCCAATGTGAAATGTTTCACAGTTATTATACTGTTTAATTGCTACTTGTGGAACCATGTAAAGGAAATATTTTTGACAAATTTCAGAATACTTGCAATCCAAAGAATGAACATCACTTGAATGAATCAGGGAATACACCTAAATGGGTGATCGATTAGGATCCATTTGTGACAAGTAGAACTCGTTCTTCAAAAAAAGTATGCCCTCTGATGGAGGGCTTATTCATTCATTGATTGGAAGCAATTCTATTTTGTCTTTGTCGCCTTCAAGCGTTGCCAAAAACGGGCAACCTTACCGGCTGCTTGATGGTAGGAGATGCCATAGCGATACAAGAAGGGGTGTAGCTCCTCCAAAGCTGTGCCTGGTTCCACTTCCACCTCCAGCTCATAATCTTCCGTATCGAGGTAAGAATTATAATCACAGCAGAAGAGACCAAGCTTCTCTCGCTTCTCATAACGGATGGTGGTCAGGGCTCCGGCATAGTGAAGCATCGCTGGTTTTACCTGATAGTTTTCCTCGAGCAGTTCAAGGATAGCATTGGGCTGCCAATTATTCTCACAGGCTTGCTGCCATGCCTCTTCTGTCAGAACTACTTCATGTTCGAGGAAGGTATGGGGAGCAGTCTGCTCTTTCATTTGTAAGCGATATTGGTCAGCTAGCTTGCGGATTCGTAAGGTAATCCGATGCTGCCGTTGGATTCTTTCTGGCAGGAAGAAGTAATAGTTCACCTGAACCAGTTTCACGCCATCATGGAAGAAGGGGAGGAGAGCAAGATACTCGTCCTTGGTTAACATGGTCTTGTACTCATATTCTAAGGATTGTTCCAATTTCGCACCCTCCTTCAGGGCTTCAGCTTAGATAAATTCAAAGGCTTCCACATTGCGAATAGGCTCGTTACGATTTCGACCATCGCCATGGTAGAAGTGGATGGGTCCGTCTTCCTTCAGGGCACGACCATTCATCGCAAAGCAGGCGATGCCTCGCATGGCTTCCTCCAAGGTAATCTCCACTTGGCTACCATCCTTAAGGTGAAGAAGAACAGCCTGTGTATCATCATGAGGCTCGGCATTCTGCAGGAATTGCCCAATATACATGGCCCAATCTCCTTCGATCTCTTTGCGATTCACCATTTTTTTTTGCTCGATGCGGAATTCTGGATTGCTCCGTGCCCAGTCAAAATCCCATTGTTTCGCCATGGCCATGGCGCTTTGCTGAAGAGCTACATCAGCGTCTACAGACTTAGGCATATAGGCAGGATCAAAGGCCTGCTCCAACAAAAGTTTACGATCATCAAAAATCCAAATGGTGGGGTCAAGAGTAATCGGGAAGTTGACCTTTCCTTTTACGAACACCAACATTGACATGGTACCACTCCTTCTATGTAGTGATGTATTAATGTGAGGGTGTATTGGTTTGACCATTCATCGTCCAAATTATCAAGTCCAGCGGCTTTGCTCTTCCATTGGAAGTGAGAGGATGTAGTCAGACCGCTGAGATTAGTGTATCATAAGCCAACCTCCAAGAAAACAAACAGGAGAACGTAGGAAAGAAGAAAATGAAGATTGTCCATCAAAGTGTACGTAAATCAAAAAAATAGTAGAAATTTGGCAAAAACGTGATACAATAATGTAAAGAACTTACTTGAAAACGCTAACAATGTAAAAGTGTCCCTTTGAAAAGTAGCTCTTTTATTGAACCATGCCTTGTTCAACGCTACTTGGCATAATCTGATCTGATATATGGAGGAGATGAGCTTGAAAAACAAAATGATCCAGAATGAGATTAACCACCATGATGTTGATAAGATTGAAGCAGCACTCTCTTTGTTCATTCATCAAGCCCAATTCCAAAGTGTGGATGAAAAACGGGGCCTCCACATGTCACAAATCTATTTACTTCGGACATTGGCGCTGAATAAGGGTCCGATTAAGGCAACCCGTCTGGCTAAAACCTTAGGACTTACACCAGGGGCCATCACCTATCAAACCAATGGTCTCTATGAGAAGGGATACATCAGTCGGAAGCGAGATGAGGAGGATGGTCGCTTGGTCCTTGTTGAAATCACCGAAAAAGGCTATGAAGTGTTGCACGAGATTAATAAAGCACAGCACCGCTTCTTCCGTCAGCTTCTAGAACGTTTAGGCGAGGAGTACACACAGCAATTTGTGGGAATGCTTGAAAAAATGCTGGATGTAGGTCATGACATTTTGCATGAGCGCTCGCAGCTCTAAAGCAGAAAAAGGATGCTATCCAATGAATGATAGCATCCTTTTTCGCTTATTTTGCTACTTTTCACTCAATACATGTTGGGTGAATCATGATATGATAGGCAGTAAAAGGATATTGTAATCTGGGGAGGGAATTATGAAAAAACGAAGTTTACTCTTCATAATTGTATTACTCTTGACCCTAAGCTCATCGGTATGGGCCGAAGGGTATCAAGAGCGCGATGCACGTATCTATCTGATCGAAAAAGAATTTATCTTTTACCATTTTAATGTCAGTAATATTACTCAATTGACCATCGAGGGTACTTTTTTTAATGATTACCCCTACCCATATGGAAAAATCTATGATGCACGCATCAGTTCTCCACAGTTTTTTATCAAGAAAGATGAGCATCAGAACATCAGCTTCTACACCCCTGAAGGGGTTTCTGATTTCCAGACCAATAAGTATAAGATGAGCTTTAAGACAAGAGCGGCCTTCGTTAAATATGATATCGATCCTAAGAAGATTAGCGATGATCCCTACCCTCAAGAGGTGGCACAATACCTCAAGCCAAGCGATAAGATCGAGAGCGATCATGAAGAGATCATTGCAACGGCCAAGAGCATCGTCGGGAAAGAGCAGAATCCTTATCACAAGGCCAAGAAGATCTATGATTATGTCTATCTCAATATGGACTATAACCTGAATAAAGGGAATAATTCGGCTTTAACAGCGCTACATAAGAAGATCGGTGTCTGCGAGGATTACTCTCGCCTCATGGTAGCTCTTCTTCGCGCAGAAGGAATCCCTGCTCGGACCGTAGGAGGATATCTGCTCGATCCGAAGAGTACCGGCACCAATATGAATATTAATCCCTATCGTCATATGTGGGTAGAGTTCTACTTGAATGGCTACGGCTGGATTCCTGCCGATCCTACCATCGTCTTCCGAGGGGAGAAACAGATCACGGATCAAGGCTTTGCCCAATTACAAGATAATTACTATATTCCTGAATCGATCGACATTCAACCCTCCTATGCTTATACCTATCGCTCCACGAAGGAGATCAATATTAATCCAATGATGCTGGAAAGAGCATCATACTTGAGCGATGAGCAGTATATAGATGAACAGCCTGATGTGAAGTTGGTGGTTGGTTCCAAACATGCCTCTATTGGCGCTCTCCAGACCCAATTGGACGCTGCTCCCTTCATTGCAAATGGTCGTACACTGGTTCCTCTCCGTTTCGTAGCGGAGAACTTCGATGCGAAGCTAACCTGGGATCCTACAACAGAGCAAGTAACCTTAGAAAAAGGGGATACGCAAATTCTCCTGAAGATTAAGAGTCAGACAGCCTATGTGAATGATCAGGCAATTACTCTGGATGTTGCTCCGGAGATTCAAAATAATCGTACACTGGTTCCCCTCCGTTTTATCATGGAGAATTTCAATTTAAATGTAGCATGGGACCAGCCTACGAAAACCATTACTATCTCGGAGAATCAGAATCAAGTAACGATGAAATAGAGGCACTTGATGAAATCGGGTTCGCAGATCAAGTAATAGGTGGTCAGCTATAGGAAACCGCTACTCTAGAAATGAGAGTAGCGGTTTTTTTATATTTTCGTAACAGGTTGGTCAGCTTATGAACGTGATGATAGGGGTTTCTGTGAACGATTGGTGGAACTTGCTGATTTTACTAGAATCTAACGGAGAACAAGGGTAGAATAGCCTTATTAAGAAGGTACCCCAAAGGGTATTTGGTGAGCTGGGAATTGTCAGCTAGGAACAATAAGGAGGAATCGTACCATTGTGGCTCATCTCACTACTATCTACAGTAATCAGCTTTATCTTTGGTCTGATTTTTCTGAAGAAAACCATCCGCCGGCCACGTTTCTCTAACATTTTATATACTCTCTCTATGTTCATGTTTGCCTTAGCTACATTTGGTGAATTCTATAGCGATGCCTTTGGCTGGACTGCGTCTATTTATAAGCTCTACTATTTTTCTGCACTCACTCTTGTACCCATCATGGCAGCTGCCACCATCTATGTGAAAATGCCCCGCATCGCAGGCCATATTTTCTTACTCTATGTGGTTGTTTTGGCGGGCTTATTACTTTATAACTTGATTCCCGCCCATGTTAGTATGCCTTTGCTACAGCGAAGCGGCGTTTCAGTAGGCGGTAATGCCATGCCGACCAATGTCAGGGGCTTTAGCTTCTGGTTATCTGGCGTTGGAGGTATTCTTCTCATGGTGGTTGCCATCTGGTCCTGGTGGTCAGCCCGTCTTGCAGGCCACCTGCTTATCGCTGGCGGAGCCTTCCTCATGAGTTTAGGCGGACGCCTCGCTGCCATTGGCTATGCCTATTTCTTACCCCTTGATGAACTGTTCGGGATTATCCTCATCTTCGTCGGGGTCTTGGCGTTGGAGCGGAGGGTGCCATTATTCCCAAGAAAAGCCGAAGCTTCCTAGGCATGAGTACCCTAGAAGCTTCGGCTTTTGATTTTGCAGAGTAGGAGCTAGAAACCTAGAAGACATTGGGGCTTGAGGGAGTGAAGTACACCCCAAATATTAGACATCAAATCTAATGTTTGGAGGTGCATTTCAATTTTTACTTTTTGACAGGCGGTGTAGGAGCTTTTTCACTTGGGTCAGTTGGGCTTGTGTTGGTGTATTCTTCGCTTGATAATGCAAGATGTACCGAGATAGTTGCTCTGGTTGGTTGAAGAAGGGAACATGAACCTGTTTAATATTCAGCTCACAGTTAGGATTGGCAATGTAGACGATCCCTTCAATCCAAAGTGAGAGCTTCTGTTCCTTCATGTTCTGGGAGAGTAACCAGACCTGATTCTTCATCTGAAGGATGGGGTTTCGGACCATTTTACGAGTCTGCTCACCCTTGGGACCGCGCTTCACCTGCTGCCACTCCTGAGCATCAGCAGAACCTGAGAGCTTACCGCTATGATTCTTCACTTCCACTGCGAAGACCCCATTCTCGCCAACGATAACCAGATCAATCTCTGATTTTTGCCCCTGGTAAGAGACGGGAACAGAGCGATAGATTTCGTAGGAAGCAGGAAGCGACTTTAAGAACTTCGCCGTCTCCACCTCTCCCTCAATGCCTGCTCGATAGATTTTATACTGCCGCGAATAGCGGGCAGCCACAATCAATGGTAGAAGGGCAAGCAAATGAAAGCCCCAGTGAAGTTGGAACTGCTGTGTAAAGTATAGAACAATATAGATGATGGTTGGTAATGTCCACAGTATTGCACGATTCCGTGCCTGGTGGGCATTTTTCTTTAGGTGTTTACTGCCTTGATGAAGTTTGGCCATGGGAAGCCTCCTGGGAAATGGTGATAGATTGTAGGGTTAGTATAGCATGTTGGGTGGGGAGGGGGAAGGGAGAGGGTGGTAGAAATGAGGAAATCTTGATTGCTGTGGGGGATTGGGGGATACTAGGGAGTAGGAAAACGTAAGGATTCATGTGGTGATGAGTTATGAAAGCGTTATAGTGTACCGTTAATGATGATATAGATAAGATTGCTGTGTCGTTATCTTTTAGACTAACAGAGTAAACAGACACAAGAGCTCAAATTAATATAATCCAATACACTTAACACTATGTCCGTGTTATAATATACCCAACATTTCTCCATTAAGTTCTAAGAAGGGAAGGTGTTACATGTCCATTGAAATAAAAGATAGTTATGTGCTTGTGGCAGGTTTTGCACAACTGCCCAAGGGTACTCCAGTGTTCGAATTGCAGAAGACCATCGGGTGTATTCTGATCGTTGATACAGAGAATGATGTGGTTATCCATTCTACATTCACTTTCTTACAGCCATTAACAAATCATTTTATCGGAGCATTGCTCCAAGGGAAATCACTACAGAAGATCGATGAGATTATTACTGAGATCGAGAACCGCTTTATTGTTCCTCCCCAGAAGGCAGTGATCCAAGCAATGATTGCAGCGAATAAAAGCTACCAAGAAAAAATTTTTGATCAAAAAGAAAACGCTTGCAAATGACAGAAAATTCGATATAATTTAATTGACAACATAAAGCTAGTGTGAAACTGGAATATCTACCGAGGGAAGGACATGAGCTGAACCTCAATCAGTAGATATACAGCCAGTAGCGATAGAAGAGATTAAAATGAAGTTTTTCTTCGTTTAATTTTCTATTGCTGCTGGTTTTTTTGTTTGCAAATTTAATTAATCGAGGAGGTTTTCGAGATGGAGTTCGGTTTGTTTACGGTATTTGATAACTATAAAAATTATAAGGAAGGCTTTGAACGAACACCGGAACAGCTCTTAAATGAGGTATTAGAGCAGTCCATTCTAGCAGATCGTTTAGGATATGATGCTACTTGGTTTGCGGAGCACCATTTTAGTGAGTATGGAATATTAACCACTCCTCAAACATTTTTTGCAGTTGTAGCGGCAAAAACTCAGAATATCCGTCTAGGTACCGCTATTGTTACACTACCTTTTAAAAATCCAATTCAAGTTGCTGAGGATTATGCATTACTGGATGTGTTAAGTAATGGACGCTTAAATCTAGGCTTAGGTAGCGGCTATCTTCCCCATGAGTTCGCAGGATTTAATGTGGATGGGAAGGATAAGGCATTGCGGTTTAATGATTCTCTTGCAGTAATTGAAAAAGCGTGGAAAGGGGAAAGGTTCTCACACCAAGGAGATTATTATCAATTTACAGACATCAAGCTGGAAGTCATACCAAAACAGAAAGAAGTACCGCTCTGGATCGGAACATTGAGCAATCTTGGTGCTAGCTATGTTGGCAAGATGGGTTATAGCATTAGTGGTGTTCCTTATGTAGCTTGTAACTCTATTTCTGAGCTAAAAGAGATTATCGACAATTATAAAGAAAATTACCGTCGAGCAGGCCATGATGAAGAAAAAATTACAGTCTCTTTAGCTCTTCATACCTATGTTGCAGAAACAAGGGAAGAAGCGATAGCAACAGCGAAGCCACACTTAGATCTCTATCTAGATACAAGAATGTATGGGAAGAGTGCAAAGTATGAAGATTTACGAGACCGAGAGCAAGTTTTAATTGGAGCGCCAGAAGATGTTATCACCATGTTGAAGAAATACCAGGAAGCAGGCTGTGACCACATTATGATGTTGATGAATTTTGGGGGATTACCACATGAAAAAGTGATAAAATCCATGGAACTTGTAGCCCAAAAAGTGATGCCAGCATTTCAAAAATCTCAAACAAAAAAAGAACTGGCTACAACAACAAAAGGGTAAACCTTTGAAAGGAGAAAGATGATGGAGCTTCTCGGTATCTCCGGTACAATTGTTGGCGTAAAAACAGCTATTCTCGTCCAAACCGTTCTAGATGAAGTAAAGAAACAACATCCTGAGATTAAAACAAAAATGTTAGATCTAAGGGATTATGACCTGCAGTTCTGTGATGGCAGAAGTGTGAGCGATTATAACGAGGACACTAGGCTAGTCATTCAAGCAGTGACTGAAGCTGATTTTTATCTAATTGGCACACCGGTTTTCAATTGTTCCATTCCTGCCCCATTAAAAAACCTCATTGATCTAATCCAACCAACAGTTTTTCGTCATAAGGTGATGGGCTTTGTCGCTAATGGTGGAACATACCAACACTATTTAATGATTGAAAATCAATTGAAGCCCATTGCTTCTTACTTACGTGCTTATATTGCACCAAGCTATGTCTATGCCAACGTGAGTCATTTCAATGAGCATAACGAGATCGATGATTTGGAGATTGTAACACGTATTCAACACTTAGCAGATGAATTGGTTCATATGCAAAAGAGGCTGGGTCAACCACTGGTTACACAATGAAAAGACTATAATTCACTAATTAGAAGGGAAGTGATTGAATGAAAGGTCTACCAAGCCTTCACGCCTTTTTAAGCCACTTGATCGATTATGCAGGCCTTTTTCCACCTGCCAATTTAGAATTAGATGCTGCCATTCAAAATCACTTCAAATATGTTACGAGTGAAGATTCGTGGATATTGGGCCCATTCATTATCCCAATTACGAAAATCCATGAGCTTCAAGCCTATGCAGATTTATATAAAGATCATCAAGTACTAAGACTCTCAGTTGTCGGTCGTAAAAGTGGAACAGAAGCTGAGTGCTTACTTCAACTTCAGGAAGATTTAGAACAGATTCAATATTTTATGAACCAGCAACAAGATTGGGTAAAGGTTGAAACATTGGAAGTACCCTTGCCACCCATTGTACCAAGTCAGTATTTACTACAGAAAATGATGGATGGGGCAAAGAGGATTGGTGTGAATCTATTCTGCGAGGTAGCTTTTCTTGAAAGAGATGATTGGCACCAATATCTCACCAATAGTATCGAAGCAATCACTCATTTCAACGCTACACACCATGAGCCACTAGGTGTAAAAATTCGAACAGGTGGCATAAAAGCAGAGATGATACCGAGTACCAAACAGGTTGCTCAGGGGATCTCATTATGTAGTCAAAGAAAACTACCACTAAAATTCACGGCAGGATTACATCATCCTATTCGTATGTACAGGGATGAGGTTCATGCGGAAATGCATGGTTTCCTCAACATATTCATGGCAAGTATGCTCGCTTATCATTACAGTCTTGATGCCGATGTGATTGAAGATATTATCTCTGATGAACGAGATGATCACTTCGTCATCCACGATGATCACTTAGCTTGGAAAGAACTTCACCTTACTTCTCAAGAAGTGAGAGCGCTGCGAAATCAATTTGTTCGATCATTTGGGAGCTGCAGCTTTGATGAACCAAGAGACGAATTACTGGAACTACTCAATAAAAGGGGGCCATGAGGTGAAATCATTTATTGCTGTGGATGAAAAATCTCACTTTCCGATTCAAAATCTACCATATGGTATATTTAGCAAGCAAGATGATCCACATCTTCGAGTAGGAGTAGCGATTGGCGATTATGTACTGGATTTATCCATTCTTGAAGATAAGGGCTTCTATAAAGATGCGTTGGATCAGAATACGAGGGTATTTAATCGTTCTACACTTAATCCCTTGATGGAGCTTGGCCGAGATGTCTGGCGTAAAGTACGGAAAATTACGCAACAGTTACTGTCAGCTGATGAATCCCAACTCCGAGACAATATGGAGTTGCGTAAACAAGTACTTGTTCCAATGGAGAGTGTGAAACTCCATCTACCCGTCACCATTGGTGATTACACCGATTTTTATGCTTCGAAAGAGCATGCAATGAATGTAGGTACGATGTTTCGTGGGAAAGAGCATGCATTGATGCCGAACTGGGTCTATCTACCTGTGGGATACCACGGGAGAGCTAGTTCAGTTGTTCTCAGTGGCACTCGCATTCGCCGGCCTTGGGGTCAGATTAAATTAGCGGATCATCCGCCTATTTTTGCACCATGTAGACAGCTAGATTTTGAATTGGAAATCGGTTTTATTATGGGCACTGGAAATAAGCAAGGAGAACCGATTCCGATTGCAGAGGCTGAAGAACATCTCTTTGGAGCGGTATTGCTCAATGATTGGAGTGCCCGTGATATTCAGTCATGGGAGTACCAGCCACTGGGTCCCTTCTTAGGAAAAAATTTTGCTACTTCTATCTCTCCTTGGGTAATTCCTTTGGAAGCATTGGAACATTTTCGTGTCCAAGGACCCGTTCAAGATCCTGAGCCACTAGAGTATCTGCAACAAGGGCAACCAGGTTCATTTCACATTCAACTTGAAGTGCATCTCCGAAGTAAAGCGATGAATCATGCAAAACCAATCAGTGCAACCAATTATCGCTATTTATATTGGAGCATCGCTCAACAGATTGCTCATCATACTATTGGTGGATGTAATCTGAATCCTGGTGACTTACTCGCTTCAGGTACCATTAGTGGACCCGAAAAAGAGACAAGGGGTAGCATGTTAGAATTAACCTGGCGAGGCGATGAACCGATCCACATCAATGAGGAAGAGACAAGGGAATGGCTGGAAGATGGAGATGAGCTAATCCTCACAGGATGGTGTCAAGGTGAGGGCTATCGTGTGGGCTTTGGCGAAGTGGTAGGAATCATAGAACCAGCCCTAGCGAAGGATGAGGTCTTACGGAAGAAGGCTGTAACTGAGAATCATAAATAGTTTGATGAGGAGGGCTTCGATTCATGGCAAGGTATCATCAAATGGGAACAATCCCGCAAAAAAGGCACTCGGTTTTTCGAAAAGAGGATCAAACCTTATATCGAGAGCAAGTCATGGGTACGAAAGGATTTTCAGGTATTCAATCGATCCTGTATCATCAACATCCTCCGACCCAGTTTTTCAAATCTAGTTTATTTGGTCATTGCAGTATAGAGTTCGAAGAGCCAAGTGTACTTCGCCCACGTCACTTTTATACGGATCGTGTAAACAAAAAGCTCCATGATGCTGTGATGGGAAGGGAATACATCCTTGGGAATGAAGATTTGTTCATTGGGGTTGTTAATCCTACGGAGTCGATGGAGTATTTTTACCGTAATAGTAATGGCGATGAACTTCTGTTTGTTCATCGTGGTACGGGAAAAATTGAGTCAATATTCGGAACTCTTCACTATCAACCTGGCGACTATCTTGTGATTCCTATTGGTACCATTTATCGCATAGAACCGACCACAGAGGATTCGAAGTTTCTGGTAATTGAGACGAATAGTTGGATTACAACACCTAAGAGATACAGAAATGAGTTTGGTCAACTCCTTGAGCATAGTCCTTTCTGCGAAAGAGATATCCACGGTCCTGAAAAGCTTGTCACCCATACAGAACAGGGAGAGTACGAGGTTCGAACAAAGTCAGGAGAGTATCTACATTCCCATTTTTATGAGCATCATCCTCTTGATGTTGTAGGTTGGGATGGTTTCTTATATCCTTGGAAACTCAATATAGCTGACTTTGAGCCTATTACAGGGCGTATTCATCAGCCACCACCTGTTCATCAGACCTTTGAAGGTCATAATTTTGTTGTTTGCTCATTTGTTCCACGCTTATATGATTATCATCCTGAGGCCATTCCTGCACCTTTCTATCATAGCAATATTGATAGTGATGAGGTTTTGTATTACGTGGAAGGAAATTTTATGAGTCGGAAGGGAATTCAAGCAGAATCGCTGACACTTCACCCAGCTGGTATTCCCCATGGTCCACATCCAGGAAAAGTGGAAGAGAGTATCGGTAAGAAAGAGACTTTCGAGCTTGCTGTGATGATTGATACATTTCGTCCTTTAAAGGTTGTTCAAACGGAGCAGCAACTTGAAGATGGAGGCTATCAATATAGCTGGCTTGAGAAACGCTAGTCAGTTAAATGTGGGAGTGAGATGGGATGAGTCAAATTGTACAGGAAGTGCCACAAGCGAAAGCAGTTGAGGCTTCAAAGGCTGGAGTTCCCCCATCCTTAATGTATTTCATTCTGTTCATCTGCTTTTTCTGTATCTTAGCAGATGGTTACGATTTGGGTATTTATGGTGCAGTGCTTCCTAGTCTATTAGATTATCAACCATGGGGCTTATCAGCAGCTCAAGCAGGAGCCATTGGCAGCTATCCGCTCTTTGGTATGTTGATCGGTGCCATCTGCATAGGCACCAGTACCGATGTGCTAGGAAGAAAATGGACCTTAGTCGTGTGTGTGAGTCTTTTTTCGATTACGATGATCATCTGCGCATTGGCTACATCGCCGGGAATATTTGGTCTATTTCGTTTTATCGGAGGCATTGGTTTAGGTGGTGTGATTCCTACTGCATCTGCACTTGTCATTGAATATTCTCCATCCCATCGTCGTTCTCTAAATTATGTGCTAATGTTTTCTGGTTACTCATTTGGTACTGTACTTGGTGCGGTCTTAGCTATTTTATTACTCGATTCGTTCGGCTGGAGGGGAATGTTTTGGATTGGTGGACTACCATTACTAATCGTTCCAGTAATGATAAAATACTTACCTGAATCGGTTAGCTTTCTCTTAACTCGACAGCGTGAAGAGGAGGCAAAACAGATTTGCCAACGTTATCAAATTGATCTATCTTTTTTCACAGAGCAAATTAGCAAAGAGGATCAGCAGTCCAGCAAGAAGAAACAGTCTGTCCAAGTACTTTTCTCAACTAATTATCTGAGAGCAACCTTATTTTTCTGGCTAACCTATATCATGGGCTTTTATTTAGTCTATGGTCTCAATACTTGGCTACCACAAATTATGCGAGAATTAGGTTATTCACTCAATTCGAGCTTATCATTTTTGCTAGTGATGAATCTGACAGCAGGAGTAGGGGCATTACTAGCTGGTTCGATCGCTGATCGCTGGGGTTCCAAGCGAGTGATTGCCATCTCTTATTCGCTTGCTTCTGTAAGCGCTTTCCTACTAACTCTCGGTGCTCCACCTATTGTAGTCACATATTTACTAGTGGGAATTGCAGGCTTTGGTTCTGTAGGTAATACACAAATATTGAATGCTTTTGTTTCCAAGTATTATCCAGCGCAGGCAAGGGCGACGGCATTAGGATGGGGACTTGGCATTGGTAGGATTGGTGCAATTTCTGGACCGTTGCTCATCGGTTTCCTCGTTAGCCTCAAGGTCGATTTCATCTGGAGTTTTTATACATTTGTGATAGCAGGTTTTATTGCTGCTATGGGGATGATATTTATACCAGCGAAGAAGGGCGAAGTGGTGTAGGAGGCTGTGGCCATTTCTTCAGCATATTAAGATGCTGAAGAAGTGGCCATTTTTTTCTCGAAACTAGCAACTTTCTACTTCCTAACTGGATCGATGTGGTAATGACTCAAGGCGTTTGATACAATCAAATTGAAGATCCATAGTATGACTAAATACCTAGTTGTTCCTCCATTCAACATGGTTAATATTGTAGTAATTTTCTGGAGATAGAATAGAGCAAGCAATACGATACTAGGAGATAGGAGACTGGAGCAAATGAAAAAACAGATCATCGTTCTACTACTTATGATTTTTTTAATTGCACCCCAGGTTAACGCAGAGTCTGCCCTGACAGATATTAACGGTCATTGGGCGGAGTCGAATATTCAGAACTTAGTAGGGTTAAACATTATCTCAGGTTATCCAGATTCAACCTTTCGCCCAGATCAAAATATATCGAGGGCAGCCTTTGTTAAAATATTGATCATCGCTTCTGAAAATATTGAGAAGTATGATACGACATTAGAGAAGAGCGTTTTCAATGACGTCTCTCAATCTTACTGGGGCTATCCATATATTATGAAAGCTGTTGAGAAGGGGATCATTATTCCTAGTGATTACCCTAATTCATCCTTTTCTCCTGATACAAACATCACTCGTTTAGAGATGGCCATGATGGTTTCACGATTGCTTGGGAATGATACGAATACCCTTCAAGCTGAATTTACAGACAATAATCAAATCCCTGCATATGCTCTAAAGAATGTTTCTCTTGTAGTTAATAAAGGGATCATTCAAGGGTTTCCAGATGGATCATTTGCTCCTTATAGTCCAGCAACAAGAGCACAAGCAACTGTAATCATCGAGCGTTATCTCAATCATATAAGTCAAAATTCTAGCAATCTAAGCAATCCAACAGATCCTAAAATTGAGAATCCAGTCGATAAAGGGGGCAATGCCGAGTTATCAGCAAAAGATATCGTAGCACGTAATGATAATAAGGTTGTCCTAATCAAAATCTTTGATGAAGCTCAACGTGAAATTAGTGGTGGAAGTGGTGTTTTTGTCAAAGAGGGCATACTCGTAACCAATTATCATGTAATCGAGGGAGCAAGCTATGCGGTTATTAATACTGTAGACAATAGCACTTATGCCATTGAAGGCGTGGTTGCTTATGATCCAGAAAAGGACTTAGCTCTGATAAAGACAACCACTCTTCCCAAGATTGCACCTGTAACCATTGGGAATGCTGGTAAGCTAAGTAAGGGAGATAAAATTATTACGATAGGTAGTCCTTATGGTCTGAAGAATACTGTCTCAGAAGGATTAGTAAGTGGATTTCGAAATGATGGTTATGTTGACTTAATTCAAATTAATGCACCTATCGATCATGGAAGTTCGGGCGGGGGATTATTTAATACTAGAGGGGAGCTTGTCGGAATCACTTCATCTGGTAATACCACAAGCGTGGCGGATTTAAATTTTGCGATTCCGATTAATTATATCAATTCCTGGCTATCTGATTTAACTAATAAGAGATTCGCAAATATTGCTTCTACTTCACTGGCTGACTTTAATCCGTCTCAAGTGAATTACGAAATGGAAGAAGTAAATGAAGAAAACCTTCAACGATTATCAGACATATTAACTGAGTATGTTTCAGTCATTGAAACCTCAGAGGGAAACATTTATCTGAGTCAATATGATGCGTTTTTTCTTGATGACAATAGTACAATCGGAATTAATGCTGCAATCGATTTAGAAAATTACAAGTTTTACATTACCAACTTTGATGCAATATATGAGGATTTATCAAATTATGCCTATGAGATGGGTACATTTTTCAATGAGGTTTTTCCAAATAAAAACTATAGTTTTATACTTTTCTTTCAAGATTATTCTTCTATCTTTCCTTCTGTTTTTGATCCGTCAGATTACGATTATATCCCAGAGAAAGATAGTTGGCTGATTACACATGCGATTATTAAGGTGGCAAAAATTGATGGTCAGTTCTATGGAGATATTCTACCATAATTGGGGTCAGTCCCCCATTACAGTGGTACTTTAACGCACTAATTAAGTGGGGGTCTGACCCCCAAAGTGAAGGAGCGATGCGCAATGGAAGAGTATCTATTGATTATTAATGGTCAAGATGCAGGTTCATCTCTACCCAAAATGGAAGTCAGCAATCCAGCAACGGGCGAGGTATTCGCTACGGTACCAAGGGGTGGGCAAGCAGAAGCGAAAGCAGCCATCGCTGCAGCCTATGCTGCTTTTCCAGCTTGGTCTAGCTTATCTGCGTATGAACGCAGTGCATTGGTCTATAAATGGTATGAATTAATCAAGGAGCATACAGAGGATCTGGCAAGAACCATGACCATGGAGCAAGGGAAGCCACTGGCAGAAGCACGGGGTGAAATCAATTATGCCAATGGTTATGTTCTTTGGTATGCCGAGGAAGGAAAGCGGGTTTATGGTGAGACGATTCCTGCAACTACTACCAATAAGCGAATTTTTGTCCACAAGCAGCCTGTAGGAGTGGTGGCTGTGATCACACCCTGGAACTTTCCTGCAGCGATGATTACACGCAAGGTGGCACCTGCCCTTGCAGCAGGATGTACGGTGATGATCAAGCCTGCTGGGCAGACCCCTTTGACCGCCATTAAACTTGTCCAATTGGCACGCGAGGCTGGTATTCCAGATGGAGTTGTGAATGTGGTGACCGGTAATTCTAAGGAAATCGGTGCAGCTTGGTTAGAAGATACGCGGGTTCGAAAGTTAACCTTTACAGGCTCAACAGAAGTAGGAAAGCTATTAATGAAAGGCGCCGCTGATACGGTGAAGAAGGTTTCACTGGAGCTAGGTGGTCATGCACCAACCATTGTGATGGCAGATTGTAATTTAGATAAGGCTGTGGAGGGTGTTATTGCAGCAAAGTTCCGTAACGCTGGGCAAACCTGTGTCTGCGCTAATCGTGTCTACGTGCATGAATCCATTGCTGAGGAATTCACAAAAAAACTAGTGGAAAAGGTCATTCGTTTGAAGATTGGCAATGGTCTTGAGGAAGGTGTAACCATCGGTCCATTGATTGATGAGGCAGCAGTTCAGAAGGTACAGTCACATATCTCAGATGCAGTGTCCAAAGGTGCGAAGGTTACGGTGGGTGGGAAAGTGATCAATGGACTCTTTTTTACGCCAACGGTATTATCCAATGTTTCCGATAACATGGTGTGTATGAATGAGGAAACCTTTGGACCGTTAATGCCCATCACCACCTTCAAGACAGAGGATGAGGTCATTGCACGGGCCAATGATACTGTATTTGGATTAGCAGCCTATGTATTCACAGAGAATATCTCACAAGGGGTACGGATTGCTGAAAAGCTGGAGTATGGAATCGTGGGATTAAATGATGGACTTCCCTCGACACCGCAAGCACCATTTGGTGGATTTAAGCAGAGTGGTCTCGGCCGTGAAGGGGGACATCATGGGATGGATGAGTATTTGGAGATGAAGTATATATCACTAGGCTTATAAAGGGGTCAGTCCCCCATTGATGCACTGTGTTAAAGTGCCACTTTACAGGAAATATGAACAAAAACTCACACTTAATGGTGTGAGTTTTTTTACTTTATGCTGTTTTGTGTAAATATACTCTTTGTATCCCATTTTTTTCATATCTAGTCCCTAATGAATATGCTATCCTATGATCAGAAAAAGCGTAGAGTCATTATCAACTGGGTAATACTTTAATGCGTTAATGTAATGGGGGACTGACCCCCCGAAAGGAGTTAGAGAGATGTACAAGATCTATATCGTTGAAGATGATCAGAAGATTGCTAATATCCTAGCGGAGCATCTGGAGAAGTATGGATACCAGCCTATGATTGCGAAGGCTTTAGATAATATCAAGGCAGAGTTTCTGCAAATCAATCCAGATTTAGTTTTATTAGATATTAATCTCCCATACTATGATGGCTTCTACTGGTGTCGGCAGATTCGGACGGTCTCCAATCTCCCCATCATCTTCGTCTCAGCACGAGATAGTGAGATGAATCAAGTCCTAGCCATTGAGCATGGTGGCGATGATTATATTATTAAGCCCTTCCATCTTGATGTGGTAGTGGCGAAGGTAAAGGGTGTGCTACGGCGTGCTTATGGTGAGTATGCCATGAATAACCTACAGGAAGGGGATGTGCAGGAGCTAGCAGGCCTCTTCATCCATCGCAATAAATTAGAACTCGAGTATGGCGGGAAGAGTGTTATCCTATCGCCAAAGGAGTTTCGTCTTCTCGATACACTAGTGCGGAAGGTGGATCAGGTGGTGAGCCGTGATGAGTTACTAGAGGCGCTCTGGGATGAGGTGGAGTTTGTGGATGATAACACCCTTACCGTCAATGTGACCCGTGTACGGAAGCGCCTTGCAGAGCTAGGCATTGAGGATGCCATCGCCACGGTCCGAGGTCAAGGCTATCGCTTAAGTGCGAACTGGGGGCCTGATGCTTAATGAGATTTCAACAGTATCTCCATGATCGCCTTGCCTATCTGGTCTTTCCTTTCATTAATATCATTCTTGTACTGACGGTGATCTTCCTAGCCATGCTGGAGCAGAATGTATGGATTGGCTGGGGAAATCTATTCTACTTATTTTTACTCACTATCGTGCTCTTAGGAATCGTCATTGCCGTGGATTATTTTCGGCTACGTCCATTTTATCGACGCCTCAACCATGCGCTAGATTCCAAGCAAATGGGGATGGATGCGATCCTTCAGTTGAGTGACCCAGTGAGTGAAGAGCAGCAAGCATTTAACCATGTCATCAATCAAAACTATCAGCACTATATTGCCGAACTCGATCGTTATAAACGGAGCCAGGAGCAACATCTCAATTTCACCAATCAATGGGTGCATCATATGAAGACGCCGGTCTCTGTCATCTCTCTCTTAATCCAGCAAGGGCGTAATCAACAACTTTCGAAAGAAGCGGAGGGACTCCTACAGGAGATTGATGAGGAAAATGAGCGCTTTCGCCATGGCTTAGATATGATGCTCCATCTAGCCCGCATTAACCACTTCGCCTTAGATCTTCGGGCAGAAAAAGTGGAGCTCATTGAACTCGTTCGCAGTGTCATTAATGAAGAACGGCGCCTCTTCATCCGCCATCAGCTCTATCCTAAACTGGAGACAACACTAGAGCAAGTGATTGTGGAGAGCGATCCGAAGTGGCTCGCCTTCGTCATTCATCAATTAGAATTGAATGCCATTAAGTATTCGCCCAAGGGAGAGGGCGCACCCATCCGTTTTGTTATTGAAAAGAAAGGGGAGGGGATTCTCCTACATGTAGAAGACCGTGGGATTGGTATTCCGCAAAGTGATTTGCCCCGGATATTTGATCCGTTTTTCACAGGCGAAAACGGCCGGAAGGTAAAGGAATCCACAGGAATGGGGCTTTACTTAAGCAAGGAGATCTGTCGCCAGCTAGGACATGGGATTACGGTAGAATCGCAGGAAGGGGTAGGGACTACCATCACCATCCGCTTCCAAGTCCAGACGACCTACAAGGATCTCCAATGGAGCACCTCTCATTAATCCATTCGTGCCATTTACGTACGATGCATCGACGAATCAAATCTGATCGAACATCATGAAGGTGACAAGCAAGCTGACAATATTGTAAGGTAGGATGTTCCATTTGTAAGGCTCTTCGATGGGAAGCAATGAGCGTCCTCCGTATACTAAGGGTAGAAAACAAGGAGGATGAATAACATGTATATCTTAGAAGCTGAAGGCTTAACCAAAATATATGGCTCAAAAAAAGGCACGGTCACCTATAAAGCACTTGACCAATTTGATCTTGCGGTGGAGGAAGGCGAGTTCGTCGGTGTCATGGGTCCTTCCGGTAGTGGGAAGACGACCTTGCTCAATTTGTTGGCTACTATCGATCGACCCACCTCTGGTTCCTTAAAAATCAATGGTACCAATCCAACTCTCTTAAATAATCGGAAGCTAGCCCTCTTCCGTCGGCAAGAGCTGGGCTTCATCTTCCAGGATTTTAACCTGATGGATACATTGACGATTAAGGAGAATATCCTCTTACCGCTCGCCTTGGATCGGGTAAAGGTAAGCGAAATGGAACAGCGTGTTGAGGAGATTGCCAAGCTATTAAATATCACAGAAATCCTAGATAAGCGTACCTACGAAGTATCGGGTGGTCAACAGCAACGGGCAGCCTGTGCACGGGCCATGATTCATCAGCCTGCTCTTCTTCTCGCCGATGAGCCCACCGGGAATCTGGATTCGAAGGCAGCTAAGGATGTCATGGATGCCCTCACCTCCCTCAATGAGCAGAAGGGAGCCACTATCCTCATGGTTACCCATGACCCTGCCGTAGCAAGCTATTGTGACCGCATCATCTTCATTAAGGATGGCAAGTTTTTCTCGGAAATTCGGAAGGGTAGCCAACGCCAAGCCTTTTTCCAACAGATTCTGGATTGTGTCAGTATGCTAGGGGGGAACTTCAATGAGCTTGAAGCGTCTCGCTCTTAGGAATATTCGAGGTAACTGGCATCAGTATGTAGCTTACTTCCTCAGTAGTGTCTTTGCCGTAACCATCTTCTTTATCTACGCCTCCTTTATCTTTCATCCGGATGTGATGAATGGGCAGATTCCAGGTGGAAGAGCGGTGCGGCAAGGGATTATCGCTGCAGAGTATGTCATTGTCATCTTTGCCTTCTTCTTTGTCCTCTACTCCAACTCCGCGTTTATTAAGTCACGGAAGCGTGAATTTGGGCTATATTCCCTGTTTGGGATGAATAAGTACCAGATGCGCTGGCTTGTCTATCTGGAGAACACCGTGATTTCATTGCTAGCTATTGGCACAGGGATCGGGTTAGGGATTCTGTTTTCCAAGCTCTTCTTCATGGGGATTGGTCAACTGATGGGAACAGGTGCACTCATCCCCTTCATGATTGTGGGGAAGGCCATTATTGTCACAGCCCTTGGGTTCTTTTTCCTCTTTCAAGTGAATACCATTGTGGCTCTTCTTCGTATGGGGAAGCTGGAGATTGTGGAACTGCTCAAAGCAGCGAAGCAACCCAAGCCTTTTCCTGTTCATTCACGCTGGCTGGCAGCCACAGCCTTTATTACCCTCGCTGCTGGTTATGCTTTAGCGAGCACGATGAATCTCATGACGGTGATCATCACCATGTTTCCTGTCCTCTTTCTCGTGGTGATTGGTACCTACTTTCTCTTCACCCAAGGAAGTGTGGCCATTTTACGCCGTCTCCAAATGCGTAAGGGTTTTTACTATCAAGGGACCAATTTATTAACCACATCGAATTTAGTCTTTCGGATCAAGGATAATGCCCGGATGCTCTTTATGGTGGCCATTCTCAGTGCTGTTGTCATTTCGGCTTCTGGTTACATCTTCATCATGTATACCAATATGCAGGATCAAGTGATGGACCTCTATCCTCAGACCATTGGCTATCTTCAAGATGGAGATGAGGAGAGTAGCTTTGATCCAGCTAAGGTAGAAGCCATTTTACAAGAGGATGGCATTGAATTGGAATATGCTGTTCACGCCAATGCCCTTGTTTTTGATGGAACAGTGTATGAAGCCAATCAAAATCTTTGGAAAGAGAAGTTCCTTGTGCTTTCCACGACGCAATATAATCAGATCGCCGAAGCGAAGGACTTGAAAACCTTAGAGGTGGCTGAGGGAGATACTTACCTCATCTATCCATCCAAAAGTATGGAGATCCAGCATATCAAGAAGGGAGACCAAGTAGAAGGGAATGTAGGACCTACTTCGGGCTCCCTCACCTTTCAAGGGCAGATCAATAATGGGGTAATCCCACGTCCTACGGGGAACAATCTGGTGCTTGTGGTGAATGATGCCCAGTATGAGGCTTGGTTCAAGGAAGTAATGCCTAGCGAGATGGTGCAGATCCATGGCTATGAATGGAAGGATTGGAGGCATGGACAGGCCACCATTGAACGGATTCAAGCTACCCTTGCACCTGAAGATCAATACCGTTTTGAAGAACGGATTACAACCTATATGGGGATGCAAAAAACAGGGAATCTCATCATCTTTATCGGACTCTTTATCAGTATCCTCTTCTTTATTGCTACAGGAAGCCTGATCTACTTTAAGCTCTTTACGGAGCTAGGTGAGAACCAGCAGCAATATCGTGCCCTCTATCGAATGGGGGTATCGAAGCGGGAGATGCACAAAATCCTTAAGCGTCAGGTAGGAGCTATCTTTTTCATCCCCGCCTTTGTAGGGATTCTCCATGGGGCGTTCGCTTACAAAGCATTGAATGGCGTGACTGGATTCTCTGTTTGGTACGGTGGACTCATTGTGGTAGGGCTCTTCTTACTTGCCCAATTCATCTACTATCTATTAACCATGCGTACCTATAGTAACGCAGTGATGAAAGCAGGTGATGTGAGATGAGATTACGCAATTTAGCCATCCGAAATATCCGGGGGAACTGGCATCAATATATCGCCTATATTCTAAGTAGTATCTTTACGGTCACCGTTTTCTTCATCTATGCTTCATTCATCTTCCACCCTGATGTGGCCAGTGGCTATATCCGGGGAGGGGATAGTGTTCGGCAGGGTATGGTGGCAGCTGAGTATGTTATCGTGATCTTTGCTTTCTTATTTGTGCTCTACTCCAATTCGGCCTTTATCAA
Source organism: Rubeoparvulum massiliense (assembly GCF_001049895.1). Classification (GTDB taxonomy): domain Bacteria; phylum Bacillota; class Bacilli; order Rubeoparvulales; family Rubeoparvulaceae; genus Rubeoparvulum; species Rubeoparvulum massiliense. The sequence continues at coordinate 79,004 of NZ_CVPE01000006.1, forward strand.
ATCGCGGAAAAAAGAGTTTGGTCTCTATTCTCTCTTTGGGATGAGCCGAAATCAGCTGCGCTGGATGATTTACGTAGAAAACACGCTCATTTCTTTGCTTTCCATCGTAGTAGGGATCGGATTTGGCTTACTCTTTTCCAAGCTCTTTCTCATGGGCATGAGCAGTCTGCTTGCGGTAGAGTCTCCCATCCGTTACATGGTCGTGCCCAAAGCGTTGCTCTATACGGCTGTTGGTTTCTTCCTGCTCTTTCAGATCATGACCCTAGTAGTGCTCTTACAATTACGTAAGGTGGAGATCATCCAATTATTGAAGGCATCCAAACAAGCAAAGCCCCTGCCCGTCTATTCACGCTGGTTGGTTTTGCTGGCTATCGTTACTATTGGGGCAGGTTATTACTTAGCGTCCATTGCTACGCTGCAAAACGTTTTCGCTTTAATATTACCAGTGCTCTTTCTCGTGGTGCTTGGTACTTATTTTCTCTTTACCCAGGCCAGTGTGGCCATCTTCCGGCACTTGCAGAAACGGAAGGGGATGTATTATAAGGGAACCAATTTAATCACCATCTCCAACTTGGTTTATCGGATGAAGGATAATGCCCGCGTTCTATTTCTAGTGGCAACCATGAGTGCGGTCATTCTAACAGCATCGGGAACACTCTATATTCTGCTTGCGGATACCTCATCCATGGCTGCGCAGCAATATCCCTATGTGGTTAGCTATGTGGATACCACAGGTGGAACCAACTCCAGCTTCGATCCAGAGAAGGTGGAAGCGATCATCGCAGAGGATGGCTATGAGCTTACGCAAAAATTGGATATTTTAGCCCTTCCTATTGATGGTATGTTTCAGGGTACACATCAGATGGTGCACAGTGCGGAGTTTTTTATGATTGCTAATCGAGATTATAATCGTTTGGCTACTGAGCACGATCTACCAACCGTAAGCCTCACACAAGGTGAGACACGTCTACTTAATCCGTTTAAAGATTGGGGTGTTCAAATCGTAGGAGCAGGTCAACCACTACAAGGTGAGCTGGGTTCATCGAAGGTGGAGCTAAATATCAGCGGTGAACAGGGTGGTGCCATCTTGCCATTCCAAAGTAGCGTCGGTTTTGTCTTTATTATCTCCGATGAGGAATACGATGGTTGGCTGCAGCAGATCCCAGTAGATCAACAGGTTCGTATCTATGGATACGACTGGAAGGGCTGGGAACGAAGTCAAGCTACCATTGAGAAAATCGGAGCGATGATCGCCATGGAGGATCAGGGCAATTTTGATGATATGCGTGTTCCGAGTTATCTTGAATTACGGCAAATTTTTGCCTTAACCTTCTTTATCGGGCTCTTTGTGAGTATCCTCTTCTTCATTGCCAATGGCAGTCTGATCTATTTCAAGCTCTTTACGGAGTTAGAGGAGAATCAACAGCAGTTCCGTTCTCTCTATCGAATTGGGATTACGAAGCAGGAAGTGAAGAAGACCCTATCCCAGCAGATCGGTCTCATCTTTCTCATCCCATCCTTGGTTGGGATCTCCCATGCAAGCTTCGCTTACATCATGTTAAATGGCTTGATCAACTCTAATATTTGGATGTTTGGTCTAAGTGTTATCCTCGTCTTCTTAGCCCTACAGCTCGTCTATTATCTGCTGACGAAGCGGATGTACCTACGGTCCGTTTTCCGTGAGGGATAATGAATATAACAATGAGGAAGGCTCAGTGGATTGTTCAAATCCTGCTGGGCCTTCTTTAAATCTAAACTTTTAAGGATGTCCAAGAGCTTGCATTAAACTATCCTGAAACTTTCATAACTAGAAGGTGTACTAGCGACTACGGAAAGAGACAATGATACGTAAGGCCCTAGAATTATAATATATGGAGGAGATACCGACATGAAAAGAATGGTGAATTTGCTTTTATGTTATACTCTTATCGGGATGTTCTCTATACCCTTCAGATAGAAGCAATTCAAAGTTAGAATATGAATATACATATCATGAAAAAGGCTATTTTGTACAAGAGATGATTTATAATCATACAATTCTTGAGCGTTCAACAATACGATAGGATAGATAATCGAAATGAAATAATCATTGAGCAAGTGGCTTAAGAGGGGAGGAAACGCGATGAAGAACAGGAAGGTATGGCGCTGGATGATCATCGTTGTGATTGTTCTAGTTTTCGTGTCACCCATTATAAATTATGGTTTGGCTTTATTGGATTATCCTCCGATCTTTGCTGTTCCCATTGAGCATTATAAGGATGGTGGGACGGTGGTGTATAAAGGCTTATGGCATGTTGTCATCGATTATAATGAACTTGAGGGACCTGATTCTCGTCAAGACGTGGTCTATATCTCCCGTTTCCTGAAAAAAGGTGAACCGAATACCAATCATCGCTTAGACTTTTAGTGTGGACAATGTTGAAATAACAACGAGGAAGGCTCAGTGGATTGTTCAAATCCTGCTGGGCTTTTATTTATTTCAGGGACCAAAGATTCTTAATGTAAAAAATATACATCAAAAGTTAAAGTAAATATTCAAAATTATCAAATAATACTTTATAATAATGGATATGGAAAACGAGGGAGGGTATTTAGGTGAAACAGGGGGAGTTCATTGCTGATGAATGGTATAATCTGACTAGCGAATTCGCAAGACATGCGGAGGATCCGCAGAAGTTGGCACTAATCTGGCAGGATGAGCAAGGGAACACAGAGAGGATTACCTACGCAGATTTAATGAAGCGAGCGAATCAAATTGCCAATGTGTTGCTGGATTTAGGCGTGAAGAAGGGTGATCCAGTTCTGGTCATCATGCCGCGCTTAATCGAAACCTATGCAGTTTATATTGCCTGTTTACAATCGGGGATCGTGATAATTCCATCCTCAGAGATGCTACGAGCGCAGGATATTGCGTATCGCTTGCAGCATAGTGAAGCAGCTGCTGTCATCTGTCACCATGAGTTCACCGACGAAGTGGATCGGGTAAACAGCCTACCTGTAAGCTGTCAGCATAAATTGATCACTGGCGGTACCAAAGTAGGGTGGCAGGAGCTGTCCCTGCTAGCAGCTCAGGCATCTCCGCAATTTGAAACCCTGAAGACTCATCGAGATGATATGGCATTCCTATCCTATACCTCAGGGACAACGGGACAACCGAAGGGGGCAGTTCATACCCATGGCTGGGGCTATGCCCATCTGCGGATCGCTGCGAAGAATTGGCTGGCCATTGAGGAGAATGATATGGTCTGGGCAACGGCAGGACCAGGCTGGCAGAAGTGGATCTGGAGCCCCTTTGTTTCTGTACTTGGCAGTGGTGCGACAGGTTTTATCTATCGTGGACGTTTTGACCCCATCCAATATCTTAAGCTAATCGAAGCCTATGGAATCAATGTGCTCTGCTGTACACCCACAGAATACCGGTTAATTGCGAAGGTGGATCAGCTAGCAGAGTTTAATCTATCCTCACTCCGCAGTGCGGTCTCTGCTGGCGAGCCTCTCAATCGAGAAGTGATCGATACCTTCCAACGTCACTTCCAGCTGAAGGTACGCGATGGCTATGGCCAGACTGAAAACACCCTCCTGGTAGGGACTATGCTAGATATGGAGGTAAAGCCAGGCTCCATGGGTAAGCCCACACCAGGCAATCTGGTGGAGATTATTGATGAGGATGGGCAGCCTGTACCTGTGGGTGAAGTAGGTGATATTGCAGTTCATCGTTCAACGCCTACCCTTTTTAAAGAGTATTACCGTGAGCCAGAGCGGACGATGGCAGCATTCCGAGGCGATTACTATATCACTGGGGATAAAGCCTCTAAGGATGAAGATGGGTATTTATGGTTTGAGGGTCGGGGCGATGATATTATTATTAGCTCCGGATATACCATCGGCCCATTCGAGGTAGAGGATGCACTGACCAAGCATCCTGCGGTACAGGAATGTGCTGTGGTGGCAAGTCCCGATGAGGTGCGGGGGAATATTGTGAAGGCCTTTATTGTCTTAAAAAGTAGCTATAACCCCAGCGAAGAGCTGACGACGGAGCTACAGGAGCATGTAAAAGCCCTAACGGCACCCTATAAATATCCTCGGAAGATTGAATACTTGCAGGATCTACCCAAAACAACATCGGGTAAGATCCGACGAATTGAGCTGCGCGTCCATGAACTGCAAGGAAAAAGCAGGTGATTCCCTCAGGTAGTAAGGACGTTCTGCTTAATCGTAGAGAATTAGTCACATTCAACTCTTAAATCCAATGGAAAACCCGTACGACACGCTTATAATATAAAATATTGGAATAAGATTTGACCTATTATGCCAACAATTGAATATCTCCGAGCTTTTCATCCTAAAGGATTCCAATGGATGGATCGCCTGAGCTGTCTGCTCACAGGGTATGATTGGAAACAGTTATACCTCCCGTTTTGGAAAGGAGAAAGGATTCTACATAGGTTGAGACTCCCACGACTAAAGTCGCAAGCCCTGACGGGTGGGATTCCTGCATGGCTTTGCGTTCTCAGTCCATTTCTGTTTTGAACAGCCTGCAAGATGAGGGTGTCTCATCACCCCTCCATATCCAGTGCATATAGCAGATATGGCTACGCTACTATGACCATCGCGTACAGTTTTTTCGTTCGTGGTGTTTTAGCGTCTTGTTCTTGACGACACATATCGTTTTACCGATCGCATGTATTAGGCGATCGAACCTTATACGATATCCAATTTTCAAAGAACGAGGTTGTGTTAGAGACTTGTACTTGTCTATAAGCAAATTATAGTACAATTCAGACAATTATGGTAGCCATAAGCTACCCCTTGTCTGACCTCGCTTTCATCCCATATCTAAAGACGGTCTACGCCCTGCATGGGCTTTCTCGTTCGGAAAATCGGTAATGTGGCATCTGGTGATGATCTTTGTCTTCTTCACGAAGGCAGGGATTTTTTTAAGCTGTGAGACATTATTATCGTGCTTGGGGAGGATCAAGATGAGAGAGAATATTTCATTAGAAGAAGCAGAGCAGCTATTGCTGGATCATTGTAAGGTTTATAACACAAAGAGCGTCTTGCTTTCCGATGCACTTGGTCGAGTATTAGCAGAGGATGTTGTGGCAGGGGAGAATATACCTCCATTCGATCGCACGCCCTTAGATGGTTATGCCATGGCAGCGAAGGATACAGAGGGAGCAAGTGTGGAGCATCCGATATCATTACGGGTCATTGAAGAAGTACCAGCAGGTTATACTGCCACGCAAGGGATTACAACAGGGACAACTATTAAGGTGATGACTGGAGCCCCAATCCCGGAGGGGGCTGATGCCATAATTAAATTCGAAGCCGTGGAACGGCAGGGTGACAAAATCAGCCTGCAAAGGGGAATGCACTCTGGTGAGAATATTATCTGGGGCGGTGAGGATGTAAGGATTGGTCAGATCGTAGCACAACGAGGAATGATCATCACGCCACCTATTATGGGGCTCTGTGCTGCTCTTGGTATTAACAAGTTGACCGTCTATGAGCAGCCACAGATTGCACTTGTAAGCACCGGTGATGAATTGGTGGATGTAACAGAACCCCTTCAGCCAGGTCAGATCAGGAATAGTAATTCCTATAGCTTACAGGGCTATTGCAAACAGGAAGGGGCCATTCCTGTTGTAATTGGAACAGTCAAGGATGAGGTGGATGCCATCGTTGCTATGATTGAGCGTGGATTGGAGCAAGCAAACATGGTGATCACAACAGGTGGTGCATCGGTAGGCGATTATGATGTAATCGCTGATGCACTTCAAGCACTTGGGGCAGAGATGATTTTTCGCAGGATTAATGTGAAGCCTGGGATGCCTACCATGGCTGCAGTCAAGGATGGTAAGGTGATCCTAGGATTATCAGGGAATCCAGCAGCGAGTCTCATTGTCTATCAGCTCCTGGGGATTCCGTTCATTCGTAAGCTGGCAGGGCGGAAGGAGTATCAGCTACCGAAGCTGGAGGCAATCGTGCGAGATCAATTTCGCAAAGCTAGCCCACAGCGGCGGTTTCTAAGAGGGAAGTTGATCTTGGAGCATGGACAGATTGCAGTAGATTTAACGGGGAGTCAGGGCAATGGGATACTTAGCTCCATGGTGGGCTGCAATGTACTGGTGGAGGTTCCAGCCGGAAGTCCTGCACTTATGGGTGGGGAAAGATTAGTAGCCTATCTTGTAGAGCAGATTGGCTAACTAGCAAGGATCCCCTTTTAGTGAAGGAAGGTGCTATTCTAACAATCCTTTGCATAGATTGCAGAACCAACACCTTCCTTTTTCATATGCTTTGCAAATGAGAAGATCTGCGAAACCAAGTTTACTTTGTTCGTTGGCTAATCATTTGGCTGCTTTGCTTGATATTGGTCATGGCAACTGGATCACAAAGCTGATGTACCTCTTCAGGGGCGATGCCTTTTTCGATGAGAAGCTCTTGAATGGATAGCTTGCGTGCCAGTGCCTCTTTAGCGATCTCACTTGCTTTTGTATAGCCAAGGATGGGAACGAGGACAGTAGCTAAGGCAAGGGAGGAGTTGGCATAGGTTTCACAGACTTCACGATTCGCCACAAGCCCAGCAATACACTTGTCAATAAAGAGTGGGATGCTATTGGTAAGCAGATGACATGATTCGAATAAGCAGGTCATGATAATGGGTTCCCAGATATTGAGGTCCAGCTCACCACGGTCAGCAGCGAGGGTGATGGTCACATCATTACCATAGACGCGGAAGCAGACCTGCATCACCATCTCGGGGAGCACAGGGTTCACTTTGCCAGGCATGATAGATGAGCCTGGCTGAATGGCAGGTAGGGTGATCTCCTGTAATCCTGCACGGGGTCCAGAGGAGAGAAGGCGGAAGTCACTGGCCATCTTGGACAGACCTGTGGCGATGCTCTTTAATACTGCGGAGACTTTAACATAAAGATCAGCATTCTGTAAGCCATCGAAGAAGTTTAACTCCATCATCACCGGTATTCCAGATACCTGTGGAAGGAAAGTATAAACATGCTCTAAGTAGCCGGGGAAGGTACCAACACCCGTTCCAACAGCAGTCGCACCGAGAGGAAGATAGAGGCAGCGATTTTTCATCTCTTCCACATCCTCTACCATCCGTTCTGCAAAGGAGCGATAACCACTAAATTGCTGGCTCATCATGATGGGAACAGCATCTTGGAGGCAGGTGCGTGCTGTTTTCACCACATCCTTAAATTCCTCTTCCTTCTTAGTGAGTACATAGACCAGTTCCTTTAACTGCTCCACTAGTGTGTGCAAGGAGAGGAAGGTGGCCATCTTCATGGCAGCGGGGATCACGTCATTTGTGGATTGTCCCATATTCACATGGGTATTGGGGTGTATGGGATCATAGCCCTTAACACCGATCAGGATTTCGTTGGCCCGATTAGCAATTACTTCATTTACATTCATGTTTAATGAGGTGCCGCCACCGCCATGGTAGGGATCGATGGGAAATTGTCCTGCCATCTCACCTTCCATAATTTCATCGCAGGCGTTACAGATGGCATCTGCTAGTTCTTTGGGGAGGGCACCGATCTGCTGATTGGCGAGGGCAGCTGCTTTTTTAATGGCTGCAATACTCCAGATCATATTGGGAAACTCTTCTACCGTACGATCCGACACATTGAAGTTACGAAGAGCACGTACGGTTTGGATTCCATAGTAATATTCTGCATCCACTTCTAGTTCACCTAATGAGTCTTTCTCTTTACGCATCATGTGAGGGACCCCTTTCTATGCTTGAATAGCTACCTGTTTTTTCTTTGCAAAAATCGCTTCCATATGTTCCAGATAATGAGCCATAGCAAGAGGGTTGAGGAGTTGTTCTGCTTCATCCGCTGTCAGCAGACCCATTTCAACAGTGACTTGCTTAACTGTCTTGTGCTCACGCAAGGCCTCTTTTGCAACCTTACTACCCATGGGATACCCATAGATGGCAGAAATGATGGTTGCCATGGCAGGGGACCATTCGGCTTCGTGCTGACAACGCTCACGATTAGCTTCAATGCCAGAGATACAGGAACCAAGTACAGGAAGAAAATGTTGTAGCATGGTACAGGATTGGAAGAGGGCATTGCTAGCCATATTGAGATAGAGTTGGAGCTCGAGGTTATCGCCTTCACCCTCCACCTGCATGGTGACTGTTACATCCTGTCCACATACTTGGTGGGCGATATCCACCATCGCCATGAAGACGACAGGGTTCACCTTACCAGGCATGATGGATGAGCCTGGTTGTATCGCTGGTATTGTGATTTCTCCGATTCCTGCCTGAGGTCCAGATGACATGAACATCAGATCCTTAGCCATCCGTGCAAGGCCGGTGGCAAGACTTTTGAGGGAAGCCGATACCCGAATAAATGTATCAGCGCTTTGGAAGGCATCGAAGAGATTCTCAGCCTGCGTCACAGGAAGATCAAATATGGCTGCTACTTCATCACAGACCTGTTCGACATAGCCAGGGAAGGTTCCTACACAGGTTCCAATCGCCGTTCCACCCAGGGGAAGAACTAAGAGTTCCTGAGCCGTCTGCGCGATCTCTTGATATTGACGGTGAAGAAAGCTTTGATAGCCACTGAATTGCTGACCGATGGTAATGGGAAGCGCATCCTGTAAACAGGTACGACCAACCTTCACTACATCCTTAAATTGCTCCGCTTTATATGTCAGGATACTCTCCAAATCGTTGATTTTAGGTAATAGCTCTTGGATGGTGAGGTAGAGAGCAAGCTTTAGCCCAGAAGGATGGACATCGTTGGTGGATTGACCCATATTTACATGGGTATTGGGATGAACAAGATCATTCCCTTTATGACCGGTGAGGATCTCATTAGCACGATTTGCAATAATCTCATTGACGCTCATATTGCCAGGGGTTCCATTAGCTACAAGATCGATGGGGATAGAGACCTGTAAGCGACCATCCATGAGTTCTTCGGCTGCTTGACAGATGGCGGAGACAATCTGCCCGTCGAGGGCGCCGATTTTCCCATTGGTGATCGCGCATGCTTTTTTGAGCCCAGCCATGCAATAGAGATAGTGGGGGAGATGCTCAGAAAGATTCCACCCAGTAATCCTGCCAAAGTTTTTCCGAACACGTTCGGTCATGATACCATAGTAGACCTCGTCAGGGATCTGTAGGGTTCCCAATGAATCTTGCTCTTCGCGTAATTTTGGTTCGTGATCCATCTTCATTCCTCCTATCATTGAAGGTGAATATTATAAGAAGGTTATCAACGCTATCAACAGAGAAGAGATGATAGAATGACAGAGATCCGCTGGTAGTTTGGGGGAACTTCCAGCGGATTTCTGCTTACGGGGGTGTACATCAATGATTTGGTGGAACCATTGATATCGAGTAGCAATCTATTTGATCAGATGCCCTACCATCTGCCTACTCGCTATTTCACGAGCTATTTCATTTCGCCTTTTTTCTCTTTTTGTTTTAAAATTTGACCAAGGAAGTTGAGGATGGTCATGGCAGCAACCCGTGGTGTAACACCAGCTGGGTCATATTGCGGTGCCACTTCTACAAGGTCAAAGCCCACAACCTCACCTTTTTTCGCTAAGGCGGCTAACATATCATTTAGTTCATCGAAGGTGAAGCCACCAGGGGAAGGAGAGCCTGCACCAGGTGCATAGGTGAGATCCAGTGAATCAATATCGATGGTGACGAAGTATTTTTCCGATTGAGGAATCTTCGCCATGACACCTTCCACACCAATGGCTTTGGCTTCTTTGGCAGGGATTAAGACACTGCCATAGGCGCGAGCATCCTCAAAGTCTTCCTTCCGGCTACTACCAAGGCCACGGATACCTACTTGAGCCATACCTTCTACATAGTCGAGTCCAGACATATTGCGCATTGGAGTACCATTTCCGAAGTGTTGACGGGACCAGTCGAGATGAGCATCGAACTGTACCACTGTGAATGGACCTTTCTCCTTCAAGCCACGACATACAGCATAGGTGATAGAGTGGTCACCGCCCATGACCACTGGAATGGCACCTTTTTCCACGATTTTTGCCACGGATGTTTCAATATTGATGAAGGATTGTTCCACATCAGCAATCACCACATCAGCATCACCACAATCGACAATTTTCCATGGTGCAGCGAGGAATACTTCATCGGTCTCGGGGTCATAGAAGCCAGCATCACCGCGTCCATAGTGGGTAGAAACCTCACGGATCCGGCGTGGGCCTAGACGAGTACCAGATAGAAATCCGATTCCGAGGTCATAAGGCACACCAAGGACAGCAGCATCGGCATCCAATTCTTCAAGGTCGGTGCAAATGGGGTACTTGGCAAAGGAACAGATTCCAACGATTGGTGCGTGTGTAGGCGTGTTTTTGTTACTCATTTCACAAATCCCCTTTCAGTATGTTCATAAATTGGTAAGTAGGTTGAGCATCGGTTGATATGGTTGATAGGAATTAGAAGAAGAGCGCCATTAAGCCGTAACCTATGAGAACGGAGAAGAAGCAAGCGATTAAACCAGGTACCATAAAGCTGTGGTTAAAGAGATACTTACCGATTCTCGTTGTTCCAGTCCGGTCAAAGTTGATACCCGCAACGATGGTGCCATAGCAAGGAACGACAAAGTATCCATTCACTGCAGGGAACATCGCGATTAGAGCAGGAGCTGGAATACCTAGGGCAATTCCTAGTGGCATTAAAGCACGAACTGTAGCCGCTTGACTGAACAGCATGGCAGAGAGAATAAAGAGTGCGAAGGCAAACAAGAAAGGATAAGCTGTAACCATCTCTGTTAATGCGCCTTTAATTTGAGCCATATTGTTTTGGAAGAAGGTATCACCGAGCCAAGCCACACCGAAGATGGCGATTACAGAAGCCATACCAGTTCGGAATACATCACTGTCGATAATATCCTGTACCTTTGGCTTACAGAAGGTAAGGATGGCTGCAGCAGCAGTCAGCATGACGATTTCAATGGCGAGGGTCATAGAGAGACGAACCTCACTACCATCCACAATCCAGACAGGGCGTAAACTTTGAACTGTACCTACGAGTGTAACGATCAAGGCTGCTCCGATAAAGAGAGCAACAGATAACTTAGCGGATTTGGAGAACTCCTTATAGACAGGTTCACCGGTACGGACTGGAGGAATCAGGCCTTCACGGACGCGACGTTGGTACTCTTCATCCAGGTGTAATTCCTTCCCTTTCTTAGAAACGAGAAAAGCTGCAATCAGTACACTGATAATGGTAGCAGGGATACAAACCTTTAGAATATCGAAGAGGGTAATCCCTTGCGGACTTAACATGGCTAATAGGGTAACAGTTGCTGCTGAGATGGGGCAAGCAGTAATCGCTTGCTGTGAGGCGATAATCCCGATGGAGAGGGGACGCTCTGGACGAACACCAGATTCACGAGCCACTTCTGCTACAACAGGAATTAGTGCGAAAGCGATATTACCTGTACCTGCACAAATGGTAAAGATATACATAACGATGGGTGCCATATAGGTGATACGGGAAGGATTTTTCCGTAGCATTTTTTCAGCGATTTGAACCAGATAATCCATCCCTTTTGTTGCTTGTAATGTTGAAGCTGCAGTAACTACGGAAATGATAATTAGCATTACATCAATCGGTGGGGAGGTAGGCTGTAGCTTAAAGACGAAGACGAGAATCAGTAGGCCAACCCCGCCGTAAAACCCTAGCCCCATTGCGCCTTTGCGTGCTCCAATTAGAATACATGCAAGAACGATAGCTAGTTCTATATAGATCATATTCTTTTTCCTCCTCTTCCTTAGCAGTGGAAGGCATCGGCGTCAGTCGCGTTGTCCAATTGGGTACTCATTCATTGTGTCTGTCATTGATCACCTCCTGATATAATTAGCAAAATTCAAAAGATTGGGAAAGTAAGACGCCAACCGTATGGGTAGGAGTCCATCTATTCTACCCCGTACTTTTTCGTGGAAGTACGAGAGAGAATATGCTTCACTTGCTAACTCAACAGTAACACGGAATAGGCTCTGTATAGCCAAGAGGCTCTTTATCCACTTATAGAAAAAAGTTATAACCTATAGAAAATAAGGAGCCATTCATTAGAAATCATCGCTTCGCATCAAGGAAGATCCTTCAATTTGCCAAAATATTTAGCCAGCTAACATGGTAGACTCAGAGTATAGATAAGTTCGGATAACAAAGGTGAGGAAGGGATGGGGTCATGAATATTGAGCAGATCAAGTCGTTTCTCTATGCGGTGTATTACGGTAGCTTTAATAAGGCTGCTGAGGCACTCTTTTTAACACAGCCTTCCATCACAGCGCGGATCCGTACACTAGAAGAGGAGCTAGGGCGAGAGCTATTCCATCGTGAGGGGAATAAACTTGCGCTGACGGAGAGTGGCAATATCTTTCTGCCTTATGCTGAGAAGCTGCTTGGTATGTGCAATGAAGTGGAGTATAAATTACAACAGCAGCTCTCCGTTTCTAATGAGCTAAAGATTGGCTGCTCCAAAGCCATCTCCAACTATGTAATCCCAGAAATTATGCCTGAACTACGGAGAAAGCATCCAGAAGTTCAGGTGAACCTCATCTCTGGAAATTCCAAGGATATCGTGGATCTTGTCATGAAAGAGGAAGTAGACTTTGGCATTATTCGAACGATCACCAATCCAATTCTAAAGATTAGACCATTATTCAAGTCGAGGGTCAGTCTCTTTGCAAAACCGGATCACCCATTATTAGAAAAAGGTAAGCCGATTCAATTATCAGAGATGTTCGCCTATGATTTGATCTTTTATGATCATCAATCCCTCGATTGGCTTTTCTTTTGTCGTTTACTGGATCAGGCCAAGCATTCAGCGAAGGTAATCGTGGAGGTGGATTGTACGGAGACGGCAAAGCGCTTGATTATGAAGGACTTAGGTATCTGTTTCTTACCAGAGTTTGCGGTATGTGATGAAGTGAACAATGGGATGCTGGCGAAGGTGCCATTGGCGGAGGAGATCAATATCTATGACGAAACCGCCTTAACCTATCTACCGAAATTTGAGGAGAGTCCCTTTATGCAGTTTTTTTCCACACTCTCCTTTGAAAACTGTCACCTTCACTTGGACTGAGCTGGAATAAGGTGAAGCAGAAGAAGCCCCATGCTGATGGTACAAATGGCATCTATTTCAGTTTGTACGTCCGGATAAATGAAGCTAAACAATCTGCGCCATTAGTTCCTGTGCCCGTATTCATGACTTCTTAAGTTTTGAAATCTCTCTTTTGGCAACCCTTACACGAAAAAAGCCATGAGAGTGATTCCTCATGGCTTTAAAAAGAGTTAGGTTTTAAGTGGTAGGTAGTTCACGAATCTTTATGGATTAGTCAAGAACACTCGTGGCTTTAGCTATGACAGGTTCAAATGTAACGGTATAATCACCAAAAGTAGTTACATAATATAAACGTGGAGATGAAGATTATGGAGCTTACTATATAGAAAAGGACTAAATTATTAAGTCTAGAACAATAATATTATTGTGCTAGACTTATTGATTGATGAGGGATTTTTCTAGTTTAATCGTATGCTCTTCTTCAACTCGAGTTCTCGCATTTCTTTTTATATATATGATGGAATATTCATCTTTCCACTCTTTAGGATAAAGAATATGCTCATCATCTGCCTCGATCAACGTTATAAGTTGTTGTTTTTCAAGATCATACATTGCTAAATCAAATGTATTTTCTAATTCTGTCTCATTGCGATATTTATAAGGTGTATTATTTTTCAGGCTAATGGAGATAAACCGTGAATCTGGAGAGAAGATCGGATCACGAGTATATTCAATTTTGCTTGCTATAACACTCAAATCGCTTGTACGAATAATATATCCTTCACGAACCATGGAGGTCCCAGTATCGATAAATAATGCTTGGCTATCAGGTGACCAAATAATATCGCCAATAAACTGAGATCCGATATCTAATTGGGTGGGGATAGGATTACCCACACTCCAAATATAGGATAACCCTAAATTTTCAATATATGGTTGTCCTTGATCGTTTATTTGCTTTTCACCTATACCAAACGCCACCATTTCTTGATTCGGTGATACCGTCATGCTTCGCACGGGTTCATGTTGTAGTTCACTAACAATTGTTTCTAAATTTGCTTCGTCAATGAACAATTTGAGATTATCCATTTCAACTTCTTCAATTTCTATACCAGCTTGCCCAGAATCATTTACCTTTGGGGTCGTTGTAGATTCATTTTGTTCAGAACAACCAGAAAGAAGAACTAAGATGATAGAAGAAATGATGGTCACCATACATTTTTTCATAATTGCCCTCCTAAACTGCCATCATTTTACAACTAAAACCAATATTATGCAAATTAGATGATGTGTTTAGGTAGTGGATAGCCCTGTGGAAGCATCTTAGGTTGTACTAGGATTCAATGACCTTGTAGTTGTTGAATTTCTGTCTTGATAAAAATAGAAATCGTGATCCTATCTCTTCACATTCCAGTACATCCATGCCAGCTTTGATTGAACCTGCTCTAATACCACGCCTTGGTGCTGTGCTGCATCTTGTTGTAGTGCTGATTGTAGGCGGTTTTGCTGATCTGCCGATAGAGGGTGCTCCTGTTCGGCTTCGAAGTAGAGGGTGAAGTACTCTATAGCTTCGTCCAGCTGCCACTCAATCTCCCAATCCCGCTCTAAATATTGCAAGGCAGGATAGTAACCTTCTAGCCAGAGAACATTGAAGGTGGCATAGACGGCATCCCCTTCACGGTACGTCTTCTCAGGAAGTCCAAGGAGAGAGCGCAGTCGATTCTGTAAGGGATTCCGCTTATAGACGAAGTTGCTATAGAAGCAGCCATGCCTGCTTACCTGATTCATCTTCGCAATCGCTTCTAAGCTGGAGATCCCTGGTGTCTTCGAAGCGAAGACGAGATCGAAGCCATCGCTACCTAGATCAGCAGGCGTCAACTGCTCCCAGGGTGCATGGATGAACTGAATTTGTTGAGCGACACCAGCCTCACTACTATTGGCCTTGGCCTTCTCTAACATTCCTTCGGAGATATCTAATGCGGTTACCGCGTGATCGCGCTTCGCAAAATTCACAGCAAATTTACCAGGGCCACAGCCGATATCCAGCACATTGAAGCTGGGTTGGATGCCTCCTAAATCGGAAAGCCAAGCATAGAGCTTATCCCAGTTTGGGTCTTCCTTGGTCCGTTTCACATGTTGATTATAGCGGGTGGAGCGGAAGTTCCAAAACTTCTCCTGCTCCGGTCGATCATTCTGTTCTTCCTGCCAGAGGGTGGCGAATGCTTCTACAGTAAATGATGTATCTTGTTGGTCCAAGCTATATCCTCCTTCTGTATCTGAGTGCTTTATCTATCTGATGAAGAAGTAATTACCCCCTCTAGTATACCTCGGCCTGAAGCTAGCAGCTACTCTTTCCCGATCTGATGGAGACTAATTCACATTCCAATAGAGCCAAGCCACCTTGGTATGAACCTCCTGGCGGATAAGATGGTCAGCTTGTTCGGTGGCCATTTCTTGTAATGTACTTGCGATGATTTGATCCAATTGGGGATCATCCACCGGATTGATCCGTAAGAAGAGCCGAAAATGTTCGATGGCCTCTTCAAGGGTAAATTTATTCTCCCAGCTAGAGTCGACATAGAAGATGGTTGGAAAATATCCTTTTAGCCAGAGGATATTGAAAACAGCGTAGATTCGTTGCATGTGGAAGTTCTGATCCTTGTTCATCTGAAGGAGTGCACGAAGACGTTCAGCAATGGGCTCATGCTTGGAAACAGAGCTACTAAGAAAGCATCCACCACGACTACAACGAATCATCTTATCCAATGCCGCTTCGTTGCGGATGGCGGGGGTCATGGACGCGAAGGTGAGGTCGAAGGCACCAGTCCAGCCAGCTTTCTCTACATCGAGTTCTTCCCATATATCACAATCAAATTGGGTTCGCTCCTTTACCCCATACTTATCAGCATTCTCCTTTGCATACTGTATCATGGCTGATGAGATATCGATGCCTACCACTTCGTGACCTGCTTGGGCGAAGGGGATGGCATACTTCCCAGAGCCACAGCCAATATCAAGAATTCTACCTGGCGATTGGAGTGCATTATTCCCCTTGAGCCATGCCATTAGCTTGGCCACACGTTCAAGATGCTCCTCATCTTCCATCTGCTGATTGAATTGGGCTGCACGATAATTCCAGAACTCCTCCTGCTCCTTGTATCGTGCCTCCTCACCCCAAAGCTTGCTGAACTCCTCCACATTGATCATGATGCTACCTCCCTTAGTCAAGTCAGGCTATGTATGGAACCGTGGATTTTCGGATGAATTTTACATGTCTAATAGCATCATACCATAGTGTGATAAGTTGAACGCGGCATCGCATAAAAACACCATCATGATCCAAATACTAGATGGTGATGTAATCATTAGGAAAGGGTGATGACTGTGTTTAATCGTAAAACGATGGGGTGGGTCATGGTACTTGCCTTGGCTGTGACCATTCTGCTCACAGGCTTTGGTGGTAAAGACGAGACAGAGGTACTTCAGGTGGTTTTAGTGAATCCAGAAGGAAAAGCAGTGGGGGAAGCCACCTTGCGGGAGACCAATTCAGGTGTTCTCATCCATGTCCGTGCTCAGGAGCTTCAGCCTGGCAAGCATGCGCTGCATATTCATGAGTTTGGACTCTGTGAAGGACCTGAATTCACCTCAGCAGGTGGACATTTCAATCCATATAACAAAGAGCATGGTTTCGAGAATCCTAAAGGGCCTCATGCAGGTGATTTACCCAATGTGTATGTGACACCGCAGGGAACATTAGAAGTGGAAGTGCTCGCCCATCAGGTGACGCTTAAGAAGGGGAAGAAAAACTCCCTCGTACGGAAGGATGGGGCCACACTCATGCTCCATGCCATGGAAGATGATTACCGTACCAATCCAGCTGGCAATGCAGGTGCACGTGTAGTCTGTGGTGTGATTAGTCCCAAGGAAATGGAGAAAAAGTAACGTATACAAAAAGTAATGCAGGCTTTGTTCAGATAAAGGTTCATTAAATTGACACATCTCCCGCTAGATGGAATGGGAATATAAAGAATAGGAGGAATCCTAGTACAATTAAACGAGGAGGATGGATCATGCGTTACTTACGAAAACCAAACCGTAGCGATGACAATTGGGCCGTACAGTTACAGCGGGAGATGAATAATCTGATTGAACGCTTTTTTCAGGAGCCATTTGGTCGATCTAATTCTCTCCTAGAACCTACTCTTACTTTTACACCTGCATTAAATGTCCGAGAGTCAGAGACCAACTATATTGTTGAGGCAGAGGTACCTGGCATGGATGTGAAGGATTTGGAAGTGGAGATCAATGATCGCGTTCTTACCATCCGTGGAGAGAAACGGGATGAACGTACTTCAGAGGAAGGGGAAACCTTTCTAACTGAGCGGCAGTATGGATCATTTAAACGTTCATTTACCTTACCAGAGAATGCATTGGTGGATGAAGTAAAGGCTTATACCAAGAATGGGGTGCTCTTTATTGAGATCCCCAAGGAGAAGCCAACGGATGTACGAAAGATCGATATTGATAATCGTGAATAAGCTAGGTGATTGTATGGGCTCCATGATATGGAGCCTTATTTTTTTCCGCTTTTTCAAAGCTAGATGACTAGAATAATGAAAAAGAAGCAGCCAGTTGAAAAAATGAACCGAAAGTCTTATGCAACTACTGGAAAGCCTGCTTTATATAACATAATTGTGTAAAGAAATGATTATAAAAATGTTAATTTTTCGTAAACGGTGGGAATAACTCCTTTCCTTGGGCTGCATAAAGCATGATTTATATTATAAAAAGAGCAAAACAAGTAGTTTGACAAGGTGTATATAGTACTTTGATAATTAAAATATTAGAATATTAAAATTTTCATTGGCTTTTTGAGATCAATATGGGAAATGGAAGAGTAGAAAGTTGACTTCAAGAAATGCAGCTAAGGAGGAGTTAATAAGATGTTTGCAAGAAAACCGGTAGAAGAACATGTGAATATTAAAGCCTGGCAGGAAGTGATTTCACCGCAACTGAAGGAGAAATTAGATTTTCTTTTCTTTACAGCAGAGGATCTTCAGAGAATCCATCAACTAAGGGAGTTACTGGAAGAATCGGCTCAGCCCATTACAGAGAAGCATGTGAAAGCCCTTCTACAGCAACCCCATACGCAGAAGATCATTCCTACGCCACAGCTTCAAGAACGAATCCGTCATACCTTCGCCGAGTATATTCGTACCTTAGGAAGTGTAGAGTTGAATGAGCAGTATGTAATATCGCGCATCAAGATCGGTCAGGTTCATCATCGGATTCAACTGGCACCAGACTGGTTTATTGCCTCTTACTCTCATCTAATGAATGAACTGCTCCCTGCTGTGCAGAAGCGATTTGGAAAGCGTGGCTTTGCGCTGATTAATTCTTTACAGAAGCTCCTCCTCCTCGATGCGCAGATCGTCTTAGAATCCTATGAAGAAGCCCATGAATATCGTTTCGTCGATGTAAACAGCCAGATTATCGAAGAAGTGGTCCAATTAAATCAGTTTGCCAATGTGGTGGAGACCATGGGTGAAACCATGCAGGACGCCACCAATGTAAGTGCAGCTTCACAACAGCTTACAGCGGCTGTTAATGATGTGGCCACGGAGATGATCCGAATCGCCCAAGAGGTGGATGAAATCGGAAGTAATACTCGTAACAACCAAGAGCAATTACACCAGACCCTCCAAGGCTTTAATGAGATGACTATGCTTTTTAATGCAACCAAAGGGGATATTCAAGAATTACGTCAGGAGATTGAAGGAATTGAAGGGATCGTTCAATTGATCAAAGGATTGGCAGACTCGACCAACCTCCTAGCTCTCAATGCTTCCATTGAGGCTGCTCGTGCTGGTGAGGAGGGGAAAGGATTTGCTGTTGTAGCTCAAGAGGTAAGGAAGCTGGCAGAGCAGACGAAGGCATCCATTGAGCAAATTACAACGGTGATCGAACAGGTGCAAGGAGAAGCGAAAAAGGTGAGTGACCGTACAGAGGGTTTAGTGCTTCACCTTCATCAACAGATCGATGAAGCGAAGCAAGCGGTCACTTACTTCGATGAGGTGGTGGATCAGGTGAACAAGATTCATACACGGATCGATGGCTTTACAAGCGTTGTGGATGAATCCTCAGAAGCGACTCGTGATATTGCTGAGCGGATGTACCATGTGGTGCAAGCGACTGAGAATAATCAGGGTCTGGTAGGTCAAATGGGCCTTCAGCTCTATAAGATGAGCCGCAATGTAGATGAGCTACGGGATCTCTCTTCTGCCAATCTTTCTAAGCTTGCCAACCCCCAATTCTTACGGATGGTACGAACGGATCATATTCTAATAGGCTGGTGGGCCTATAATGCCTTATTAGGCTATCACTCACTTGATGGCGACACCTCATTAGATGCCCATAATTGCACGTTGCAGAAATGGATCAGCGAACAGCGTACACAACAGGATCCCATCGTTCATCATTCCCTCTTCGCTCAGCTTGAAGTGCTTGACCAAGAGCTTCACGGGAGGGTGAAAGAGATTGCCCAGCTCATCTCCTTGGCTCAACATGATGAAGCCAAGCAGGTATATGAGAAGTTAATTCAACTGACTCAGCGTATTACAGAGGTTCTAGATCAACTGCGGGAAGCAAGCTCTCAGCACAGCACTTTTCATAAGCAGTAAGCTACTAGAAGAATGCATCAATAATGCCCACTTTCTTTTCAAGGCAAAATAGCTTAAAATATTTGAATATGATGGCAATTCACAAATAGAAACAGGTCAAAAGACATTGGTTGGCGAAGTCCTTAACTACACTTCAAAAATAGTAAAGAGAAGAAGAGAAGAGAGGAACTCAACCCATGATCGCATTTGATCCACAGAGTTACCCGTATCCGTCTCGTCGTATGCTCAGTTATGCTAAAAATGGTATGGTGGCCACTTCACAAGCCCTCGCAGCTCAAGCTGGGCTCGAAATCCTGCGAAAGGGTGGAAACGCAGTTGATGCAGCCATTGCTACAGCAGCTTGTTTAACTGTTGTAGAGCCCACTTCCAATGGAATAGGCGGAGATAACTTTGCCATTGTCTGGTTTAATGGGAAGATTCATGGTCTAAACAGCAGTGGACCAGCACCTCGGCAGATTTCCATCGAAGCCCTACAGGAACGGGGCTATGCAGAGATGCCTACCCATGGTGTTATTCCCATCACTGTGCCAGGTGCTCCGGCAGGCTGGGTGGAATTATGGCGGCGGTTTGGAAGCTTACCGCTAACAGATTTACTCGCACCAGCCATCCGCTATGCGGAAGAAGGGTTTCCTTTGTCTGCAGTGGTAGGGAAGTACTGGAATATCGCCTCTCGTAAATACCAGGAGAAAGAGCCAAAGGCCTTGTTTCAGCCTTGGTTTGACACCTTCGCTCCAGGGGGGAAAGCACCGCAGATTGGCGAGATATGGCGCTCACCTGATCATGCAGCCACATTACGTGCTATTGCGGAAACAGAGGGTGCTGCCTTCTATCAAGGGGAGCTGGCAGAGCGGATTGTTGCCTATGTTAAAGAACATGGGGGCTATCTGAGCTTAGGGGATTTAGCTGAGTATCAACCAGAGTGGGTTCAGCCCCTTTCCGTCTCCTATCGGGGGTACGACGTGTGGGAACTCCCTCCCAATGGACAAGGGATGGTTGCTTTAATGGCCTTGAATATCTTGAAGGGTCTATCCATACATGAAAAAGAGTCTGTCACCACCTATCATCAGCAGATCGAAGCGATGAAGCTGGCTTTTGCAGATGGCTTGCACTATATTACAGAGCCTGGAGCCATGCCTGTTCCGGCAGAACGACTACTCTCTGAGGAGTTTGCAGCCCAGCGTCGGCAAATGATTGGCACTACAGCCCTACAGCCTACACCTGGAGAACCTCCCAAGGGTGGTACTGTCTATCTCGCTACCGCCGATGGGGATGGGAATATGGTCTCCTTCATACAGAGTAACTATATGGGCTTTGGCTCTGGCGTGGTGATTCCAGGCACAGGCATTGCCATGCAGAACCGTGGGCATAACTTCTCCTTGGATCCCACGGCGGTTAATGCCTTGAAGCCAGGAAAACGGACCTATCATACGATTATCCCAGGCTTTCTCAGTAAGGATGGATCCGCCCTTGGACCATTCGGAGTAATGGGTGGCTTTATGCAGCCACAAGGGCATGTGCAAGTGGTGATGAATCTCATTGATTTTCATTTAAACCCGCAAGCAGCCTTGGATGCTCCACGCTGGCAGTGGCTGGAAGGGAAGAAGGTAGCGGTAGAGCCTCACCTATTTCGTGATATTGCCCAAGCCTTAGCACGAATGGGGCATGAGATTATTCCCACCCTCGATGGTGATTCCTTCGGCCGTGGTCAGATTATTCTCCGTGATCCTGTCACAGGTATACTCATGGGGGGGACGGAACCGCGCTGTGATAGTACCATTGCATTATGGTAGGAATAACCTGAACCAAGATTACTATTATGTATAAATATGGAGCTTAGATCAAAGGAAGCTTGGTGAGATGGGTAATCTCACCGAGCTTCTTTTTCCTAGTAGAGGTTCGAAGGCGTATCTCCTTCGCTTTCCTTCGCAAATTTAATGATTCGCCGAGCGATCTCATCACGTACCTGCTGAAATGCCAGCCAGCGTTCTTCCTCTGTACCCTTCACCTTGGCTGGGTCAGGTAATCCCCAATGAATACGCTTCACATGGGGAGGTGTGGTGGGGCACTTATCATTGGCATCACCACATAAGGTGATCACCACATCAGCCTGCTGAAGCAGATCCATGTCAATGAGTTCTGAGGTTTGCTCCGAGATGTCGATGCCGATCTCCGCCATGGCACGTACAGCATTAGGATTCACACCATGAGCTTCGATGCCTGCAGAGTAGACTTGGTATCCATCTCCTAAATAGTGTTTGCCCAAGCCTTCTGCCATCTGACTGCGACAGGAGTTCCCAGTACATAAAAAGTAGAGGATTTTTTTCTTCATCCACGAACACTCCAATCATCCAGAATTTTCATTCTGTAATTTCTTAGAGGATTAATAACCAAAGATAGAGTCCCAATAATGTGATGAAAAGGGTTGGGACTGTAAGAATGATTCCCACCTTAAAGTAATAGCCCCAGGTGATGCGTACACCCTTAGAATGCAGGACGTGGAGCCATAATAGGGTGGCTAGTGAACCGATGGGCGTAATCTTCGGACCGAGATCGGAGCCGATGACATTGGCATAGATGAGGGCTTCTTTAATCACCCCAGTGGTCTCAGTATCAGCGATGGCCAAGGCATCGATCATAACCGTAGGTAGATTATTCATCACTGAGGAGAGGAAGGCTGCCATAAAGCCCATAGCGACGGTGGCTACGAATAAGCCTTGCTCCGCCGCTTGTTTTATCAATACCGCCAGGGCACTAGTTAAGCCCACATTCCGTAAGCTATAGACCACCACATACATTCCGATGGAGAAAAAGACGATAGCCCATGGTGCTCCCCGTATAATTTTTTTCGGCTCAATGCTTGGCCGCTGTCCGGCGATCCAAAGAAAGAGCAGAGCAATGGTTCCAGCGATGAAGGAGATTGGGATATGAATGGCCTCACCGCTAAGATAGCCAACTAATAAGAGAGCTAATACGAGCCAAGCTAGGCGGAACAAATAGGGGTCACGAATGGCTTCAGCAGGCTGCTTCAAGTGAGAAAGAGCCAATTGTTTCGGGATATTTTTGCGAAAAAAGAGATAGAGAACGCTCATACTAGCCAGTAGGCTAAACAGATTGGGTATGATCATATGGACGGCATATTCACCGAAACTGATCTGAAAATAATCAGCAGAGACAATATTGACCAGATTACTCACGACAAAGGGCAAGGACGTCGTATCAGCGATGAAGCCAGACGCCATGATAAACGGTAGAATCATCTTTTCTTTCAGGTCCAATTCTCTCATCATGGCCAGCACAATGGGGGTCAAGATTAAGGCAGCGCCATCATTGGCGAAGAGGGCAGCGACCCCAGCTCCTAAGAGAATAATCAGGAGAAACATGCGGATTCCATTCCCATGAGAAAAGCGTACCATATGGAGTGCAGCCCATTCAAAGAAGCCGATTTCATCAAAGATTAATGAGATGATAATCAAGGCCACAAAGGTGATGGTGGCATTCCAGACGATCCCTGTTACATCCAGCACATCCTGAAATGAAACAACGCCAGCCATCAAGGCGAGTAAGGCGCCACCACAGGCGGACCAGCCAATGGATAAGCCCTTTGGCTGCCAGATCACAAAGATGAGCGTAATTAAAAAGATAAGAATTGCGAGAGTAATTTCCATGCTTGATTTTCCACCACCATCAAGTCATTCATTATCATAACGAACTATATTATAAACATTGATTTACATATAAGTAAATACTAATATATTTGAGAATGCAAATTTGATTATTCGTTATCTCACAAAAAAAGCCCCTTCTCCATGGAGTAGAAACATCTTACTTTCTACTCCATGGGAGAAGGGGTACATTGTTTTATATGATGGGGTTGATCAATTCACATGAAACAAGGGTTGGCAAAGATGAAACACTATTTCAAAGAAACATCTTGTAACATCAAGATACCAGATGGGTGAATCCAGAAGCCCTGAACATCCTTACTAATGACGGCAAGACGTTCATCATTCCGTAGGAAGATCATGGGTGCTTCCTGCATTTCAATCTCTTGTGCCTCAGCATAGATGGCTAAACGTTTGGTAGGATCCGTCTCTTTACGACCGAGGTCGATCAACTCATCCACACGTTCATTCGAGAAGAAGGTATTATTACCCATCTTGCCACGAGCATCGCTATGGAAGAGAAAGAACTGGTTGTAGTCTGCGTCACCTGTCATGTTGGACCAGCCAAGGATGAACATATCATGTTCACCTTTCTCCGTTGCTTCGAGGTAAGCGCCCCATTCGAGCACCTTGATCTCAGCATTGATTCCGATCCCTTTTAATTGAGATTGAACCACTTCAGCTACACCAACACGTGCTTTATTATCATTGGTCCAGATTGTTGTCTTAAAGCCATCGGGGTAACCGGCGTCAGCAAGTAATTCCTTTGCTTTATTAATATCATAAGGATAATTCTTCACATTGGGATTATGTCCCCATACACCAGGCCCCATAGGAGCTGTAGCAGGTGTACCTACATTGTTATAGATTCCTTGTACGATAGCATCGACGTCAACAGCGTAATTAATCGCTTGACGTACACGGACATCAGTAAATGGTTCCTTCTCCGTATTAAAGCCAAGATAATCAATTCCTAAGCCGTCGGTACGATACAAGGCCATCACATCTGAGGATTCAATCCGCTGCACATCATCGACGGGAACAGGCTCGGCAATATGAGCTTTCCCTGTTTCTACAAGGGCGATCCGTGTAGCATCCTCAGGAATAACCTGGAAAACAATCTTATCTAATTGCGGTTCATTACCCCAGTAATTTGGATTCTTCTTAATGACAATTTCAGAGCCAGGTGTCCAAGAATCAAAGACAAAGGGGCCTGTCCCTGTAGGATGTAAGCCAAGGTCATCACCATATTGGTCAATTGCAGTAGGACTGATAATACCAGCAGAGTAGTGGGATAGGTTGGCCAATAATGGTGCATAAGGATAGGCGGTGACAAATTGAATAGTATATTCATCGATCACCTTCATCTCACTGATCATGTCAAAGAGTTTCTTCCGTGGAGAAGCCGTGTTGGGATCAAGGATCCGTTCAAAGCTTTTCTTCACAGCCTCGGCATTGAATGCAGCGCCATCATGGAAGGTGACACCTTCACGTAGTTTAAACTCCCAGGTTAAGTCATTGATTTGCTTCCACTCCGTGGCTAAGAGAGGAACGGTCTCCATTTTTTGATTCTGTGCCACTAAGCCTTCATAAACTTTACCATGATACACATTGGCAGAAGGAATATCCGTTCCTTTTTGGGGGTCAAGCTGTGCTGCGTCAGATAGTTCGGCAACGATTAATGTTTTTTCACCAGATGCCTCTTCCTGCGCAGGTTCCTTTGGAGCTTCTTGCCCAGCCGGTGTTGAAGTCTCCTTTGAACTGGAGCAGCCACCCAATATTCCGGTTGTTAATAGGATTAAACTGATGCCTAAAGCTGATAAAACTCGCCATCTTCGTAACTTCATCGCATTTCCTCCTCATTTGCTATTTTCCCTGTGACCTACTGTTTGCTGGGTTAGTTGTTATTATAGAAAAGTTCCGAAAATTTTGTTTATAAAATCTTTACTGAAATTTATAATTTTTTTACCTATTGAAAAAACCTACTTTACTTCATCCCTTAGAATCGGTACGGTGGAAATCAAACAATTCACTTCAATCTATGGAGAGGGTATCGCAAAGGGAGGGTGTAAACATGATGTCACCGAGGAAAAAAAGGTATCGGGAGATCACTGCACGTCTAGTCAAAAATAAAAGCGCTATGATTGGCGCAACACTTGTCCTCATTTTTGTTATCTTAGCCATCTTAGCACCCTTGATTGCACCGTATGATCCAGAAGCGATCAATTTGGGGGAACGCTTACAAGCACCCTCGGCGGATCACTGGTGTGGTACCGATGATAAGGGGCGAGATATTTTCAGTCGACTTCTCTATGGTGCACAGCTTTCCTTAACTGTAGGTGTTGTCTCTGTGGCCATCGGAGCATTTTTTGGGATCTTATTAGGATTGCTATCTGGTTACTATGGAGGGTGGGTGGATGCCATCATCATGCGCTGCATCGATGTTTTACTGGCCTTTCCAGGCTTGCTTTTAGCCTTAGCCATTGTGAGTGCCCTCGGACCAGGCTTAGTCAATGTGATGATTGCAGTAGGGATCTTCTCCATTCCCGCCTTTGCACGGATCGTTCGTGGCTCTACGTTAGAGGTGAAGAAGCTGGAGTATGTGGAAGCGGTAAAGGCTCTTGGTGCCAATGATGTGCGGATTATTATGGGACATATTCTACCTAATATTTTTTCTCCCATCATTGTCCAAGCTACCCTGCGGGTCGCTTCTGCCATCTTAACAGCTGCAGGACTCTCCTTCTTAGGGCTCGGTGCACAGCCTCCTACACCAGAATGGGGCGCGATGCTTAGTGATGGACGGAGTTACTTATGGAATGCACCCTATATTGCTACTTTCCCAGGCTTAGCGATTTCGTTGGTGGTAATTGGCTTTAACTTATTCGGTGATGGTTTACGTGATGCACTCGATCCAAGGATGAAAGGTTAAAGGGGGGAATCCAGATGTTTGTTTATACTATCCGGCGTTTATTACAGACGATCCCTGTCATATTAGGTGTTATTCTGGTTGTCTTCCTGATCATGCAGATGGTGCCCGGCGATCCTGCCCAGATTCTAGCTGGTGAGAGCGCCACCGATGAGCAGGTACAGGAGCTCCGTCATCAGCTCGGGTTGGACAAGCCCTTGCTGGTCCAATATGTGGATTATGTGGTTCAAGTGGCACAAGGGGATCTAGGCACATCCATTCGTAGCCATCGTCCTGTATTGGATGAGATTCTTGTTCGTCTCCCAACAACCATGCAATTGGCTACAGCAAGTATTGTGATCACCATTGTTTTAGGCTTATTCGTTGGGATTATCTCAGCAACACGCCAGCACACCTGGATCGACTTCTCCAGTATGTTGGTGGCGCTTATTGGGGTTTCGCTACCGAACTTCTGGCTTGGGTTGATGCTCATCTTGGCCTTTGCTGTACAGTGGCCCATCTTTCCGGTGGCAGGCTGGGGGAGCTGGAGTCATGTGGTTCTTCCTGCCATTACGCTAGGAACAGGTGGTGCCGCCATCGTTGCAAGGATGACGCGCTCGAGCATGCTAGAGGTGATCAACCAGGACTATATTCGAACGGCTCGATCCAAAGGGGTGAAGGAGCGGATTATCACGTATAAGCACGCCCTTCGCAATGCCTTGATTCCCGTCATCACGGTGGTAGGCTTACAGTTCGGTGCCTTGCTTGGAGGAACGGTCCTAACAGAGTCCGTCTTTGCTATCAATGGTTTAGGAAGGTTGATGGTGGATGCCATTCGTATGCGTGACCTCCCCTTAGTTCAGGGCTCTGTACTTGTGGTATCTCTCATCTTCGTCACCGTGAATCTAGTCGTCGATCTATTATATAAGGTCTTCAATAAACGAATTGAGCTATCCTAGGAGGTGAGGTTGATGACAGCACAGGAAGAATGCTTATTAGAAATAGAACAATTGGTGACAGAGCTAGAGATTTCAGTAGGAAGGGTTCGGGCTCTCGATGGTGTCAGCCTTACGATCAAGCGTGGTGAAACACTAGGTCTTGTGGGGGAATCTGGCTGTGGTAAAAGTCTCACCTCCCTTTCCATCATGAAGCTGCTTCCCAAGGGCATTGGTCGCATTACGGAAGGAAAGATCCGCTTTCAAGGGCAGGATCTGGTTCCCCTTTCTGAGGATGAGATGCGTTCCATCCGTGGTAATCAAATCTCCATGATCTTTCAAGAGCCCATGACATCCTTGAATCCTGTTCTCACCATTGGGGAGCAGATTGGGGAGGTGCTACGGATCCATCAAAAGCTGAATCGGAAGGAAGCGAAGGAGAAAGCCATAGAGATGCTCCAACTGGTTGGTATTCCTTCGCCAGAGAAGCGGTTCAAGCAGTATCCCCATGAGCTAAGTGGTGGGATGCGGCAGCGGGTGATGATCGCCATTGCCCTGGCGTGTAAACCGACATTATTGATCGCTGATGAGCCAACCACAGCGTTGGATGTGACCATTCAAGCGCAGATCATTCATTTGATGAAGGAGCTACAAGGGGAATTTGGGATGGCCATTCTGTTTATCACCCATGACCTCGGGGTGGTAGCTGAGACCTGTGATCGTGTCTGTGTGATGTATGCGGGGCAGGTGGTAGAGGAAGGGGAGACTCAGGCGCTCTTTCGTGAACCCTATCATCCTTATACAGAGGGATTGCTTGCATCCATTCCGAAGTTAACAGAGGAGAGAGAACGGCTGGAGGTGATCCCAGGTCATGTACCGGGCTTACATCAGATGTCCCAGGGATGTCGCTTCGCCCCCCGCTGTGCAAAGGCAAAGGAGCGCTGTCACGTTGAGTTGCCTCCATTGCGTGAGCTATCCAACGGACGGAAGGTCCGATGTTGGAAGGTAACGGAAAGAGAGCAAGCTACACAAGGCAAAGGGGCAGAAGTAGTAGGGAAAGGAGGAGTACAACATGTGGAATCAGAATGAAGGAGCAAGCTCTCATGGACAGACTGCTAGCGATGTTCAACAACCTCCTTTATTAGATATTCGTGATCTTAAGGTGCATTTTCCCTTAAAGGGTGGAATCCTGGGGAAAACGGTGAATGTGGTCCGTGCAGTAGATGGCATTCGCTTTCA
The DNA here is from genome assembly GCF_001049895.1 of Rubeoparvulum massiliense. Classification (GTDB taxonomy): domain Bacteria; phylum Bacillota; class Bacilli; order Rubeoparvulales; family Rubeoparvulaceae; genus Rubeoparvulum; species Rubeoparvulum massiliense. The sequence goes on from NZ_CVPE01000006.1 coordinate 107,522, forward strand.
GATTCATGCGGGGGAGACGGTAAGTATCGTTGGAGAATCAGGCTGTGGTAAATCGACCACCGGCCGAGCCATTCTTCGCCTCGTCGAGCCTACTGCTGGAGAAGTATATTATGATGGCAAGGATTTGCTCAGTCTATCAAAAGCAGAGATGCGAAAAATGCGTAGCCAAATGCAGATCATTTTCCAGGATCCTTTCGCATCCTTGAATCCGCGCCAGACCATTCGTCAAATCTTGCAGGAAGCACTGGAGATTCAACAAGTGGTTCCCCGTGAACAGTACGCAGAGCGCTTGAACCAATTGATTGAACGTGTGGGTCTGCGTCCTGAAGCCCTCGATCGTTATCCCCATGAATTCAGCGGTGGACAACGACAACGGATCGGGATCGCCCGTGCTTTAGCGGTTGAACCACGGTTTATCATCTGTGATGAAGCCGTCTCCGCCCTCGATGTTTCTATTCAAGCTCAGGTACTGAATCTATTACAGGATTTGCAGGAGCTCTATCAGCTTACCTATCTTTTTATCGCCCATGATTTAGCGGTGGTACGTCATATCTCCGACCGGATTATTGTCATGTATCTTGGCAAGATTGTGGAGATTGCGAAGAAAGAGACGCTCTTCTCTCAACCGTTGCACCCATATACTAAGGCATTGCTCTCCTCCATTCCCACAGTGGAAGCAGGAGAACGAAAGGAACGGATTATCCTGAAGGGAGAAGTACCTTCACCCCTCAATCCCCCTCAAGGCTGCCATTTCCATACCCGTTGTCCCATGGCAACCACAGCTTGTAAAACAGTAGTACCAACCCTCCGTGAGGTTGGTCCTGATCATGCCGTCTCCTGCTTACTCTATCAGGAGAACGATTAATGGAATAAGGAGTCTATGACATGCTACGAATCTATGGTGAACTTTTTCTAGGATTTTTTCGTGCAGGAATCTTTGGTTATGGAGGCGGTCCTGCCTCTATTCCCTTGATGCATGAAGAGGCCGTCAAACGTTATCATTGGCTGACAGATGAAGAATTTGCAGATATTTTAGCGTTAGGCAATACATTGCCTGGTCCCATCGCTACGAAAATGTCGGGCTATATCGGATATCGTGTTGCTGGGGTCATGGGGTTAATTGTTGCTCTCGTGGCAACCATTGTTCCCACCGTGCTACTCATGGGGTTATTTCTTGGCTTTCTCATGCAGTATAAGGATTCGCCACGAGTGCAAGGGATCACAACAGCCATTCAGCCAGTGATTGCTGTGATGCTGTTGAAAATGTCCTATGATTTCTTAAAGAAAGCTACAATGAAGCAGGGTCTCAAAAAGACAATTTTCCTCGCATTACTTAGTGTGATCTTCCTGCTTGTGCTGGATCTTCATCCAGCCATTTTCATTATCGCTATCATGGTGTTGGCCTTCTTGCCACGAAAGGGGGATAAAGCATGAAGTACTGGGAGATCTTCGTGGCATTTTTTATCCCTGGTATTTTAGGATATGGTGGGGGTCCATCCTCCATCCCCCTTGTACAGCATGAGGTGGTGAATCGTTTTGGCTGGCTAACCATGGATGAGTTTGCCAATATTCTGGCGCTCGGCAATATGTTACCTGGACCCATCGCTACCAAGATGGCAGGGTATATCGGCTATGAGGAGGGGGGACTGTTAGGATCCCTCGTTGCCATTGGAGCGACGGTTCTACCATCTTTGCTGGCGATGATGCTTCTCTTTAAACTGATCTATAAGCATAAGGATTCTCCCAAGGTGAAGCGGATGGCCAATATGATCCGTCCAGTCATCGCCATTCTACTCGCAGGGATTGCCTTAGATTTTTTGCTGAGGACATGGGGTAATAGCGGGGGCTTGCAAGCGGTAGGAATTGCAGTGGTAAGCTTTTTCTTACTGGAGAAGATAAAAGTACATCCTGCATTTGTGATTCTTTTAGCCATGGGATATGGTGCCTTTATCCTAGGTTAGGGGGATTGCCCCACCCAAATCAAATATTAGTATAATAGAATTGAGAGAATTGTCATAATTATTTCCTTGTTTACTTTAACGTAGCGCAGTATAGTAAGAAGTAATATCTACTGCGAAATCAGGGATGGCAATGATTAGCTTTCAAACCTTCACCATTTTTATATTGCTTGCGGTAGTAGCTCCTATTATAGGGGCTATTACTATATTATTTATCATCTTGTTTGAGCGAAAATTAGCCATTGTGGAGCAGCGCCATGTGCAGGAGATCTTGGAGCAGGAATTGCATCATACCCAATATCTGCAGTTAAATCAGCAGATTCAACCGCATTTTCTCTTCAATTCTCTTAATGCCATTTTGAGTTTGGCCCGCTTACAGCGGATTTCTGAATTGATCAATGCCCTCGAGCATTTTTCAGCTTTTTTAAAAGGAAAGCATCAGCAGCAGGCTACACTTCTTACCATTGAGGATGAGCTCAGCTATACCCAGCACTATTTGGCCATTCAGCAGTTGCGTTTTGGGAGCCGCCTTCATGTGGAGATGGAGTGTAGTGACGAGGCAGTATGTGGTTTAATTCCACCGTTTCTGATTCAAACCTTGGTGGAGAATAGCTTCAAGCATGGACTAGAGCAGACTCGTGGTCATGTCCAATTGCATATCCGCATGAAGCGCGAGGACGAACAGATGATTTTGCAGGTGAGTAATACCAGTCCTAAGGTAGCTGTATCTACACCGCCATCCCCATCGGGATATGGGTTAGAAAACATACAGCGTCGGCTACAGTTGCTCTTTCCCGAGAATACAACGGTAAAGCTCGTGCGAGGAGAAGGGGAAGTAAGTGTGATCGTTTGCTGGCCCTTTATCCGTGAGGGAGAAAAGAATCCATGGCTGGAGGTGAACCCATCTTGAATCTTCTTATTGTGGATGATGAGACATTAGAAGTGGAGCAACTAGAATACTTAATTGAATCACTCTATCCGGCATGGCAAATTTTCAAGGCCTATGATGGTAAGGAAGCATTGGATGTGGCGACCTCCGTTGTGTTTGATCTTGCTTTGTTGGATATCCATCTACCAGAGATGTCCGGTCTCCAATTAGGTAGTGCGCTACGGGAGAAGCAGCCTGAGCTAGATATTGTTATGGTCACCGCCTCCCATGACTTCTACGCAGCGCAGCAGTCGATTAAACTAGGGGTGGTAGACTATCTAACGAAGCCGATCATCCGCAAGGAGCTGGAACAGATCCTCAAGCGCTATGAACTGGGACAGACACCGATTATTCCACCAGAATACTGCGATATTGTCGGAGAGGCCATTCTCTTTATGCATCGTCACTATGATGAGCATCTTTCCCTCTCCATCGTAGCTTCTTGGATTCATGTCAATCCTTCGTATTTGAGTCGCAAGTTTCATGAGGAGGTGAAGGTCCCTTTCTCAGAATATCTGAATCAATACCGGATTGAGATGTCGAAGAAGTGGCTCGTGGAAAATCCTGATCTCACCATTGGGGAAATTGCGGAGAAGGTAGGCTTTTCTAATCAGTACTATTTTAGTACACTCTTTCGAAAGAGTGTAGGGATGAGTCCCACACAATTTCGAAATCAGCAATCTGGTGATAACCAATGAGAGGCAGTGTGGAACGAGAGCGCGGTTGGGGAGTCGGCTTAACTTCATCCTTGTTACTTCTCCGTTGGATCGATGGTAGTATCATTATCCTATCCTACTATTATTTACAGCCCTTTGGGTTACTAGGCTTAGCCATCTCATTGTTGGTTAGTTCTCTTCTCTTACTGACCTATCCGCCCTTGATGCGCTGGATCGAGAAAAATCAACAAGGCTTCTGGTTTTTGACGGAGCAGGAGCGTCTGCGAAATCGCCAAACCTCCAAGGGGAAGAGAGGTTCGCTCCTCTTTCTTTCGCTCTTTAGTAGTGGCTGGCTTTTGCTTTTTCATAGTTGGTTGATAGCAGGCATACTGGTACTGGTTCTTCAACCGCCTATCTGGACTGCTTATTTACTCCTACTATTACTCGTTCTGTTCATCACTCTTTTTCTCAGCGAGGGGAGGAGGGTGAGACTGATTCCTTGGGAGCTGTTCATTCTCTTTCTCTCATCCATTCTATTGCCGCTCTTCTTTTTCGTCCGTCATGGTGTGGAGCCAGTCTATCAGGGAATCCGTCTCTATCATCCCTATATGCTCGTCTTGAACCATAAAGCCATGTGGCTCGCTGTGCTTACCGCTGCCATCGTACAGTGGGCGATTTACTGGATTGATGGTACCACCTGGTATTGGATGCAGAAGCAGTATGATGGCAAGCGTTCAAAAACCTATCTCGCTGCTGGATTTCTCCAAGTGAGTCTCGGTCTGCCCTTGCTAGCGATCCTTGCGATTTTTCTTTATCCTGGAAGCTATAATGGGATGGATTGGTGGTATCATGCCATGCAGAGCCTCTTTCCCAATCCCTTGTTCTGGCAGGTGCTCATCGCTGCGCTGATGATCATGCTGATTTCCAGCTTCGCCTTTGAATTATTTACCTTTAAGACAATGTTAAGCCTTGCACTTTGGGAAGGAAGGGATCAGAAGCAACGGAGAGCTGATTCTACGCATTGGGTTTTCATCGTGGCCTACGCCCTTCTTTTACTAGGACTCTTTAGTTGGAGACCTTCACCATTTACATTATTCTATCTTTATCAAGGATTTGCGGTAGCAGTCCTTCCTCCTCTTTTCGTACTCTTAAAAGGAGGTTCTGCAATCAAGGGATTATGGCTCGGCGCAGGAGTTGCGTTCCTATGGGGTATGTTCCATTGGTATCAGGGTGGATCCGTGATCACATCGCTCTGGCAGATCTTACTACTCTCGATGGCATGGTCAGTTGGGACCTGGATCTTCAAGGGATTGAAAGGTAGGAGCCCAAAACAAATCCACTCCAATAGTGAGCATTCTATACAAAAACCAGTGTGAGTACGTGAAACCCACACTGGTTTTTTTTGCATGATTCTCTAATCAAGTTTTTTTGGATTGTAAGGCTACAAATGCATTGGTGAGCATCAGCTTCAAGCGATTGAGCTGATTCACCTCACTGGCGCCTGGATCATAGTCAATGGCAGAAATATTGGCCTGTGGGAAATGATCCCGTAGGGTCTTCACAATGCCTTTCCCCGTCACATGGTTGGGTAAGCAAGCGAAGGGCTGGACACAGACGATATTAGGCACATCCTGATGCAAGAGCTCTACCATCTCTGCTGTTAAGAACCAGCCTTCACCAGTCTGATTCCCCAAGGAGAGAAACTGTTCAGCCAGTTGCGCTTTCTCTTCAATGGTAGCAGGGGCGGTGAAGTGGACGCTCCTTGTGAGGGCATCGCGAATGGGTTTCCGCTGCTTCTCGACATAGTTAATAAAGAGCTGTCCAAGACTTTTTGCCGACCATTTTCCATCGAGATGGCTATATTTAAAGCGTTGGTTATAGGAACAGTAGAGGAAGAAGTCGGTAAGATCAGGCATAACCGCTTCTGCGCCTTCCTCCTCTAGGACATGAACTAGGTCATTATTGGCACCAGGGTGGAACTTCACGAGGATTTCGCCGACAATGCCTACCTTGGGCTTCAGCTGATGCTGACGAGGTAGCGCATCGAAGTCTGCTACCATCTGTGTTACATCATCACGGAAGCGCCGCCAATGATTGATCCGGACACTCTCCTTCGCCCGCTCCATCCAGTGGCGGAAGAGCTGCTTAGCACTACCTGCTTCTTCTTCGTAGGGGCGGGTAGCATAGAGGAGACGCATGAGGAGGTCTCCATAGAGCGCAGCCATGATCGCCTGCTTCAGCATGGTAGGTGTGATGCTTAAGCCTGGATTGGATTCTAGTCCTGCCACATTGAGGGAGATGACTGGCACCTGGGGCAAGCCTGCATCCCTCAGAGCTTTACGAATGAAGCCAATATAATTGGTCGCGCGACAACCGCCACCTGTCTGTGTAATGATGACAGCCGTTGTATCTGGGTCATACTCTCCAGAGCGTAGCGCATGGAGGAGCTGTCCTGTTACAAGGATGGAAGGATAGCAGGCATCATGATTGACGAAGTGTAAGCCTTCTTCCACCGTAGCATGATTCACCGTTGGTAGCACCTTCAGATCATAGCCTGCTGCTTGGAATACAACTTCAAACAGCTCGAAATGAATAGGGGACATCTGTGGTGCTAGGATCGTATGGGTTTTGCGCATCGCTTTCGTAAAGGGAACACGTTGTAGCGATGGTGCGTCATCAGCATGAATGCTTCCTTTGTGCCGTAGTCGATCCAATACTGCCGCCTTTAATGAACGGAGGCGGATCCGGATGGCTCCCAGATTGGAGCCTTCATCGATCTTGATCAAGGTATAGGTCTTACCATGCTGGCGTAGGATCTCTTCTACCTGATCGCTAGTGATGGCGTCTAATCCACAACCGAAAGACGTAAGCTGTACCAGCTCCAACTGATCTTCTTTGGCCACGAAGCTGGCGGCAGCATAGAGTCGAGAGTGGTACATCCACTGATCTACTACACGGAGGGGGCGTTCCACATCGCCGAGATGGGCTACTGAATCCTCCGTTAACACAGCGATCCCCATACTGGTTAATACTTGAGGAATCCCATGGTTGATCTCCGGGTCAATATGATAGGGCCGTCCTGCTAGTACCACACCAGGTGTTCCGCTCTCCTTCAAATACTGGAGAATCTCTTCACCCTTCTGCTGAATCTCTGCTTTAAATTGCTCCTTTTCGGTCCAGGCGGCCGCAGCAGCTGCCCTCACTTCCTCTTTTCCAATTCCCATGGGGACGAACTCTTCCACCAAGCGTTCTTGGAGACGCTGTAAGCGATTCATAGGGAGGAAGGGATGGAGGAAGGGGATCCCTTGTTCCGTTAACGCCTCTACATTATGGTCGATCACTTCTGGATAGGAGGTGACCACCGGACAATTAAATTGATTATCTGCTTTTTCCTGTTCCTTCTCTTCATAGGGGATGGAGGGATAGAAGATGAAATCCACCCCTTTTGCGATCAGACTCATGATATGTCCATGACTCAATTTGGCAGGATAGCAGACTGATTCGGAGGGAATGGTTTCAATTCCCATTTCATAGACCGCTTTGGTCGAACGGCGTGAGAGTACCACGCGGTATCCCAACTTGGTGAAGAAGGTGAACCAGAAGGGATAGTTTTCATACATATTGAGCACTCGGGGGATACCAACAGTTCCTCGCCATGCTTCCTCTTCCTTCAGGGGATGGTACTGGAAGAGTCGTTGATATTTATACTCATAGAGATTGGGTAAGCTTTCCTTACGTAAGGGTAGACCAGCCCCACGTTCACAACGATTTCCTGTGATGGCAGTACGGCCATCCTGAAAATGGGAGATGGTCAAGAGACAGTTATTACCACAGCGACCACAGCGCTGTAGATTGGTAGAGAAGTCAAAGCATTCCACCTCGGCGGCAGTGAGGAGGGTGCTTTTTTCACCATGATAGCGTTCCTTGGCGATGAGAGCCGCACCAAATGCCCCCATCAGCCCTGCGATGGAAGGGCGTACCACCTCTCGCTCCGTGATGAGTTCAAAAGCACGGAGGACGGCATTATTGTAAAAGGTTCCGCCTTGTACAACGATTTTCTTCCCGAGCTCTTCAGGATTACGGAACTTTATCACCTTAAATAGGGCATTTTTTATAATAGAGTAGGAGAGCCCAGCAGAAATATCACCGATGGAGGCGCCTTCCTTCTGCACTTGCTTCACACGGGAATTCATAAAAACAGTGCAACGTGAACCGAGATCCACCGGCTGAGGTGCGAGGAGGGCAGCCTCTGCAAAATCCTCGATCTCCATTTGTAATGAATGGGCAAAGGTTTCGAGAAAGGAGCCACAGCCAGAAGAGCAGGCTTCATTTAAGGTGATGCTCTGAATGATCCCATCGCGAAGGGAGAGCGCCTTCATATCTTGGCCCCCGATGTCTAGGATAAAATCCACATCAGGGACAAAGTATTGGGCTGCTCTGCAGTGAGCAATGGTCTCAACCTCACCCATATCCACCTTCAAGGCCTGCTTAATGAGATCCTCTCCATAGCCAGTGACAGCGGAAGCGGCAATAGATGCTGTAGCAGGGAGCTTGTCATAGATATCTCGCAATAGATGAACGGAGAGGGCAAGGGGGTTCCCTTCATTACTTCCATAGTAGGAATAGAGAATTCGTCCTCCTTCATCGAGGAGGATAGCTTTGGTGGTGGTAGAGCCTGCATCGATCCCCAAAAAGCAAGGTCCCTTGTAGTTATCAAGGGAGGCTTGCTCAACGAGGGACGCTTGATGACGCTCTGTAAATTGCTTTAGCTCTGCTTCATTGTGAAATAGCGGCTCGATATGCTCGGTTTTCGTCACATTATTTCTCTTGGTTTCCATGGTTTTTAGCAGGTCAGAGTAGTTTAGTAGTTGTTCATTCCTAGCCTCCAGGGCACTTCCCATGGCGACGTAGAGATGGGAATGAGCAGGAAAGATCACATCATCTTCCTGTAAGTTAAGGGTGTCTATAAAGTGTTTGCGTAATTGGGACAGATAGGTGAGGGGCCCACCGAGAAAGGCCACCTTCCCACGAATGGGCTTACCACATGCAAGGCCACTGATGGTTTGATTAACCACAGCTTGCAGGATGGACGATGCCACATCCTCACGGGCTGCCCCTTGATTGAGTAGGGGCTGTACATCGGTCTTGGCAAAGACGCCACAGCGCGAAGCAATTTCATAGGTGGTGCGAGCTTCTTTCGCCAATTTATTTAAGCCGGCTGCATCGGTATGCAAGAGCGTGGCCATTTGATCAATAAAAGCACCGGTGCCACCGGCGCAGGTTCCATTCATTCGTTGTTCCGTGGTGGGAGAAAAGTACGTGATCTTCGCATCCTCACCACCCAATTCAATGGCGACATCGGTTTCAGGGATCCAGGTCTGCACAGCCTTGGTACAAGCAATAACCTCTTGGATGAAAGGAAGCTGAAGCCATTCTGCAACCCCTAAACCACTGGACCCACTCACCATGATGTTGACATTTGTATTGTGTAGTTGCGCTTGAAGATCGGTGAGAAGCTGGGTTACAGCGCTATTGATCTGAGAATAGTGACGTTTATATGTGGAATAGATCATTTCATTCTTTTCATTTAGGATGACTAATTTGATGGTGGTTGATCCCACATCTAAACCTAAAGCGTAACAACTGGTCATTGCATTCGCAGTATGAAACTGCTTTCACCTCCCAAATACATTATAATCCAAGGAATTGGGGGTAATTGCTAACAATGTATGAATTATTTAAAGAAGAGGCGAATGGCCATGACGACCACCATGATAATCAGCATGATACGTACTAGCTTGTCTCCCTTAGCAATAGCAAATTTGCTAGCTAGGGCTGCACCTACCCCATTTCCTAAGGCGAGGACAATCCCATAAACCCAGTTTACCTCACCATGGATGATAAAAATGATCAGGGAGGAGATGGAGAATGCACCGATGACGAACACCTTGATGCTATTGATCTCCACAAGGGAGAGCTGGGTGAGTAATAGTAAAACCGCAATCATAAAGAAGCCGATACCCGCTTGCAAAAAGCCACCGTACACACCAAAAAGGAAGAAGAGAATCACAGCGATAATTTTGCTTCTTCGGCTCATCTCTTTGGTTTTACGACGCATTCGTTTTTGGGGCTGCCAGATTAAGATGGCTAGTACGACGATCATGGCTGTAGCTAGGATCTTATTAAAAATATCTTCGGAGATAGTGATGGCCATATTAGCACCAATAATCGACCCGATGACAGCAGGAATGCCCAGTAAGATCCCGAGCTTCCAAGGGAAGACGCCATGCTGATGGAAACCTTTGATCGCCACTAAACTCTGAACAAGCAGTGCGATGCGATTGGTTCCATTGGCAATGGCAGGAGGTAAGCCGAGAAATATCATAACAGGTAAGGTAAGCAGTGAACCACCGCCAGCCATTACATTAATAAAGCCAGCAAGGAGTCCAGTTGCGAGGATAATCAAGGAAGTTAGCAGATCCAATATCGTTGCCCCCTAGCAATAAAATAAACAGGAATAGTTTCATCATAACACGTACTGTGCTGAGATTCACACGGGAATGCGAAGTTTTTCATAGAAAGCATCCTAGAAAGAATAGTATAATAGAATCACTACATATGATGACGAAAAATATCTTAGGAAAAGGAGGATGATTATGAATTGGTTTCGTTCTTACCGCTTTCCCCTGATCTTACTAGCAGCCATTGTCATCGGTTCGGTTGTGGGGATGGTGATGGGTCAGGATGCAGATATCCTCAAGCCTTTGGGGGATCTTTTTCTCAATCTCATGTTTACCATCGTTGTACCCCTTGTCTTTTTTAGTATTGCTTCCACCATTGGAAATATGGATAATATGAAGCGTTTTGGAAAGATCATGGGTTCCATGCTTACGATCTTTATTATTACCGGTATTATCTCAGGTATTGTGATGCTCTTTGTTGTTCAGATGGCACCACCCTCTCAGGGTGTGCAAGTTGAACTGGAGGTTCCAGCAGATGTAGAGCAGCTAAGCGTAGGGGAGCAATTGGTGCAGGCCTTTACGCAGCCTGACTTTTTGAATCTCCTCTCTCGCCGTAATATGCTAGCTCTTATCGTCTTTGCCATGCTGGTGGGAATTGCCACCAGCCTCAGTGGGGAGAAGGGTCGACCTTTTGCGCAATTTCTTTCCTCAGGCTCAACGGTGATGATGAAGGTGGTCTCCATCATCATGTGGTATGCTCCCATCGGATTGGGTGCCTACTTTGCATCCCTAGTGGGCGTCTTTGGTCCAGAGCTCTTAGGCTCCTATGCCCGAGCCATGGCGGTCTACTATCCTGTCGCTATTCTTTACTTTTTTATCTTCTTTACCCTCTATGCCTTTATTGGAGGAGGGGCAACAGGCACCCGCCTCTTTTGGCGAAATGCAGTTTCACCTGCGGTCACGTCCTTAGCAACAGGTAGCAGTGTTGCCACCATTCCTGCCAATCTGCTTGCAGCTGAACGTACCGGTGTGCCTAAGGATATTCGGGAGACGGTAATCCCCATCGGCGCCTCTATTCATATGGATGGGTCAGCACTATCAGCCATATTGAAAATCTCCTTTCTCTTCGGGATCTTTCAGATGGATTTCCATGGCTTCGGAACCTATGCAACTGCAGTGGGGATTGCCTTACTTAGTGGTGTAGTCATGGGTGGGATTCCTGGCGGTGGCTTCCTCGGTGAGATGCTCATCGTCACCATGTATGGCTTCCCACCGGAAGCATTGCCGATCTTAGCTGTCCTAGGCACCCTTGTTGATCCTCCCGCTACCATGGTGAACGCTACTGGCGACTATGTGAGTAGCATGATGGTTACCCGGATGGTGGAAGGGAAGGAATGGTTGAAGGCGAAATTATCATGAAGTAGCAACATGAAGATGAAGAGGACCGATTTCAACAGGTGAAATCGGTCCTTTACTTGTTCTCATAATCATTTGATCTAGCCTCTTTCGTCCAAGTTTACTCGATCTAGAATGGCTTGCCCTTCCTGCTCCATTTTTTCTAAGGCTTCGTCAATGCTGATCTTATTCTGAAGGATCTGCGTGAAATATTTTTCAATGACATCATGGATTTCATAACGCTTGGTTTGTAGTGCTTTCTCTTCATGACGATGGGATGGAGCAGGTGGTGAGAGTAAGTGGAAGGCATCCCAATGAAGATCTTGATTGAAATGGATGGTAGCATCTTGAAAGGCATGTAATTGGCTGTATCGATCCTTAGGCGGGTGTTCTAGAGCGAATTGGATGAATTCCCAAGCCAGCTCAGTGCGTGGACTTTCTCCATAGATGGTATAGAATTCAGGGAAATAGATGGTAGCGCCAATTCCAGGACGATCAGGATGGACTGGCACAGTTACAAGATCGAAGTCGACCCACTCATCGTATTGAATAAGACTCGTGGATGATGGAGTCAGGATCCCTAAATCTGTACTGGATATTTCCATCATGGCAACACGCCCGGATAAAAAAGGAGGGAAGTCTTGCTGCTCTTTTTCCTGATTTGATTGGGAGTGATCATAATGGGTATTGACATAAGGAATGAGAGCCCCAGAGTTCAAAATATGGATGGCATCTGCAAAGACTTGCCGCCATGTGGCGTTATTGATGCTCATCTGATTGGCATGGGGGTCGATGAAGTCTACCTGTAGTGGTTTAATAAAGTCAAGAAAGAAATGGTATTCAGAGACATCCTGACGGCGAAAGAGGGATAAGTCCATGCCATAGATTCCATCTTCCGGATGGGTCACCTGTAATGCGAGATCCACAAATTGTTCCCAGGTCATAAAGTCTTGAGGATAAGGTATTTGATAGCGATCAAAGATTTTTTTATTATAGGCAAGCGCACTGGACTCATAGGTGCTGGCTAAACCGAAGAGTGTTCCATTACCTAAATGCTGTAGACTTTCGAGGATCGTTGGATGAAAACGTCCAAGATCAAATTGATCTCGCTTGATCAAGCCATCTAGTGGCAGAAGGATCTCATTCTCGATCAACAGTTGTTGATCAAAGCTGGGAGCGATGAGCACATCGGGAGGATTCTCAGTGGCTAACAGCTCGGCCATGGCGAGTTCAAATGCATCGGGGTAAGGAATTCCTTCCGCTAAGTACTTTTCGAGGAGCGGATAATATTCGACCGTCATAAGATCTACAGCAGGATGGGTCACTTGGAAGTTGGCAATCCCCCCATCGGAAGATAAATGATTGGATAAGACTGCAATCACCAGTTGTTCGGCAGGCTCAGAAGTGGTTGAACTACAGGCAACGAGGCTGAATAGAAGCAAGAACATGCTTAGAAATAGAAATGCTCTTTTCATAAGATTTCTCCTCTGGTCCTATTTTTTCTTTGTAGTGGCTCAGATGTGTCACTTTATGGATATAACTGCAACCAAATATACCACAATACCCCAATACAGTAAACTTAAAGAATGCTGTCGTTGCTACCAATGCTCTCGATGTAATGAAGAGTTTCTGCACCTTTTTTAGTCGAATCTTCGTATATAGTATTGAGAGAAATGTAAATTCTTCCGTATGATTTGGTACAATATAGGGAGACGATATACAAAGAAAGGGTGAAATGGATGAGTCTATTACTCTCGCCGTATCATGTAAAGGATCTCCAATTAAAGAACCGAATTGTGATGTCACCCATGTGTATGTATGCTTGTGAGGAGAAGGATGGAAAGGTAACCCCATGGCATCTTACACACTATGGATCGAGAGCCATCGGTCAAGTTGGACTGATTATTCAAGAGGCTACTGCAGTGTTGCCAGCAGGCCGTATTAGTGAGGAAGATCTGGGCATCTGGGAAGATGAGCAAGTAGCAGGACTCACTCAGCTGGTACAGACCATCCATGCTTTTGGTAGCAAGGCAGGCATTCAATTAGCTCATGCAGGAAGAAAGGCGCTGGTTCCAGGTACGATCTTCGCACCCTCGGCTATTCCTTATAATGAACAGATGCGCGTTCCCAAGGCGATGACGCAAGAGGAGATTGACGGAACTATCGAAGCCTTTGGGATGGCTGCCAGGCGTGCACGTTTGGCGGGCTATGATCTCATCGAAATTCATGGAGCCCATGGCTACTTAATCAATGAGTTTCTTTCACCCCTAACTAATCACCGCCAGGATCAGTATGGAGGTAACATAGAGAATCGCTATCGCTTCTTACACCAAGTGATTGAAGCGGTGAAAGAGGAGTGGGATGGTCCGCTCTTTGTCCGCATCTCAGGTCATGAATACCATCCAGATGGACAAGGCATGACAGAATCGATTCAGCTTGCGCAATGGATGAAGGAGGATGGCGTCGATCTCATTGATGTGAGCTCAGGCGGCGTGGTTTCCTATAAGATACATGCCTATCCGGGCTATCAGGTTCCATTTGCCGAAGGGATTAAACGGGAAGCAGGGATTCCTACTGGCGCGGTGGGATTGATTACACAGGGCATTCAAGGGGAAGAGATTCTGCAAAATCAGCGGGCCGATCTCATCTTTATCGGCCGAGAGTTACTTCGTGATCCCTATTGGCCAAGAACAGCAGCGTTACAATTACATGAAGAAATTTCTGTACCAAAACCCTATGAACGGGGTTGGTAAGGGGGGTAAGCGTTATGAACATATTTTTATGGATTCTCATTCTCATCCTATTTGGACTTAGTTTTGTAGGGCTGATCTTTCCCGTATTACCTTCTGTTCTCCTTCTCTGGATTGGTTTCCTTCTCTACCAGTTTGCCCTTCATGGAACAGCATTGACAGCTGTCTTCTGGTGGGCGATGGCCATTCTCACCATCTTGATCTTCTTGGCAGATATTTTAGCCAATAGCTATTTTGTAAAACGGTATGGCGGTTCCGCATGGGGACGGCGGGCAGGAGCCCTTGGGATCATCGTGGGTAGCTTTATCTTTCCACCCTTTGGACTCTTGATCGTTCCCTTCATTGCAGTGCTTATTACGGAAATTTTACTAGAACCCAATGTAGAACGAGCTTTTCGTGCATCCATTGGCTCACTCATCGGCTTTTTAAGTAGTTCTGTGGCGAAATTAATGATTCAGCTCGTCATGATTCTTTGGTTTTTCTTTACCATTTGGTTCTAAGCCTATTCAGCAAGGGAGGAAGAGAGAGTGGGGGAGAGCTTATGGGAATTGGCGTATGTCCTACCCAACCTAAATCTATCCGAATGCTTTCAATGCTCACAGATGGCCTTGGTTCCTGCAAAGGATCCCCGCGTTCAACAAATTGAGGAAGCCATACCTTCTGCAAGAAAATTACTTCACGCTTTTGTGGATATGACAGGTCAAGCCATTGAGCCAGCTGTGTTATTAATTCATCCAGAAGCCCCAGCCTCTGCAGTGACTGCAGAGGCTCTTGTGGCTTTTCGTAATATGGTAGCTTTGTCCATTCAACTACGGGAGTGGGCTCATGTGCGGAAGCAGGGACAACCTGAGCATCCGCTCTTTTCTGATTCATTTGATTTTTATCCAGTGACCATGGCAGATCAAGATCACCTGGTCATCCTATCTCCTGCTTTACAGGCAATAGTCACGCTAGAGGCACCTTTTCAAGGCATGGCAGCACCCCATGTTCCCCGCTTTTATCATCAGCGCTATGGCTTGGACTTTATCCTATATGAAGGGCTGCGTCTTCATTGGGAGCGAAGATTTGCTGAGAATAATGAAGAACGGGAGACACGGGTAATTTTCCGCTCATTAGAGATGGCCTATCATGCTAGCTCCGTTCCGCTGAAGAATCAGGCCAACCTCTTTGATTATGGACTCTACCTCTCCATTTGGGTGAGTGCCATGGAGATTTTGGTACATCCGAAGAAGCGAACAGCTTCGCAGGAACAGGTGTTGCGGTTACTTGGATCCTTTTCCTGGAATGATTCAAGATTAAATCAAGAAAAATTCGAAATAGTCTTGAATCGGGAGTATCAATATGTTAACTTAATACAAAAGTTATATAAAGAGATCTACCGAGCACGTGGCTATTTCCTTCATGGTAATCCTGTGAAGGAGGAGTCGTTATATCCATTCGGTAATACGAAGTATCCTGATTTATGGAGTCTAGCCCCCCTTGTTTATCGGACAGCGTTACTAGCTTATCTCCAAGAATTGCATCCCCATTTCGCTGTAGTCTGGCCTTCGGAAGTGTGGGAGTTGGCCCAATTGGAGTATGAAGATGCGCTACTACAACTAATCCAAACCTAGAAACGTTCACACCTGGAGGAATGACGATGAAAGTGAGTAAATTTGGCGGCACATCCCTAGCATCAGCCGCACAGATGAAGAAGGTTGTTCAGATCGTACTAGCGGACCCCGAGCGGAAGGTAGTGGTGGTCTCAGCGCCAGGCAAACGCTTTGCCTCAGATCAGAAGGTGACTGATTTACTCATCACCTGTGCCGAGGAGAAGCTACAGACTGGTAAGATCGAGACGGACTCGCTCCTAGCAATTCTCCAGCGCTATGAGGAGATTACCACTGGACTTGCATTACCGCCTACTTTACTCGATGAATTGGAGAGCCGATTACGCCATCGTTTGGCTCAGCCCATCGTTGAAAAGGCGCCTTGGATCGATGGGGTAAAAGCAACTGGTGAGGAAGCGAGCTCATTGATTCTCGCTGCTCTATTACGGAAACAGGGGCAGGACGCAACAGCCATTGACCCAAAGGAAGCAGGTATGCTCCTAACCTCTGAATATGGTCAGGCGAGAGTGTTGCCTGAGGCGTATGAACGCTTATCATCCCTTCGTGAGCGAGAGGGGATTCTTGTTTTTCCAGGATTTTATGGCTTCACGAGCGAGGGGAATCTAGTCACATTTCCTCGAGGTGGATCAGACATTACTGGATCGATTCTAGCAAAAGCGGTGGGTGCTCAACTCTATGAGAATTTTACGGATGTAGATGCGGTCTACTCCGTTTCTCCCGCCTATGTGGCCAATCCGAAGCCCATCTCCGTTTTGACCTATCAAGAGATGCGTGAGCTCTCCTATGCAGGCTTTAGCGTTTTCAATGATGAGGCACTACAGCCTGCCTTTCAGGCGAAGATACCGGTGTGCATCAAGAACACGAACAATCCTAGTGCACCAGGTACGATGGTAGTTTTCGAACGCGAGGCGAAGCCTTCCACCATTGCCGGGATCGCCTGTGATCATCCCTTCTGCAGTATTCTGGTCAGTAAATATCTCTTGCACCGTGAGATTGGATTTGGTCGTAGATTACTAGAGATTATTGAGGATGAAGGGATCTCCTACGAGCACTCCCCTTCAGGGATTGACCAAATCTCTGTAATCCTTCGTCAGGATTCGCTCTCTGCAGAGAAAGAAGTGCGAATTCGTCAACGGATCGAAGAAGAACTACAGGTGGATCATATTGAGGTAGTGCATGATCTATCGATGATTATGGTGGTAGGGGAAGGAATGCGGAGTTATCCAGGGATTGCCGCAAAAGCCACCAACGCATTGGCCCAAGCTGAGGTGAACATCGTCATGATCAACCAAGGGTCATCTGAGGTGAGCATGATGTTTGGTATTAAGCAATCGGATGAACACCGAGCGATCAGTAGCTTATATCAGGCGTTTTTTGAAGAGAATAACTAAAATATTGCGACGTTTCATGGAAATGATTGAAATTTCCAATGGAACGTCGTATAATAAAAATATAAAGGTCAAAGAAAGTCAAAGTCAAAGTTAAAGCCAAAGTTGAAAGTGGGAGTCAAACGAAAAATCAAATTGAATTTTGGTGGGAGGGAAGAAAAGAATGTTATGTATGCGTTGTGGTCAGCAGGAAGCGACTGTATTGATGGAGCGTCGTGTGAATCATCAGCATGAACAATTGGCGCTCTGCTCCTCTTGTTATGAAGCAATGGTCAAAGCGAAAGAGATTGAATCCGTTGATGCCTTCACCAATCCATCATCCCTCTTCCAGTCCTTCTGGAAGGAGTTCTCTTCTACTCCTACGTTCTGGCCATTTCACCAAGCTCTTGATGGAGAAATGGATCATCTGGAAGGTGGAAGCAATGAAGAGGGAACCATTGATCCAGGTAAGAAGATGGTTCAGCACAGTTCTGTAAGTAAAGGTAAGGGGGTTTTAGGGCAGTTTGGACGAAACTTAACCGACATCGCAAAAACAGGGATGATCGATCCAGTAATCGGTCGGGATGATGAGATTGAGCAGGTTGTGGAGATCTTAAATCGTCGCAATAAGAATAATCCTGTCTTAATTGGTGAGCCTGGTGTTGGTAAAACGGCCATTGCTGAGGGTCTAGCTCTCCGCGTCGTAGAAGGGAAGGTTCCCACGAAGCTACTGGACAAAGAGATCATCTCTCTGGATGTGGCATCCCTATTAGCTGGAACGTCTTATCGGGGTCAGTTTGAAGAACGGATGAAGCAGCTTGTGCAGGAATTGGAGCAGAATCAGCAAGTGATTCTTTTCATTGATGAGATTCACCAGATTGTGGGAGCAGGGAAGACAGAAGGCAGCACTGATGCAGGGAATATTCTCAAGCCTGCTCTAGCCCGTGGTGATATTCAGGTGATTGGTGCTACCACCTTGAAGGAGTATCGGGAGATTGAGAAGGATGCAGCACTGGAGCGTCGCTTCCAACCTGTTCTTGTGAAGGAGCCTAGCGTCGAGGATACTGTTCAAATTTTAAAGGGATTACGTCCTCACTATGAGGCATACCATGGTGTCACCTATTCAGACGAAGTATTAGCAGCATGTGCCCAGCTTTCTCAGCGGTATATTCAGGATCGGCATCTTCCTGATAAGGCCATTGACCTCATGGATCAGGCTGGTTCCATGGTGAACTTAAAGCTCCATGATCAGGATCTGAACGCCATGAAAAAACGCTTCGAAGAAGTGGTGAAGGAGAAAGCGGAAGCTGCTGAACAAGAGAATTATGAAAAAGCTGCCTACTTACGTCAAGAGGAGCTACTTTTGCAAGAGAAGATGAGCAAGGCGGAGCAAGGTGAGAGTAAACATGAGGTCACCGTGGAGGATATCCATCAGATTCTAGAGAAGAAAACAGGGATTCCAGTGGCGAAGATTCAGACCGATGAACAGACAAGATTACGGAATCTCGATGAAGAACTGAAAAAACAAGTGATCGGACAGCCAGAAGCGGTTGAACAAGTGGCACGGGCTATTCGCCGCAGTCGCGCAGGCTTCCACTATGGTGACCGCCCGATTGCATCCTTCCTCTTTGTCGGACCCACAGGAGTGGGCAAAACAGAGTTATCCCGTTCTTTAGCCAATACGCTATTTGGCGATCGTCACGCTCTGGTTCGTTTGGATATGAGTGAATATATGGAGAAGCATGCGGTAGCTAAGCTGATCGGTTCGCCTCCTGGTTATATTGGTCATGAGGATGGGGGACAGTTGACCGAGATTATTCGGCGTCAACCCTATAGCATCCTTCTCCTCGATGAGATGGAAAAAGCTCATCCAGACGTACAGCACCTCTTCTTACAGGTCCTGGAAGATGGGCGCTTAACAGATAGCCATGGTCGTACGGTGAGCTTCAAAGATACGATTATTATCATGACTAGTAATGCTAAGGATATCCATCAGTATTTTCGACCAGAGTTTCTCAACCGACTTGATCATATAATTCACTTCCGAGCACTAGAAAAAGAGGATCTATTACAGATTATCGATCTGCTCTTAGCCGATGTAGAAAGAATCGCCACTGAGCGCCAGCTCCAGCTAGAGATTACTAAGGAAGCGAAGGAGCGCTTAGTCGAATTAGGCTATGATCCACAGTATGGTGCTCGTCCACTCCGCCGAACCATTCAACGCTATGTAGAGGATCCCATTGTGGACCTCCTCTTAGAGAAGGAGGATGTGAAGAAGATTAAAGTGGAACGAGTAGGGGAGCGTATTGAAGTGAAAGTGGTTGAATAAGGTGGATGAGATCGGGTAAATCCGTTACAACTGGTAATATAAAATACAGTAATAGTATTACGCAGGACAGTATGGCTGAAAGGCTATGCTGTCCTGCTATTTTTGTGTATTTTGGATTTAGGTCAGAATTTATGGAATAGCTGAGAACACTCGTGGCTTTAGCCATGAGAGGTTCAAAAAAGCGAGTGAATCAAATTACAAAATGATAGGTAAGAACTATTTAATAAACCATATCCTTCCATTATACTAGACAAAAATAGACAGGAAATTCATTGAATGTCTTGATAAGGAAGGAGGAACGTATCATATCGTCTCATCGTCAGCAGTTATTCATCGGCTTTATTCTGCTCGTTCTACTATGCTTTTGGACAATCGCTTGGATCAACCCCATTGTCTATAGCTCTAGCGGACCCTTCTCTCCCAAGGACTTCTCCGACCCCACCGATCTGAAGCCTACCTTTATTCCCACACCCCAAGAACCTCTATCGAATGGAAGCTCGGATGCAGGAATCATCGAAAACCCTGCACTCAATCACGAACCTTCTTCACCATCCACTTGGGAGCTTGTCCAACGTAGCCTCGGTGAAGTAATCACCATCACCTGGGATACCCTCGCTGCAGGAGGTCGGATAGGCTGGACAATGGGAACAGAATGGCTCCAAACCCAGGTGATCCAACCTACCACCTACCAGTTCTATATTCTTTCCCAAGGTGAGGTTAGTTCCTCTTCATACTGGCAGGCATTTTTTCAACTTACTCTTTCCTTGGGAATCGTGGGAGTCGGTGCTCTACTCAGCTGGGGCATGGTAGGAAGGCAAGCACTGTTCAGCTCCATCGGTGCCATGACAGCTGGGGGGAGAGTGTTCCCCTGGCTCGCGCAAATCCTCTATGGATCCTACGGGGGCGCAGGATTTTGGGCGAGTATCCGAAGTGCTACAGGCGGTGCCATCGGTGGAGGGATCACGAGATTCCTCGGGTCAGCTTGGCGTACATTCCACACTTCTCGCCTGTTCACCCTGATCTCAGGTACCCCAGGCTCCACACGGTTCGTTCAGCTTATGAGAGGATTGCAAGCGGAGGGATCTTCTTTCGGACGAGGCGCTTCACGACTAGGTACAGGCTTCACCTCCGTGGCATCTAGCATGAGGCGGATTCGTCCCTGGACAGGGTGGTCATCCTGGGGCGTCGCCTTGACCAATACCGTGAACCAGCTACGGGAAGGTCTCGCCCTCCGCTTCTGGAAAGAACGGGGATGGGGCCGTGGGAAACCTGCATCGACGCATGGACCCCAGCGGGGCGGCGGCTATGCTTCAGCCCAGTGGACTCCTACGGTAGGAAGAAACCCAGGAATGAAGCCCCAAGCCATGGGTAAATCACGTGTTACGGCTACAGGGATCTCTTTCCGTACAGTTTCTTCAGTTCTACCCGACCCGGATTATTCTCCTTCGGTCGATCCTCAACTTCTAGCGTTACTTGAAAGATATAATCAGGAAGATAGCCAAGAAAAAGCGCTCATTTCTCCCTTGAAACTGTACCTATCACAATTAGGGTTACTCCAGGGAGAAGAATATATCGAGGGACAAGGCTATAGCGATCAGTATACCCCTGAATTGTATAATGCGATCAAGGATTTACAACTACTGCTCAATGTGTTCGGAGATGATCTACTGCTTCGTGAAGAAGGTCGTTACCATCTCGAAGTGAATGGAGAAATGGATCAGGATCTCGTAGATATGGCTCGAACACTCGCGTCACAAGGATACCCTTTAGGCGACTGGCTCGCATTACTGCAGGATCCAGACGACCAGGAGGAGAAATGGAAAGCGTATGAAGCGTACCTTCAAGCGAATGGATGGGATGTTCTCCAACTCAAAGAATTTCTTCGAATCACTGGTTTTCTACAAGTGGAGGGTGAACTTACAGCCCACTATGATCTAGATACTCACGCTGCACTGCTCCGTTTTCTACAGGCCCACAATGAAGAAAGTTCCTTTGATGAGATGGTGCAATGGGATTGGATTAGCCTGATTCCCTTAGTATTACTAGAGCACCTGAAGAAAAAAGGGGAAGCGAACCGCCTCTATTATGGCAAGCATAAGAAAGGGATTTGGGATTTTATCGTAGGCTTTATGCTGGGCTTTACGAAAGGTGCGGTTTCACTTACCGCAGGATTCGCCATTTTTGCAGGAGGAACACTAAAATTTTTATTCAATATGGTTTTTCGACCTTTCAAAACGGGGAAGGAGGCCTTCGAAGCACTTTGCCGCATACCAGGAGCAATTGTAAACTTATTCAAAGCAATTAAGGTCGCCTATCAAGAAAAGGTTATCAACGGGAATCTCTTCACAATGGGAGAGTTTTTTGGCTGGGCTACCTTCGAAGGGACAGCCATTGTGATCCCCATTGGCATCGCCAAAGAGTTGTCTTTGTTAGCTCGATTCGAAAATTGGCTCATTCGTCTTCGTTTGCCTCAAAAAGGCATTTTAGGTTTACTCACTCATGGCACTCGTAACGTAGCAGTATATGCTGTACGAGGAATGCGCATGGTTGAGCAAAAAATATACCAAGGTATTCGTTTCGTTGTCTTAAGATTGACCATTTTGCTTCGAACAATGTGGGGGAAGATCAAGGGAAACTTTGAGCGAGTAACAGAGTACTTATGAAATTTAGCCTCGTCGATTGCTCAGAAACGAGGAAAATATACGAACGCGTATATTGAAGCTAATTTTAAAAGCTTTGTTTCAGAAATTGATGCACATTTAGCTGAAACAGGATTAAGCAAAGAAGAGTTCATTTCCTTAATCCATAAGAATGTTGAAGAGTTAACAGAAGCTGAAATAGCTATACTACAACAAGTTAGGGAATCTATATCCATGCCAAACGAAGAGACCCTAATGCAAAAGGTGGTAACGATTGAAGATTTAAATAAATATTTGAGTGGTGATCGAAAGCCTGTAATTAGTGGGTTTGTAACTAAAGCCCAAGATACTATCCATTTACGTAGTTATGATGAAATAAGAGAGGGGCTTCGATTAGATTATACCTTTGATGGTGGTTATTGTCCGTTTCCTGAAGGAGGAAACACATATGGTATTATCAGATTTAAAACGAATGTTCCAGTAGAGATACCACGTACAAAAGAATTTTGGGGTAATGAAGCAATATGGATAAATGAGTATGGCAGACAACCATTTACAGGTAATGGGTTTACCAAGTCGGAAGATACTATTGTACCTGAATATATTATGAAAAATGTAAACAGGGAACTTCCATATGAGGGTGCGGAGTTATATATAGTCATTGATGGTAAACCCAAACTTGTCGCTGTTCTTGAAGGGGGGAAATTTATTAAACTTGAGTAGCAATATGGAAGGATGATGTTAATTATGAAAATGACAGGTAATTATGCGATTTATAATAATAAAGAGTACGAAGCTAACAAGGATGGGGAGACATTTGAAATTGTATTGATTACTAAAGATAAGCATGAAAAAAGGAATGGTTTTAAAAAAAGCAAGTGGGCAGACCATTTTTTAAAAAGAGTAACTATTCACCAATTGCAGTATGCATACCGTCATCAAAATTATGGGCTCTATCGCGGTGAAAGAGTAGTAATTTTTGATAAAAAAGGAGATTGTTTTTGGATAGCTGCTGATGCTGAAACTGCAAAAAAAGTTGGTATTCCAAGAAGTGACAAATTTTCTTATGAGGCATTAGTGAATAAGTCAGATATTGATGAAGTATTTTATGAAAAAAAGCCAATTTGGGGTTTTGAAAAAAAAGATGAACCACTAAATCTAGAATAGTATATTGTTACATAATGGTATAAGTTGGTATGTCGTATAATGCATCCAATACAGAATTATGATATACATGCTACTAGTTTGTTTCATAGGATATTGAAGCTAAATCTCCTTGTCATCAGCGACTTATATCCATTATGTGATAGAGCGTGTGGGTTGAAAAAGATTGATCTGAGATTGGTTCAAAAAAATGGTCGATTTCTCTAGAACTTATCCCCTTTTGATACATTTAAGATATGGATAGAGGATTAATAGGATGGTCTAAAGGGACAGCCATTGTAATCCCCGTAGGCATCGCCAAAGAGTTGTCTTTGTTAGCTCGATTCGAAAAATGGCTCATTCGTCTTCGTTTGCCTCAAAATGGCATTTTAGGTTTACTCACTCATGGCACTCGTAACGTGGCAGTATTGCTGTACGAGGAGTACGTATGGTTGAGCAAAAAATAAACCAAGGTATTCGTTTCGTTGTCTTAAGATTGATCATTTTGCTTCGAACAATGTGGGGGGGAAGATCAAGGGAAACTTTGAGCGAGTAACAGAGTACTTGCGAAATTTAGCCTCGTCGATTGCTCAGAAATGAGGAAAATACACAAACGCGTATATTGAAGCTAATTTTAAAAGCTTTGTTTCAGAAATTGATGCACATTTAGCTTAAACAGGATTAAGCAAAGAGGAATTTATTTCCTTAATCCATAAGAATGTTGAAGATTTAACAGAAGCTGAAATAGCTATACTACAACAAGTTAGGGAATCTATATCCATGCCAAACGAAGAGACCCTAATGCAAAAGGTCATAACTATAGATCAATTGGAAAAATATCTTACAGGGGAAGTGGATCTAGAAATTGGTGGGTATGTTTCAAGAGCGCAGGATGTTATTGATTTAAAAACATATGACAATATAAGGGAAGGTCTTCGTTTAGATTACACATTTGATGGTGGGTTTAGTCCGTTCCCCGAAGGAGGTAATGAGTATGCAATCATTCGATTCAAGACGGATACAGTAATTGAAATTCCACGTACGAAAGAATTTAATGGCAATGAAAAGATATGGAGTAATGAATATGGCAGACAACCATTCACAGGAAATGGATTCACAAAATCGAATGATACTATCATACCAGAGTTTATTCTCTCAGATAAAAAAGCACCTATAGAAGCAGAATTTTATAAAATAATTGATGGAGAATTAAATCTTGTAGCAACTTATAGCGATGGTGAATTCATACTAATAAAATGATAATTTTGAAAGGTGATCTGTTCAATGAGAAAATCAGGATATTATGTAACATATAATAATAAAGAATACCGAGCTTCAAGGGTACCTAACACAGAAGAAATAAAAATTTTTTCAATGGATAAAGATGAAAAAAAGAATTCCTTTAAGCGTGATTGGTTAATCAAAGGCCGTTATTTTAAGCAATTATTAATTACAGATTTGCAAGATGCCTATTATGTTCATAATTATGCAGTTTGTAAGGGAGAAAAAATAAAAATTTCAGGACAAAAAGAGGATAGGTATTTGCTGAGCACAAGAAATCCTGAAGCAGCAAAGAAAGTTAATTTGGAAAAAATTAGTCCGTCAGAATATGAGGGATGGGTCCGAAAATCAGAAATAGATGAATTAGTTGAAGTGAAAGAGCCTGTCTGGGGTTTTGGAAAAAAGGATGAACCACCAAACATGGAGTAGCCTTTTGAATGAAATAGGGCGATAAACATACGGGGTCCGTACCTTAATGTTTAAACACATTAAGGTGTAGACCCCGAAATTATTATTAAGGGAATCTATACCCATGCCAAACGAAGAGACCCTAATGCAAAAGGTGGTAACGATCGAAGATTTAAATAAATATTTGAGTGGTGATCGAAAGCCTGTAATTAGTGGGTTTGTAACTAAAGCCCAAGATACTATCCATTTACGTAGTTATGATGAAATAAGAGAGGGGCTTCGATTAGATTATGCCTTTGATGGTGGTTATTGTCCGTTTCCTGAAGGAGGAAACACATATGGTATTATCAGATTTAAAACGAATGTTCCAGTAGAGATACCACGTACAAAAGAATTTGGGGGTAATGAAGTAATATGGATAAATGAGTATGGCAGACAACCATTTACAGGTAATGGGTTTACTAAATCAGAAAACATAATAATACCAGAATATATTATTTCCAAATCAAATAAAAGTATCCCGATTGAAGCGGAATTCTATATGGTAATTGATGGAGAACCAAAATTAGTAGCTATTCTCAAAAATGAACAATTAATTATTATAAAATAATGATGATTGGAGGTTGTTGGATGAAGAAAAGTGGTCGCTATGTAATCTATAATAATAAAGAGTATTCCGCAACAATGGATCTAGACACGAATGAAGTAATAGTATTTACTAATGATAAAAAAGAGAAAAAGAATGGATTCAAAAAAGATTGGTCGACAAAAGGATTATATTATAAAAGAGTTGCCATTCAAGATATAGATTATGCGTTTTATTTAAGTAATTGTGCGCTCTATCGAGGAGAAAAGGTGGTAATTTTCGGGAGTGAAGATGATTGCTTATGGATAGCCGCTGATTCAGATGCTGCAAAAAGAGCTGGAATTCCGAGAAGTGACAAATTTTCCTATGAGGTATTAGTAAAGAATACCGAAATTGGAAAATGTTATGAAGAAAAAAAGCCTATTTGGGGTTTTGAAAAAAAAGATGAACCACCCAACATGGATTAGTTTTCTGAATGAAATAGGAAGATAAGCATACGAGGTCCGTACCTAAATGTATAAACACATTAAGGTACGGACCTGTAATTGTAATTAAGGGAATCCATACCCATGCAAAAGGGGTAACAATTGAAGAATTAAACAAATATTTGAGTGGTAGTTGGGAGCCTGAAATTCGTGGATATGTTACAAGGGCACAAGACACCGTTCATCTGAAAGATTATGATGAAGTTAGAGAGGCACTTCGAATAGATTATACTAAAAATGATGGGACCATGCCGTATCCTGAAGGATGTAATGAGTATGGCATTATTAGATTTAAGTCGAGTATTCCTATAGAAATACCGGGTACAAAAGAATTTGGTGGTCATGAAGCAATTTGGATAAATGATTATGGAAGACAGCCCTTTACCGGAAATGGTTTTACCGAATCAGAAAATACTATTATACCTGAATATATTTTCCCATATATCAATGATGTAATTCCTTTAGAAGCAGAATTCTATCGTGTGATCGATGGAGAATTAAAACTTGTTGCAGTTCTTCAAGATAAAAAAGTGGTGCTAGTACAATGATATTTGAAAGGTGATAGTAATGAGAAAACTAGGTTATTACGCAATATATAACAATAAAGAATATAGTGCAACAATGGACTTCAAAACTAAAGAGATAATTCTTTACTCAGAAGATAAAAGCGAGAAAAGGAATGGTTTTAAGCGTGTCTGGTCAGTTAGGGGTCTTTATTATAAAAAGGTAAGTGTTGAGTTTATTCAACATGCATATCATTTGCATAATTACGCTATATATAAAGGGAAAAAAATGAGGATTTTTGGAAAAGAGGGTGATAAACTATGGCTAGAAGCACCAAACTCAGAAAGTGCAATAAGAGCTGGAATTCCAAGATATGATAATGCTATCTATGCTGATTTAATTAGTATAAAAGATATTGATAAAATAATGGAAGAAAAAAAACCTGTCTGGGGTTTTGAAAAAAAGGATGAACCACCAAACATGGATTAGCTTTCTGAATGAAATAGGAAGATAAGCATACGGGGTCCGTACCTTAATGTTTAAACACATTAAGGTGCAGACCCCGAAATTATAATTAAGGGAATCCATATCCATGCCAAACGAAGAGACCCTAATGCAAAAGGTGGTAACGATTAGAATTCAACACCATTCATTGAACCACTCATGGCTAAAGCCAGGAGTGTTCTTGGCTATTTCGTAAATGGTAGGTAAGGGAAAGCAAAAAATTAATGGGCGACTTTGTGGTCGCCCATTAATTTCTATTCATTACTCTATAAACGCCAGTCGTATCATTGAAAGTCTCTGCTATTATTTCTCTTCATGCACCTTAAAACGTTGAATCAGTGCCTGTAGTTCATGAGCAACTTGATCCAGCTCTTCTACATAGGAACCCATCATTTCCATGGCAGCCTGCTGCTCTTCCGTTGTAGCAGCTACGTTTTGTGATGCATTGCTGGTCTCCTTCGTAATCCGTGTTAACTCTGTGAAGGTGGCAGACATCTCCTCAGAACCAGCGGACATTTCTTCAGCAGCTGCTGAGACCTCTTCAATTTGCAAGGCTACATGGCGAATCGATTGGAGGATTTGGACAAATTTTTCCCCTGTATTCTCCACTAAGACGGAGCCTTGTTGGACATCATCGAGATTGTTTTTCATCAAGGAAACAGCGTTGCTCATCTCGGTTTGAACGGTGTTAATCAACTCATCGATCTGCTGGGCAGAGTGTTCAGACTCGGTGGCCAGTTTCTTCACTTCTGAGGCCACCACAGCAAAGCCCTTACCTTCTTCACCAGCTCGTGCCGCTTCGATCGATGCATTGAGAGCAAGAAGATTGGTTTGTGAAGCGATGTTGGCAATCACGTGCACAATTTCACCAATTTTCTGGGCATCTGAATTCAAACAATCTATTCTTTCAGAGAGCTGTTGGGTAGAGCCTTTTACCTTATCCATTTGCTCTACAACCTGCTTCAGATATGCTTCGCCTTCATGAGCCATCTGATTCGTTTCATTGGATTTTTCTGCGACGATGCTGGAGGATTCTGCGACCTTCTGAATACCTTGAGCCATCTCCTCCATGGCATGGGAGCTCTCATCAAAGCTAGCGATCTGATGATCGCTGGTAGAAGCGATGGATTCGGTTTGCAGGGCAATCTCTTGAATCGCTTTCTGATTCTCCATCACACTCTGCGCCACTTGGTCTGCAGAGGAGGCCATTGTACCGGAGATACGATGGGCATTGGCAACAAGCTCATGAAAGTTTTCAGTCATTCCATTGATATCTTGAGATAACTGGGCAATTTCATCACGACCAGTTACGGCGAGATGGGACATGGTTAAGTCGCCTTCAGCCATCTTGCGAACATGTTGACTCATCTTCACGATGGGCCATGTAATAAAGCGACGAATAAGAAAATAGAGGAGAATGACAAACAAGAGAATAATCACATTGAGAGCGGTGATCCACATTAAATCCTGCTGGATTTGATCGGAGATTCCTTGTTGTTCTCCTTTAAAGCCTTGTGTTACATTTTCCTCCAAAGCAAAAAATGCTTCCTTGATTTGCCGCCATACAGGCGTCTCTTCCTTCACAATAAACTGAAAGGCTCCCTCGCGGTCAGTATCCTTCATTGCCACTGCTTTTTCTTGAAGCTGTATATCCTGTTGGGTGAGGGAGTGGAGACTTTCAATCTCACTATGTAATCCATACTTTTCAGCATTAGCCAGCAATTCTTCAAAGAGGTTTAGTGAGTCTGTAGAAGCTGCTTGGAAGTTCTTCAGCGCTTTTTCATCTTGAGGATTTAGAATCAGGTTGCGTACTGCTTGTCCCCGTTGAAGACCAAGGGCATAGATATCCTTGGTTTGTGAGTAGAACGGTACGTCACTTTCTACGAAGTCCTCATATTGATTGCGGACCTCTGTGAGACCATACAAGGAGAGTAGAAAAGAACTACCAGTAAATAGAAGAAAGATAAGAATAATAAGTAGCATTTTATGATTTAAACTCTTTCCCATGAATAAGCACCCCTTAAGTACGTTATCGTTGTATGAAGATGACTGGTATCTTAGCTAGAAATGGGGGAGAGAAATCGCTGTTTATCAATGAAAGAGTTAACTATGAGAGAAGTAAATGGAATGCAACCAAAGCACCAGCAGCAATCAAGATCGTAACATGAGTACGACGTAATGAAGGAGTGACGCGACGTCCCTTCATGATAAATCCGATAATGGCTGCGAGAAGAACCAAGGCGATCCCACCGATCCCTAGCCATTCACGGAGTTCCAGTTCTCCTTCATCAAGGAACTGAATAATTCCATGCACTGCAGCAATGATGAGTGCCAAGATCCCAGTAGGGAGATGCCAGGCTTGGAGCCAGCGCATACCAGCACGAAGCTTATCCATGCCAACTTGCTCACGAATGGATGGAATACGGATAATACGTCGAACGGGAAAAAGGAGAGCAGCTACTCCAGCCAGGATAATACTCCCCCAGCCAAGTGCTTCGCCTACTTCCTCAAATGCCTCGCCAAAAATTCCTTCATCATCGTCGTCATGGTCGTCATCATCGTCATGATCATCATCTGCATGGATAATTGCAAGCTCGTTAGACAGTAAAGGAGTCCAGCTTACCATGATGACAGAGATGATCAAAAGCAGAAAGAGAACTCTTAAAAACTTGGAATGGGTAGAAATGTTACGATGCTTCATATTGAACATGAATAATGCCTCCTCCAACAATAATAAGATTCAATCATTCATGATTCATCTAATGGGTATCTGGTTGGAAAGGCGTGTGGTTGACCACTGGTTGAATCATTCGATTATATAATGGCTTGGAATATTTAATGAGCCATGGACTAATCATTACAAGTAATAAGACATAGAGTGCTGCGAATGGCTGAAGCATTGGATTTAAGTGTGCTGTTAACGCTAGGCTGGTTACGATAATGGCAAATTCACCGCGTGCCATAATACTAAAGCCAATGTAGGATGCTTGTCGCCAAGAATAATGCACAGCGCGTCCTGCAATGATCCCAGCGAGAATATTACCAACTACCGTGAAGAGAACTGCGATGACCGCAGGTAATAATGCTTGGTCAAACGTGCGAAAGTCAATGGTAAGACCAAAGGAGAAGAAGAAGATGGCTCCAAATAGGTCGCGCATAGGTGTAATCCATTCCTTGATCTTTTGTTTTTCAGAAATCTCTGCCAGGATAAGTCCAAGCATGAGCGCACCAATTGCTTCTGCCATTCCCACAAGATTAGCAAGGAAGGCTACAGAAAGCAATAATGCGATGACAAAGAGAATGGTGAACTCATCGGATTTTTCTTTCAACCAATGTTCAATCCAGAGGCGACTCTTCCAACCAATGAAAAGGAAAAGTCCAATGATGAATAACGTTTTACCTAATGTGAACAGAACTATACTCAGCTGCGTTGAACCACTTAATAGGATACCAGAGATGATGGTAAGATAGATGGCTACTACCACATCTTCCAGCATCATTACACCGAGAATAAGGTCTGTCTCAGGACGGACCAGGCGTTGATTATCCACCAATAGTTTGGCCACAATAGCACTACTAGAGAACGTGGTGATTCCAATAATGATTAGGGTTTCATTCACCGTTCCGAAAAGAAGCACACCGAGTAAGATTCCTCGTAGCAGATTGAGACCAATATAGATACTTCCGCCTTGCAGGAGTCGCTTACCTGAGCGAACGAGGGAACGGAGGGAAAACTCCAATCCGAGATAGAACATCAATAGCAGGATCCCAAAACGACTCATGAGGTCAATGAGCGGGTGGGTTTCCATAATTCGTAGATCCACAGGTCCTAGCACGACACCATGCGGCCCAAAGACCATTCCTAACAACATAAGGAAAGGGATGATGGAAAAACGGGTTGTATGGGAGAGCCAAGCACTGAAAGCCAATAGTAATGAGAGAAGAGCAACGATATTTAACCAATCACCACTCATTGAATGGCAGCCTTCACTTCTTCACAAAATTGCTCTACAGGCTCAGGTTCACCAACAACAACGAGGGTGTGTCCGGCTTCTACTACAAAATCAGCACCAGGGTTGACGACGGTTTTATTACCAACAATGGCAGCCACCACAGAAATCCGTTTTTGTTTGCGTAGCTGTAATGACCCAATACTTTGATTATGTAGAGGCGAGTGTTCAGGAACTTTGACCCATTCCATACTCATGCCCTTAATTCGTACTTCAGCCTTATGAAGGGGATCTGGTTGATAATAGATGCCTTCTAAGATATTCCCTACTTGTTTCGCCTCTTCATCGGTGAGGGCGATGGAGGAGATTACTTCTTCCTCTTCTTCGTCATAATGGTAGACTTCACGCTTTCCATCATTGTAGACGATAATCACCACATTCTCTCCGTGATCTGTGTTGAGTTGAAACTTTTTACCTAGTCCAGGGAGCTCGGTTTCATGTAATTTACCCATATAATCCTCCTTAACAGGTGATTTTTTCTATGAAAAGTATACCATGAAAATACTGAAATTGTTCAATGAGCTTTAGAAACTACCAGTCTTTACATGGTACCCAGGAAAGCGTATAATGTAACCTGATTTGACTTAATCATAATGATTACGATTTAGGTAGTCAGTCAAGATATACTTAATTTATATAAAGGAGAGAACCTAGGTGGAACATGAACTAATTACACAGCGTGTCATTCATTGCGACCACCTCCATTTTTCTTATGGCTCAACTCCCGTTTTGGAGGATATCAGCTTTGTGCAAAGAGAAGGGGAAATGATCAGCTTAGTTGGACCGAATGGCTCAGGAAAATCTACGTTGATTCGCCTCATTCTCGGTCTTCTAGCGCCGACCAAGGGGACGGTAGAACGATGGCCAGATCGAACGATACGTGAGCGTAAGCAACTGGGGAGAATCGGATATGTATCACAGAAGGCTAATAGCTTCAATAGTGGTTTTCCTGCCACGGTTGAAGAGGTGGTTGCCATGGGCTTAACGGGGGAGAAGGGCTTATTCCATCGCCTTCATAAAGCAGATCGAGAACGAATTGAAGCGGTTTTAGAACAGGTGGGCATGAGTGATTTTCGGAAGCGCCATATCGCTCAATTATCAGGAGGACAGCAGCAGCGTGTCTTTATTGCCAAGGCCTTGGTTCATCAGCCGAAGCTTTTAATCCTCGATGAGCCTACCGTAGGTGTGGACTATGGATCCGTAGAAAAGTTTATCCAGATTGTTTATGACCTCCATCAGAAGGAGGCAAAAACTATTTTAATGGTGACACACGACTTTAGTCTGATCCATGATTGGGTGGATCGGGTGATCACCTTGCAAAAACGGATTATCTTTGATGGTACACCTCGTCAATTTCAACAGGAACAGGAACGGATTCTCGCCAATCTATACGGTGTACAGCCATGTATGCAGTGTACTGAGGATCACATCGAGGGTGAGAGGGTGGGACATCCCAATGCTTGATATGATCTTTCAATATGAATTTATCCGGAACTCTGTCTATGCAGGGATCTTAATCGGTATTATTGGTCCGCTAATGGGTCTCTTTCTTGTGGTACGCCGTCTTTCCTTGATGGCAGATGCCCTCTCCCATGTGACGCTTTCAGGGGTGGCTTTTGGGCTACTGATGCAGCAACGCTGGGGGATGACCAGTATCCCTCCGATTTATGTAGGAATGGGCTTTGCTACATTGGCTTCCTTCTTTGTGGAACGCCTACGTAAGGTGTACCGTCATTATCAGGAGATTGCCATCCCCATCATGCTCTCCACTGGAGTGGCGCTCGGGATCATTCTAATTAGTATCTCCAACGGCTTCAATGTGAATCTACTAGATTATTTATTTGGGAGTATTTCAGCCATCTCAGCTGATGATCTTGTGATGATCAGCGTGTTAGCTCTGATCATCATCGTTGTAACATGGCTCTTTTATAAGGAATTGGTGATCATCTCCTTCGATGAAGAGGATGCTGCAATCACTGGTGTTTCCCAACGCTTAGTCAATTTTATCTTTACCATTCTTGTTGCCTTTACCATTGGGGCATCGATGCAGATCGTGGGAATCCTCTTGGTATCAGCGATGATGACGCTACCTGTTGCTGCTGCACTCCAGTGGCAGCGTAGCTTTCGCCAAACCATTCTGTTAGCTATCATCCATGGCCAAATCTCTGTTTTTCTCGGGATTTATCTCGCCTTTCATTTTGATTGGCCTTCTGGGGGAACCATTGTCTTAGTAGCGGCTTTTCAAGTACTGGTGATATTATTGGTTAAACGGATTCGGATTTGGGTGCTAAGGAGGGCTAGTGTATGACCGTTGATGAAGCGATGAAGCGTTTAAAGGAAGAGGGTTTTAAGGATACGGAGCGTCGGCGTGAGATATTAGCCATCGTCTCTTCTGCACATCGATATATTTCTGCACGGGAGATCTATGAGGTGATGCGGGAGAAGAATCCGGGGATGAGTCTGGATACGGTGTATCGCAATTTAAGTACCTTCGTGGAATTTCATATTCTTGAAGAGACCACATTGGATGATGAGCGGAAGTTTCGTTTCGCCTGTAATCCTAGCTTACATCATCATCACCATTATATCTGTCTCGGCTGTGGAATAACCAAGATCGTGGATGTCTGTCCCATGGAGAATGCATTGATCAATGAGGTGGAGGACTTCCAGATTACCAGTCATAAATTTGAAATTTATGGCTATTGCAAGGCTTGTCAGGAGAAGGGCAATCAGCAGGAGAAGTGTAATCAATCGGATAAATAGTACGTTGTTAAAGTAGGATGAAACTTGGCTTGGCTCACAAGCCAAGTTTTTGTGACTTTATTATTGAATAAGCTTACATAGATACACTGGTTTGCAGGTTGCTGGTAATGTTAACTAAATTAACAATATGTGTTTGACATTAAGCGTGGATGGAGGATAACAAATGGATATTTCCTTTAAAACCAAAGAGGGTCGCTTCAATTATCGTGTAGCGGGAATCATTATTCATGATCATCAATTATTGATGATGCAGACAGAAAATACTCCTTATTATTTTCTTCCAGGTGGCAGGGTGGAAATGAACGAAATGAGCGAAGCAGCCATGGTAAGGGAAGTGAAAGAGGAGTTAGGAATTGATGTGGAAATCAATCGCTTGCTTTGGATTGTTGAAAATTTCTTTACTGAGGAATTAAATGGTGAGAGATTTCATGAAGTGGGCTTTTACTATTTACTCAATTTAAAGGACGAGAAGTTGCTCGAGAATGGATGCCAGTTTACACGAGAAGAAGGGGAAAAACACAAGTTGATGTTTCGATGGACATCACTTGAAGAGGTGCAAAAACTGAAACTTTATCCGTTGTTTTTAAAAGAAAAAATCTTGAATATACCACAGGCTCCAGAGCATATCATTGAGATCAAAAATGACTTGCTGTAAGTAAGGCGCAATCAATTTTGCTTCAAAAGTTGAATATCTGCTTCATGCTCCAATGAGCGTAAGCTGAGGATTCCAAGAATCCGTTCTTGGCATTCTTGACTTGATTTGAAGGAAGTAAGCTCACCTTGTGTCCGATGGATCTCCATACTGATGGCATCAAGCTTGGCATCTGCTTCTTCTTGTCGATCTAGGAGAGCAATCATCATTTGATTGAGCTCTTTTTGACTTGATTCCACTGTACCTAATCGTGAATCAATGGTATCTACTTTCGATTCAAGCGTACCTAATCGTGAATCAATGGTATCTACTTTCGATTCAAGCGTATCCAATCGTGAATCGATGGCATCTACTTTCGATTCAAGCGTACCCAATCGTGAATCAATGGCATCTACTTTCGTTTCAAGCGTATCCAATCGTGAATCGATGGCATCTACTTTCGATTCAAGCGTACCCAATCGTGAATCAATGGCATCTACTTTCGATTCAAGCGTACCTAATCGTGAATCGATGGTATCTACTTTCGTTTCAAGCGTATCCAATCGTGAATCGATGGCATCTACTTTCGTTTCAAGTGTTCCTAATCGATGGTCCATCACATCTATCTTCAATTCAACTGCACCTAATCTTGTGTCAATACCACTTGTTGTTCTCTTAATCTCAACCAACTCTTTAAGAATGAGCTCCAGCTTATCTTCCATAAACACCATCCTTTCTTAGAATCTATAGGAAAACATCTAGCCATTTTGCTCAACAGGGATCATCACAGGGAAGCCATTGATGAATGGGGGATGTTTTTCTATTGAAAATATCATATCTTAGCATGGGCATCCAATACAACCTCCATATGGAGGAAATTATAAGATAATAGTGAAAAATAAGAATATTGCCGTTTTCCAAACGAGAAAGCCCATGCAGGGCGTAGCCCGTCTTTAGACATGGGATGAAAGCGAGGTCAGACACGGGGTAGCTTATGGCTACCATAATTGTTTGAATTGTGCTACAATTCGCTTATAGACAAGTACAAGTCTCTAACACAACCTCGTTCTTTGAAAATTGGATATCGTATAAGGTTCGATCGCCTAATACATGCGATCGGTAAAACGATATGTGTCGTCAAGAACAAGACGCTAAAACACCACGAACGAAAAAACTGTACGCGATGGTCATAGTAGCGTAGCCATATCTGCTATATGCACTGGATATGGAGGGGTGATGAGACACCCTCATCTTGCAGGCTGTTCAAAACAGAAATGGACTGAGAACGCAAAGCCATGCAGGAATCCCACCCGGCAGGGCTTGCGACTTTAGTCGTGGGAGTCTCAAGAATGGTTCAGTGCGCTTAGTTAGTCGTTATCTTCCAGATCCCTATCTATTTGCTGTGGGTCTTACCCTCATTGTTTTTCTCTGGGGAATGGCCATCGGCAATACACCGCTTCAAATGGTGGAACATTGGGGAAAGGGATTTTGGGAGCTATTAGCTTTTTCCATGCAGATGGTGATGATTCTTGTAACCGGGCATACCTTGGCCAATACGCTGATCTTTAAACGAAGTCTTAAATCCCTTGCTGCCATAGCTAAAGGCCCAGCATCTGCCATTATCCTTACCACCTTTGTTTCCGCCATTGCAGCGTGGGTGAACTGGGGGTTTGGTCTCGTCATTGGGGCATTGTTGGTAAAGGAAGTGGCGAAGCAGGTAGAGCGGGTAGATTATCGGTTACCCATCGTTAGTGCTTATTCTGGATTTTTACTCTGGCATGGTGGATTTTCTGGTTCCATTCCCTTAACCATTGCGACTGAAGGACATTTCAGTGAAGATATCATTGGAATCATCCCTGCCAGTGAAACCATTTTTGCCCCGTTTAATTTAATCATTGTGCTGGTCTTATTGATTGGTCTTCCCTTGGTAAATCGTTTGATGATCCCTGATGCAGGGCAAGAGGTGAGCTTCCGTAATTTCGTCCAGGAAAATGAAAGCGTTGCCACCATGGAAGTGAAGATGACACCAGCGGATCGCTTGGAGAATAGTCGCTGGATATCCTTCCTTATCTCCTTGCTCGGCTTCGCTAACCTGTTCTCCCATTTTTGGACAAAAGGCTTCAAGCTCGATCTTAATATTGTCAACCTTCTCTTCCTCTTTCTTGGGATTCTCTTGCATGGTGCGCCAAAGCGCTTTTTGGAGGCAGTAGGAGAAGCGGTGAAGGGGACCACTGGAATCATCATCCAGTTTCTCTTCTACGCCGGGATCATGGGGATGATGGTGAATTCAGGACTGGCGGGATTGATCTCACAATGGTATGTCAGTATCTCTACAGCCAGCACATTCCCACTCTGGAGTGCAGGTCTTATTAATATCTTTGTTCCTTCAGGAGGCGGACAATGGGCTGTGCAAGCAGGGATTATGCTACCTGCTGGTCTTGAGTTAGGGGTGGATGCGGCGAAGACAGCCATGGCTGTTGCGTGGGGGGATGCCTGGACCAATATGATTCAGCCATTTTGGGCATTGCCTGCCCTTGGTATTGCAGGTCTTGGAGCACGAGATATCATGGGCTATTGTATGATGGTGCTACTCTTCTCCGGGATCGTCATCTCCTTAGGGTTCTTACTGCTCTAACTGCTTATGCCTATCATTGAGGCTATTGCAAGAGCAATACCTATAACCATTCCTCACCACTCCTATCTTTAAAGTGAATGAACATACTGTCACCATCCACACCTATTTCAATCTTCTATTATGCTCTGGCATACCAACAATATCCATTTAAGCATTATTCTTAAACAATGCCAAAAGATAGCTCAAAAACGATTGGAACATCTTTGCTCCAATCGTTTTTATTTGGGTAGATATTCTTCACTCTCCATAGCCCCATTACCATTCTGCTTACTCGTTTCCCAAGGGTGCTTGTTGCTGTTGACACCAACGCTGACAATGCTTACCGCGATGCCGTTGAATACATTGAACCTGGTGGGAGCCACAGCTGGGGCAGGTGGTGCGTTCCTCTTCATTTTCAATGTAGTATTGATGACTACATGCCTGGCATTGATAGAAGCAATGCTTCGCCCTGTAATGACCACCGCCGATATGAAGAGCCTGACCTTGGGTTAAAGCGATGGCGACCTTTCGCCGTGCGCTATCAATGATATTCTGGAAGGTTTGGCGGGAGATACCCATACGCTCGGCACACTCTTCTTGGGTTAACTGTTCAATATCCTTGAGACGCATCGCTTCTAATTCTTCCAGCTTCAATTCGATCTCCTCAAGCTCACAGGCTCGGACTCCTCGGGGAGCATAATAGGTATGCTCAGGGAAGAATTCTACCCAGCGATGCTTCATTGGTCTTGGCATTTTTTCTCCTCCTTGCACTGTGGACATAGACCAATCAATAGTAGGTTAGAATCTTCGATGGTGACTTGAAAAACACGTTCCATCTCTTGAAAAAGGTTGAGCAGTTTGGTATTGATTCGAACATGGTCTAGGTCAATTAAACGATTACAGCACTGACATTTTAGATGAAGATGTAAAGGCTTTTGGCTAAATAGCTTTAATTCGTAGTAGGTTGTATCCTTGATGATTACCTCTTGGACAATATCCAACTTACTAAGGATATGAAGGGTACGATAGATTGTGGCAGGACTAATATTCTCACCTTTGACAATATCATAGATTTCTTTAGCAGTGATATGGTTCGGTGATTCCATAATCGCTTGGATAATTCGTTCCTTTTGCCGTGTAAATTGATGGCCACTTTTACGAATCCGTAGATAGTAGGTCTGCATTTGCATGTCCATTTTTTGATTATTCATGCTGACAATGTTCGTCGTCATGCTCACCATGCGCATGATGGTCTGCGCAGAAGACCTCTGTCGATTGTAACATACCGCAGGCATATTTTTCGATGGTATCGTCCACAGTTCCTTCTGCACCAACGATTACCTGGATGCCATGCTGCTGAAAGAGCTGCTGTGCTGAAGCACCCATGCCCCCTGCAATGATAACATCCACATTTAGGTCGTGTAAGAATACAGGAAGAAAGCCAGGACGGTGTCCAGGGTTTGGAACAAATTGCTCCTTAAGCAGCTGTTCTCCTTCTTGTTTATACAAAGTAAAACCTTTACAATGGCCAAAATGTTGACTGATCTTTTCTCCTTGTGATGCGATTGCGATTAACATGTTATTTTCCCCCTTGAAGTAATGATAGTTAGTGTAATTGAGCTTGTAATTGGTTCCACATCTGTTGAATCTGCTGGCTTGCTGGAGAATCCTTATGCTTTGTGATAGGCTCAAGTTGCCGTTGGGCTTGACGTACAGCGGGATCGAAAGGGATCTCTCCCAAGATGGGAAGGCTGTGCGCTTCACAATATGCTTGAACCTTCTCATACACCACTTCATTTAGGTCGTATTGGTTAATACAGACGCTTGCAGGAATGGTGAAGTGCTCACATAATTGGGTGATCCGTTGTAGATCAGCTAAGCCTGAATGCGTAGGCTCGGTAATGATTAGGACATGGTTCACACCAGTAATGGATGAGATGACAGCACAACCGATGCCTGGTGAACCATCGATGATAGTAAGTGTCTCGGCTGGTGCATGGGTCTTGGCTACCTTTCTCAGCTGAGCAATTAGCTTCCCGGAGCCTTCACCACCTAATTTCATCTGAGCACGAATAAGGAGTCGTTCATCATTTTTGATCACTTCAATCTCTGCAGTCTCTTCAGGTTGAAGCTGGATAGCATTGGTTGGACAGACAAGGGTACATGCGCCACAGCCTTCACAGAGCCAAGGGTCCACATTGCCAAAATGGATGGCATCGAAGTGACAGACATGGTTACATCTCCCACAACGGAGACAGTTTGCGGGGTTGACCACGGCTTGCTGTTCACCAGAGAAGGACTCATGATGAATGGGGTCGCCCTTGACCATTAAGTAAAGATTAGGTGCATCGACGTCGGCGTCCACCAAGGTGACATGTTGTTGGGCAAGCTGGGCTAAAGCGGCGACGATAGTAGTTTTCCCTGTTCCGCCTTTGCCACTGACTACGGCTAATTCCATCCCAATCCCTCCTGCATCGTTGCTGCAATCTCTGCAAATTTTTCTTGATAGCTTGCCAGCGTAAGTAACAGTTGCCCCTCTGCATAGGTGGCTGCTGCTTCCTTACTGTAGGGGAGGAGACCCAACACAGGAAGTTTTTTCGCCTTACACCATTGAACCAATTCATCGGTTCCTTCATCTCCCTTATTGATAACGATAGCAACTGGTAATTGTAGCTCTTGGACTAATTGAAGGGCCATCTTAAAATCATGAACACCAAAGGGCGTGGGCTCCACAACGATAATGGCAGCGTCTGCATAGTGAAGTACTCGTACCACATCACAGGATGTTCCAGGTGGCGCATCGAGAATGTGTAGCCCTTCTGGAAGATCGCTTAACAAGTGATTAATGATCGGTACAGCGAACGGTTCGCCGATATGAAGAACGCCGCGTTTAGACGGACCATTGGATGATCTCCCTTCATCGATCTGTCCAATGGTTCGTGGTACCATACGAATGGCATCATGGGGGCAGGCGATTTGGCAGGCACCACAGGAATGGCAGAGCTGCGGAAAGAAGAGTATCTCCTTCGGCAATTGGGCGAGGGCGTGAAATTGACAGGTTTGGACGCAATGTCCACATTGGAGGCAAGCCTCTTGGTTGATCAATGGATTCTCTACCTCAACAGGTGAGGTATGAATCTGATCCGGTTGTAGAAAGAGAAAGCCATTAGGCGCCTCCACATCACAGTCAACATAAGAAGCACCGAGAAGAGCAGCTAGATTGGTTGCTACTGTGGTTTTTCCAGTACCGCCCTTGCCGCTAAGGATGGCGATTTTCATCGATTTGATCCCCCTTGTCCCGCACCGTTTCCATGTCCGTGACCGTGGTTGCCACCTTTTTTTGCACTGGTGATCGATTCAAGCCTTCCTTGATGATAGGTCGCTAGGATTGTTGAAACGGATGCTGTGCTTGCTTCAAATAATTGAATGCCACTTTTACTTAACAGGTCCCAAGCATGGGGTCCTAGTTTACCTGTAATCAGCACATCGATCTTTTCATTCAGTATCTGTTGTGCCGCAGCGATGCCCGCGCCGCCATTAGATTCAATGCCTTGGTTGGGTATCCAGCTTGCTTGCTTTGTTTCTTCATCAATAATTTGAAAGAAGGGACAACGACCAAAACGTTCGTCTAATTGGGGGTCAAGTTCTTGAGATGTAACGCTAATGGCTACTCGCATGTTAATTCCTCCTCGTAATCGTTCATTTCTGAGCACAGTCTATGGGTCAGGGGAAAAGCTACTTTTATAAATGGCATTTGCCAATTACATTCACATTGTAGGGCCATCAATAGTTATTGTCAAATGCCAATTATCAATAATTTTGAGTTCCAGTTAAAAAAGAAGTGTTCGAAACGTAATCATTCTTATTTACAAACTGTATGGGATTGTGTAAAATGAGGAACGTAACATAAATCGTAATTGTTACGAATAAATAGAAGTAAACGCTTGTAGGAGGGATTCTTGTTGAAACGTCGGGTATTACTTTCCGCTTTGGTATTATTAATGAGTATGAGCATGGTGTTAGCAGGCTGTGGATCCAGTGATTCTACCCCTACTAACAATGAAAATCAAGCAAGTCAGGGAAATACATCGAATGTCAGCAATGGTAACGATCAAAATAATTTAGATAAAGTACAAGTCTATACCACACTTTTTGCCTTAACCAGTTTTGCTGAACAGATCGGGGGAGAATACGTAGAGGTACATGCTGTGATTCCTCCTGGTGCCGAAGCTCACGGCTATGAACCAACGATGAAAGAGATGGTGGAGATGGAAAAGGCTGATCTCTTCATCTATAACGGGGGTGGCTTCGAAACGTGGGTGGAGCGTCTCTTAGGCAGTATTAATACATCCAATATGCTGATCGTAGAAAGTGTTGCAGAGATGGATCTAATGGAAGGTGGCCATGCTCATGGGGATGAAGAGGGAACCCATGAAGAGGATCATGGAACAGAGGAAGGCACCCATGAGGAAGAAACTCATGAAGGTGATGAGCATGGAGATGGAGAAGCAACCCATGATGAGCATGGAGAGGATAAGCATGATGCCCATGATCATGGACCATTCGATCCCCATGTTTGGCTAGACCCCTTACTGGCCATGGAACAGGCAAAGCAAGTCAAAGATGCATTAATCCAAGTGGATCCCACTCATCAAGGGGACTATGAAAAGAATTATGATGCATTAGTGCAAGAGATTGAAGCGATTCATCATCAGTATGAAACAACCATCGCTACTGCAATGCAGAAGAAGTTTGTTGTATCTCATGCGGCCTTTGGTTATCTCGCAGAGCGTTATGGGTTAGAGCAGGTCTCCATCCGAGGAATCAGTCCAGATCATGAGCCTACTCCGAATGAACTCGTCGAGATTGTTAAAACGGTTAAAGAAGCAGGGATTAAAGCGATTCTTGTAGAAGAGTTTGTTAGTAAAAAATCTGCCGAGGTATTAGCCAATGAGACAGGAGCAACGGTGATGACCATTAATACCATCGGTAATATCACAGCTGAACAAGCAGAAAAGCATGTGACCTATCAGGATCTCATGCTAGAAAATTTAGAAGCTCTGAAGATCGCCTTAGAAATTAAATAAAGTTGTGCATAGCAATGCAGCGTCATCCCTATATTTTCATGAGATGACGCTGTTTTTTCAAGGAAAAGTTCGTCCCTCTTGGAATTTAGGTTACATATCCTATATAATAAGGGTAAATGTGAACCAGAACCTGAGCGCAGGATTCAAATGGAGGGAATTGTCTTGTCAGACTACAATCTAATTGAGAAAAAAGCATTGCAACTACTTCTTACGGATAGTGAAAAAATCCAGAAGTTGATTCAGGTTCAAATGGCCAATTTAACCATGCCCCAATGCCCTTTATATGAAGAGGTACTAGATACACAAATGTTTGGCTTATCTCGGCAGATTGACTTTGCTGTAAGACTAGGTGTAATCACAGAAGCGGTGGGACGCAAAATCTTAGATGATCTAGAGGCAGAGCTCTCCCTCGTTTATGATAAGTTTAGCCAGGAGTCTTAACTATCCTGTCGATTCCCATTGATCCTCCTCACTCCTAACCATGAATCTCATGGTTAGGAGTTTTTTAACTTCTCTCTGAAAGGAGCCTCCTACTGTGAAGCGAGGCGGTGGGGGTAGCTCGTTCACAATTGCCCGAGATCTTCCCAGGTAATCTGTAATCCATAAACCATGGCCAAAGCTGTCCCTGCATCCTTTTTCTTGATATGTCC
Organism: Rubeoparvulum massiliense; assembly: GCF_001049895.1. Lineage (GTDB taxonomy): Bacteria > Bacillota > Bacilli > Rubeoparvulales > Rubeoparvulaceae > Rubeoparvulum > Rubeoparvulum massiliense. Next base: position 150,281 of record NZ_CVPE01000006.1, read on the forward strand.
GCGTAAGCGTACCATTTCATGCTCAAAATCATTGATATCATCTTGGGAAGCATTGATGGAGACACGGGTTTTCATCTGCTTCCATGCTTTCTTGAGACGCTGATGCTGCTTCGCTGCATTTTTCCATTCTTCTTTTTCTACACTAGAAGCCATCTCGTAGAGTATTCCTTTAATATCCTCAGAGGCATCGGTGGGACGAAGCAGCGGGTTTTTGCAGCCGGTGATTAGTAGGGCAAGTAGTGAAACTAAACAGAAAGTACGTAGCCATGGCCTCATCCTACGTCTCCTCCTTCCGCTTCGGGATGATTTTGAGCTGTTGGAATCGCTCAATCTGTTGATGTAAGGTTTGTTGGACTTGATTTAATAACTTATTTTGGTCATCGCTGGTACTGTTATTAAGAAGCTGTTCAATTTGGCGATTCATAGATTGTAAAGCATCCATGAAATCTGAAGGGGCAGAGCTCTCTTTACCTACGATCTGTACCTGTTGATTGACAGCCTGAGCCAGAATTACATCCTCGGCACTTTCCACCTTGGCATCAGCGAGTTGCTTTTTCAACCAATCCAATGAGAGACCTGCACGTTTGAGATCCTGATCCTGAACGACACCATCTTGGATGACATTGATAGGCATGGCTGAAGGAGGTGGTTTAATCTGCATATCACTGGGCTGGAGGGGACGTTTATCGGACTTAGGTAAGACACTCAATTCCCCATTGATCTCCATGACAGCTAGTTCCACATCAGCCACTTGGAAGATATTCTTAAGGCGGAGTGCCATCATCAGTTCATCGAGGTTCATCCGTTCTTTCTTGAGGGCCTTGCGATCGATCTCCCCATTTTGAATCAGAATTCTCGCGGTACCATTCACGAGACTGCGAGCCTTTTTGCTCTTCAACGTACCGATTGCAATTAAAATGGGAAGAACACCCCATACTAATAGGGAAGTAGTGCCACTTAGCGTCTCCAAATCTAGATCCACTGAAAGACTTGCTGCGATGGAACCAATGGTGATCCCCACAATATATTCGAACATGGTCATCTCAGCCACTTGTTGCTTGCCTGAGATTCGCGTTAGAATTAAGATAATAACAAAAGCAAAAATACTACGAAGTAAAATCAGCATGGAATACGACATAAAGATCCCTCCTCGTCTATACCTTGCGCGAAGGAGGCTGTTTTCATTCTTGATACAAGTCGTTACGATGCAAGAAAAGAGAGGATGGCTCATGCACGTGAAACCTATTGAGATTCGTTTTACTGTTCGCGAAGGGGAGGACGGGCAGACTACCTTACAAGAATATTTATTAAACCACCGCCTTCTCTCGCGCACATATCTTATTCAATTAAAGCAAGCCAAGGCCATCTTCCTCAATGGTCGTTATCAATATAGCAATACCATGGTGCATACAGGGGATGAGATTCATTTTTTTATCGAAGAGGAAGAATCGGAGAATATTCTACCCCAAGTGCATCCACTCAACATCTTATATGAGGATGTGGATATTCTCGTGGTGGAGAAGGAAGCAGGGATCTGCGTGCATCCCACCATGCTCCATCCTGACCAAACCCTAGCTAATTATGTGGTGGCATATTGGCAAGCTCAGGGTGAAGCTCATCGCTTTCGCGCGGTCAACCGCTTGGACAAGGACACCAGTGGTTTACTGGTCATTGCTAAGCATCGTTGGGCCCATCAACAATTATCAGAGCAGCAGAAACGGAAGCAGATGCTACGGATTTACAGGGCTTGGCTAATGGGAGGAGGGCTTCCACCTACAGGAACCATCGATGCACCGATTGCTCGGGTCGTGGACTCCATCATGCTCCGTCATATATCTGAGGAAGGACAGGTGGCCATCACCCATTTTGAGGTGTTGAAGGAATATGAGGAAGCAACGCAAGTAGAATGTCGCTTGGAAACAGGACGTACCCATCAGATCCGTGTCCACTTTAGTCATCTCGGCCATCCTCTATGGGGCGATGATCTCTATGGAGGATCAAGAGTACTGATCGGACGGCAAGCCTTACATGCGGTTACACTAGGCTTTTATCATCCGCGGACTCGTGAGTGGATCCAATTTGAGGCAGCGCTCCCACAAGATTTGCGGAAATTAGATCAACAATTATCTGAATAAATAACAATTAATGTCAAAATAAACCCTTGAAAACGAACGTACGTTTCTATATACTTAAGAAAATATGGAAAGGAGGGTGATGATGAAGCCGGAGCGTTGGATCGCCGATGGTGTGGCCTTTCTACCAGTCAACTTGCAGGGATTAGGGGATGTGACTCGATTATATTACATCGATGGTCAAGAGGAGATCTGTGAGGTTCCAGTTCAGCACTTCTTTGCTGACCTTACACAGATCTTTGGGATTGATGCTAGTTTAATGAGGAAACGTTATGGTCGTCTCCTTGGAAAATCACAGTTAATTCCCATTCCCTTCTCCTATGAATGGACCTTGCTCCCCCTTAAGGTCCGCAGTCCCATCGGGCGTCAAAGTTGCTATGGTTGGTTTTTGGCACAGGAGATTCAACGGATTGAGGAAGTGGAACGTCTGCAAACCCATGTTTTCCTCACAGGTGGTCATCGTATTCCAATTCTTCATCCTGCGCACACCATTCGCGAGCGTATACGGGATGCCATGGTGGTGCAGTACCAATTTCAGTTGTTACACCAGCGGATTTCTCAAGCGAAGGAACGAAATCTCCCTTATTCTCCACCAATGTAGTGTCCCTTATATCCCATCAAGCATACGCTATGGATGAATGATGGAGGAGGGATTCTACTTGAACCTTAGGGATTTGATTCGATCTGTTAGCAATATGAATCCAAGAACAACAACTGATCAAGACCTCAAAGCCTTGTTCCGCCAAGTTGGCCAAGCGACAGGCAAACAGTATACCGATGCCCAGTTGGACGAACTAGTTAAGCAATTCCGTGGTGTCGCACAGCGTCGTGATACCTCTGGCTTAGAGCGGAAGCTGGCTCAGAAGGGGTTTAATACCGATGAAGTCAAACGGATGCTTCGTAACCAACGATGAGTTCTGGCGAGGGAAGATTTCTGGTACAGACGTGATCCAAAAGAGAAGTTTACCGGCTAGAACCGCATGAGGAGAAAATGGTAAAAGCTCGTTGCTATGATGGCAGCGAGCTTTTTATTTTTATTGGGGTCAGACCCCCAATACGTTAAAGCTTTAACGTGATGGGGGTCTGACCCCTAAATAATGGTTGTTAAGATATTCAAGTTTGTTATAATTTTAAATATGTGAAATAAACCATAGACTCAAAAAATGAGTGGAGAAACTAGAGGAGGATATCATTGAAACAATTACGCTCTATTATGATGATTCTACTTGTACTTGTCATCGCGGTTTCTGTGACAGGTTGTGGGAAGGCGAAGGAAGAGCCTGCTGATGCAGCAGTAGCTGAAACAGATAAACAGCTGCAAGGGGAAGAAAAGCAGAAAGAAGAGAAGCAAACAGCAGAAAAGGAATTTTCCCAAGGAGAGATTGCACAAGCATTTCTTCATTGGGATGTTGAATATGAAGTGGAAGAAATCAATGATCTAGCTCAAGATCAAGCGATGATGGTAGCTGAAGTCATCGCTGGTGAAATTACTGCAGAAAAATTTAAAGCGATGAATGCAGAAGTTACTGCAGAAGCGAAGGAATTATTGAAAACAGTGAAAGAGACTCCTATTGAACTAGCTGCTGAAGCCGTCAAGGAGAAGATCGTGACTATCCTCGATCAGTACATTCAAAAAATCGAGGAGATGGCCACCGTCATTGAAGCTGATGGAACCATCGATGAAGAGAAATGGACAGCGATTACGGAAGTCTTCGAGGACCTGGATGAGCAATTGGAGCAAGTGATCAACACCATTATCGATGAATATGCATTGGATGATTCCTTTAGTGGGGAACTGAGCCCCAATGACGCTTGGATGGCCAAAGTGTCGGATGCCATCGAGAACATCAATAATACCTTCATGGAGATCGAAACTCTCTATGAGGATACCGTCAATGGTAATATGAAAGTGGATAAGTATCGAAAGGAAGCTGGCCAATTTTATGATCATGCTAAAGAGATATTCCAGATCATTGAAGAGAGGGATGTCCCTACCGGTGCAGAGGAATTTCGTAAGCATGTGCTGAATATCACCGAGGTTGTTATGGAGATGATGGAAATACGAGTTCATGAAATCAAGGACGATGGCACCCTCGATGCGGACAAGCTCAAAAAAATCGAGGAACTGATGGAAAAAGGCGAGAAATTAACAGAAGAATTAAGCACCATCTACGGGTATTGATCATCCTAAGGGGTATTAATTATCGTTAAAAATTCAAGAAAGCAGATTGGCTCGTTGCAAATGTAGCAACGAGCTTTTTTGTTGTTTAGTGGGGACTGACCCCAATTCCACGCCTTTATCACGGGAATCCGTTGGGATTGCAACGTGGAGAAGCAGACTCCCTTCCAGTACATTATAGGTGCATGCAAATAACGCGGAACCGGTTCCCTTGAGGAGAGGGAGTCCAGTGGAAAACTGGAAAGAGCAAGCAATTGAGTTGGAAGAGGTATGGCGGAAGTATCAGCCCTTAATCTATGCTTCAATCAAGCGACTGCACATCCGTAGAGAGCGGGAGGACGCTTATCAGGTGGCAGTGCTGGCTCTTGTTGAAGCGTGGAGGCGTTTCAACCCCGAGAAAGGGCATTTTGGGGCATATGCCAAGCGCTATATCTATGGCTACTTACTGAAATGGATCAAGGGTGAAGAACCATGGTCTGGCTATCTTTCCATTTACCTTCAGGATGATCAGGATGGGGAGGAGCGCCACACCCGTGATCGTCAATTGGCCTGCGTCGATGAACAGCCTTCTGAGCTAGAGGCATACTTTGAAGGACTTTCACCCAATGAGCGTCTCTTTGTGCAAAAAATCTGGATCGAGGGGTTAAAATTAGTGGAATTGGCGGCGCTGAAGGGAGTTTCACCTCAAACCGTTCAGACCTGGGGAAAGCGGGCGAAAAAGAAGATCCAAAAGCAAATGTCCTTCCTTCATAAAAAAATAGGTATCTAGTAAGTACAACGAGATTTTCATGGAGAATGAAAAAGGAGGGAAGAACCATGGCAGTAGGACGTGAATCACAGGTAACGCGGATGACGTTGCACCTACAAACAGGAACAGGTGAAAATGGCAAGCCCATCTATGCCCGTAAGACCCTGACCAATATTCAACCCAGTGCAACGCCAGAGGCGCTCTACCAATTGGCTGAAGCGATTGCTTCATTGCAGCAGTGGCCCTTAGCAGCGGTAGAAGCAACCACCACTGAACGTTTTGTTCAAGCCTAAATGAGGAGTGATGTCCATGGAAGAGTGGGTGACCTTGTTATCTAATTTTGGCTTTCCCGTCGTGTTGTCCATTTACCTGCTCTTACGCTTTGAAAGAAAGCTGGACCAATTGATTGACTCCCTTGAACAGATGAACCAAAATATCCAGTTTACCCGCTGGGATCTGGGTAAGCACCGAAAACCCTTCGATTGATTATAGATAGGAAAAACGTTACAATGGTTGTATCAATCTACTTTGGGAGGGAATAACATGGCTGAAATGATGGAAGGCGGTACTGTAAAAATCGCCGATGACGTAGTTGCCGTGATTGCTGGAATTGCAGCATTGGATACAGAAGGTATTGCCAGTATGTCTGGTGGGATTACCGAAGGCATTGCCCGTTACGTAAGTGGTAAAAATGTACAAAAGGGTGTAACTGTAGAGGTTGGACAAGTGGAAGCAGCGATTGACCTGCGAGTTATTGTCTACTACGGTGTCAAGATCGATGAGGCCTGCCGCCAGCTACAAGTCAATGTGAAGGAAGCCATTGAAAATATGACAGGGCTTCAAGTGGTTGAAGTGAATGTAAAGGTCGAAGGGGTTCAGTTTCGTAAGGATGATGAAATTGCCATTGTGGAAGAAGAACCCAAGGTAAGATAAGGATACAACCAGCTATAAAAAAGCAAGCGTTCATCAAAAAGAAGCGTTCACTTAGGGATTGAAGAAAAACTTAAATGAACAGCTTCAAGCGGGGCAAAAAAGAACCAGTCATGTTCAAGCGTAATTGCTTGTAGTGACTGGTCTCTTTTTTATACAATTATTTGCGTATAGCTGCAACAATTGAATTGGTGTTCCACTTAACAATTTCATCAGCTGCATTTTTAACGACTTGTGAAGTTCGTTCAGAGCCCCATGGTTCAATCGCAATAATCCGTTTTGGAGTATAAAAAGCATTTTTCGCAAGGTCTATTTCTATATTAATCCACTTACTATATGTAGAATAGACACCAGCAAGGATTAAAACACAACTGGCAGGAGCCATTTGAGCTTTAATGGCTTCTTTTAACTGCCACTGTGTCGGGGCATTGTGTATAGGGTCATCCTTTGGTACAGAGTAATTTCTATACGAGAAATAGCTAGCGTTATCTAATAGATAAACTAATCTGTCATATGCATCCGAATAAGTCCATGAATGGCTTATAAATAAACTATACATTTTATTACCTCCTTAGTATAAAATCTATTTTTTACATGTATTATCGTAATACTACTGTACAACTATTGCTCATGTAAGTATTCATTTAAAAATACAAATTGCCACTTGCCAAAATATGCATATTATGTAGAGGATAATAAAAAGCCATGGAAGAATTCGTTCCAGATGTGTAAATCGCCTATACTTTTTATTATCTCCAAGCAATGACCATTCATAGGCATATGGAGATATGGGCAACTTTTTTTCGATTTCATTTATTATTTGATATTTAACACTATTAAGTTTCTTATAGCTTATTATCGAATTTAACCACAGTATACTTACAATTGCTCCGACTATAGATAGAAGTATGCTTTTATAATCAAATGTAAATGAAATCAACGCAATAATAGCAGCATTGACTGTGATGTATACATTGTTAGTACTGATTCGTCGCTCACTATTACTATTGGCCATTTCAACACAGGTTTTCCATTGTTCAAGTAAATGTTCCTTATATTGCTCTCCATATTCTTCACTTTTCAAGTTTTCTATTTCCACTGTTTTCCCTCCCCCCTAAAAATTAGCATAGCAACTATAATGCTAATTATAATTAATAATCGTAATACAATTTGCTACACCAACCCTAAATACTTCTCAAAGAATATCATCAGCTTTTCGATAATCCCTTGCTTTTTCGCAGCCCTGCCTCCGCCAAAGCGGGATACAGGCGGCATGATTTTATCAATAGCTGTACCGGTTGTTTTAAGCATTCCATCTCGGAAAGCATTGTCGATGAAACGGCGGGTTTCTTCGGGCTTTAATTTTTCTTCTTCTATAATTGCTGAAATATCCGCTTCCTTACGCTCATGGAGGAATTTGCGCCAGTCCTCATCCACTTTGGTCGATACATTAACTTGCTCAATAAAACGCTCGATAAGCTCTTTCTTACTTCGAAGTTCAATACTCGAATTGATAGCCTTATCAATGGTCGTAAGAATGGTTTTATCCTTGCAGTTTGATTCTTGATATTTGGCTACAAGCATAAGAATGTAGTCAATGTTTACCTCTATCTGTTTGACCAGTTCAATCTCGAAAACTATGTCATCATTGATAGTTTCTTTTTCACCATCAGCACCTTTTCTATATTCCTGATACAGGTCAATATAAATGCTCTGATAGTCCTGAAAATCCCTTTCAGATAAAATCTCGTTTCCTTCAAAGTCATCGAAGGAAGTAAGAATATTTCTAAGTCGAAGTATTGCTCCATATAGCCGTATAAAGTCTTTTTCAGCTTCTTCTCCGAGAATAGGTTGTCCAAGGGGATACTGTGTTGTAAGAGTTGCAATCAGTTTAGCATAGCCCGGCTTATACTCACCTTTATCATCATAGCCGTTATAGTATTCTTCGAATGTTTTTAGTAGTACAATACCGCCTGCATCCTTATTGCCGAATAGTGCAATAGCTTTGTCTGTTTCTTCTTTCAAATCTCTGAAACAAACGATATTACCATAGGTCTTAACGCTGTTTAGAATGCGATTAGTTCTTGAAAAAGCCTGAATCAGTCCATGCTGCCTCAGGTTTTTGTCTACCCATAGCGTATTCAGGGTTGTTGCATCAAAGCCAGTAAGGAACATATTGACAACAATCAATATATCTATCTCCCGATTCTTTACACGAAGAGAGAGGTCTTTATAGTAATTCTGGAACTTGTCCGAGGAGGTATCGTAATTTGTGCTAAATGTGGTATTGTAATCCTGGATAGCCGCCTCAAGAAAATCTCTGGAGCTCTGGTCAAGGTTTTCCATATTAAAGTCCTCTTCAGGCAACAGTCCATCTGGCTCCTCCTCATTTGCACTAAAACTGAAAATAGTTGCAATGGTAAGGTTACGGTTCTTTTCCGCTATCTGCTTCTTAAACTCATTATAGTATCTGATTGCCATTGGGATGGATGTAGCAGCAAATATGGAGTTGAAACCGGCAACTCGCCTTGTTTCACGCTTTTCTATTATCTTCTTAGGGTTTTGTTTATCTGCTTCTTCCCATTTCGCAGAGAATGTATAATAACTATTACGCTTTGTCTTCTGGTCGAAATGTTCAAGAACATAAGTAACAATTTCACTTATTCGCTTTGGATCTGCCAAAGCTTTTTCTCGGTCAATGCTATAAACTTTTTTATCATTTACGTAATCAGGCATCTTAATCGTATTGATAAAATCTATTCTAAAAGGTAGAACATTCCCATCATTGATAGCATCCACAATGGTATAAGTATGCAGCTTTTCTCCAAAAACCTGCTCGGTTGTACGAAGTTGTGGGTTACCTCCTGAACTGGCATTGGCAGCAAAAATCGGGGTTCCCGTAAAGCCGAAGATATGGTAGTTCTTAAAACTCTTCGTGATAGCTTGATGCATTTCGCCAAATTGGGAACGGTGACACTCATCAAAAATCAGTACCACATGTTTCTTGTAAATATCATGCTGTTTGTTTTTACGGATAAATATATCCAACTTCTGAATAGTGGTTACAATGATTTTGTATTCATGAGGATTTCCTTTTTCGTCCCTGTCTTCCAATTGTCTTTGAAGAACTCTTGTCGACGTATTACCATTAGCAGCTCCCTTTTCAAAACGGTCGTATTCCTTCATAGTCTGATAGTCCAGATCTTTACGGTCAACAACGAACAGTACCTTGTCTATGTAAGGCAACGCAGAAGCTAATTGGGCTGTCTTAAAACTGGTCAATGTCTTACCAGAGCCTGTTGTATGCCAGATATATCCTCCAGCTGCAGTTGTACCCATCTTCTTGTAGTTGGTTGATACTACAATACGCGATAATATACGTTCTGCAGCAGCAATTTGATAAGGACGCATTACAAGGAGCAGATCTTCAGATGTAAAAATACAATATTTTGTTAGAATATTTAAAAGGGTATGTTTGGCAAAAAATGTTTTAGTAAAGTCCACAAGGTCAGGAATAATCCTGTTATTTGCATCTGCCCAAAAGCTTGTGAACTCAAAGCTGTTACTTGTTTTTTTACTTCTTCGGCGCTCACTACTGCTTTGTTCCTTGATATGAGCATTTCTTGTAGTATTACTGTAATACTTTGTGTGGGTTCCATTTGAGATTACAAATATCTGCACATACTCAAATAAACCAGAAGCCGCCCAAAAGCTGTCACGCTGGTATCTATTTATCTGATTGAAGGCTTCTCGGATAGCAACGCCACGCCGCTTTAACTCCACATGGACGAGGGGAAGTCCATTTACAAGTATAGTCACATCATATCGGGTTTCGTGCTTGCCGCCTGTTTCTTCGTATTGATTAATAACCTGCAAGCGATTGTTATGGATATTCTTCTTATCCAAGAGGTATACGTTCTTTGTTGTTCCATCTTCACGTTTTAGAATCTGGATATGGTCATCTTGAATTTTTCCGGTCTTTTCAACAATTCCTTCATTTGTATTAGCAATACACTCTGTGAAAAATCTGCCCCATTCATTGTCGGTAAATGTAAAATCATTAAGCAGTTCAAGTTGCTTTCGAAAATTTTCTATCAATGCAGCTTCATTGTGCACTGAAATATATTCATACCCCTGTGAAGTCAACTGGTGTATAAATTCTCTTTCGAGTTCTGCCTCGCTCTGATACTTTTCAGAACGGACATTATATTTAGCTGCATATTCAGCAACAACCGTTGCTTCGTCAGTACTTGTAACGATGTTATATATACTCATGCCGTCACCTCCTTGAAAGATAAAAGTTTATCCCTGTAATATTCATATTGCTTTTGCCTAGCTTCGATTTCAGCAGGAATGCCGCTGGTTAAGTCGTTACACAGAGCGTCAAAGCGATCGAGGATAGCGACGATGCACTCTTGTTCTTCGAGGGGAGGAACAGGAATCTGATAATTTTTAACATTTGCGTCAGTTATTGCAGGATAACTTGCACCTTGTTGATACTGTTCAACATGATAATAAAAAGAAGAAGATGCAATGTGATATAAAATCCATTTTTGAAGAACAATATCTGTATTTGCCCTTAAAACACAAAATCCAGTGCTACATATTTGTTCATCATACTCATTATCAATTAAACAATATCTTTTTAATAAAGGTCTTGTAGTAGCGAACAAAATATCGCCTGCCTTTACAATTTGTTGTGCTCTGCTTGGTGCATTGTTTTTATTGATTTCCTGTGTTTCACTAATGTAATGTAGATCTCTATCAACTGACGTTAAGTCAATATACTTGTAAGTTGTTGATTCATCTTCCAAAGACCATTTTATATTTGAAGTTGGTAGAGTACATTCTTTCAGTGAAAACCATTTAACAGTATCTTCGTTAAGATCAGTCAATAGCAAATCCCTATAATACTCATACTGCTTTCTTCTTGCTGTAAGCTCTGCTGTAAGCTCTGCTGTAAGCTCTGCTGTAAGCTCTGTGAAATTGTCCAGAATACGGACAATTTCCTGTTGAACAGGTAGAGGGGGAAGGGGAACAGAAATCCTTGCCATGACGTTGCTCATCAATTTTGGGTTACCCATACCATCATTAACATATTTCTTTGCATATACTTGCAAGACATAAAATAGAAGCTTTGTACTTACCAGTTCATTATTTTTAATCCTTAATAGTCCACAAACATTTGTTATACTAAATTTTTCGTTAATATGATAAAAAACAGAACCAGCATTTGCTCCGTCTGTTGTCCATGTTACCGATTCGCAGTCATAATCAAAAGTATTTATGTAGCCAAAAATACCGTTATTTGCAGTTTGTGATGAATAAACGGGATAAGCACCAGTATTTTCTCTTAGATAATTTTTTGACATTACTCTCCCACGTGTAATGTCGCAAATTTCCTCCACTGTTACAAACTCCACTCCATCTGGACAAAGTTCAGCAATCAATTCATCTATCATACTCATTTGCCCACCTCAATTTCCACAATAATCTTATCTATTTCTTCCCTTAAAATCTGCTCTCTTGCCACAATTTTTTCAATCTCCGCATTGAGGGCAATAATATCAATTTTTTCCCTTGTATCCTCTTGTTCAACATAGGTAGAAACAGACAGGTTATAATCTTGTTCAGCAATTTCGCTGTTTGGCACAAGCCGGGCAAAATGTTCAATATCTTTTCTATCTTTAAATGCATTAAGAATAGTCTCAATATTTTCTTGTGTCAGCTTGTTGTTATTCGTAACCTTGACAAATTCCTTTGATGCATCGATAAATAAGGTGCTATTTTCTGATTTGGATTTCTTCAGAACCATAATGCAGGTAGCAATGCTGGTACCATAGAACAAGTTATCCGGTAACTGAATGATACAGTCGATATAGTTATTGTCAATCAGGTACTGCCTGATTTTCTTTTCAGCGCCACCGCGGTACATTACACCGGGGAAACAGACAATAGCTGCTGTTCCGTTTGTCGCAAGCCATGAGAGGCTATGCATAATAAAAGCAAGGTCTGCCTTGGATTTCGGAGCCAATACTCCTGCCGGAGAAAAGCGAGGGTCATTAATCAAAATAGGATCATTGTCGCCCTTCCATTTAATAGAGTAAGGCGGATTTGATACAATGGCTTCAAATGGCTCATCATCCCAATGTTGCGGATCTGTTAGCGTGTCCCCAAGGGCAATATCAAATTTGTCATAATCAATATCGTGCAGGAACATATTGATTCGGCACAGGTTGTAGGTTGTGATATTGATTTCTTGACCGAAGAAACCTTGACGTACATTTTCTTTTCCTAAGATTTTTGCAAATTTTAGCAGTAGAGAACCAGAACCGCAAGCGGGGTCATATACCTTGTTGACTTCAGTTTTTCCTACTAATGTTAGGTGGGTAAGGAGTTCAGAAACCTCCTGTGGCGTATAGTATTCACCACCACTTTTTCCGGCATTGGATGCATACATACCCATTAAAAATTCATAGGCATCACCAAATGCATCTATGGTATTGTCTTTGTAATCTCCCAGCTTCATTTCTCCAACAGAATTCATTAGCTTAACCAGCTTTTCATTACGCTTTACTACAGTATTTCCTAGCTTATTGCTGTTAACATCAATATCGTCAAACAGGCCTTTGAAATTATCTTCACTCTCTGTTCCTTGCGCAGATGCTTCTATATTACTGAAAATCTGTTCCAGTGTTTCATTTAAGTTTTCATCGTCCTTTGCACGAGCTCGGACATTTTCAAAAAGTTCGCTAGGTAAAATAAAGAAGCCTTTTGTCTTAACTAAATCCTCTCGTGCCTGTTCTGCTTCTTCGTCGGATAGCTTGGCATAATCAAATTCCGTATTGCCAGCTTCCCATTCTCCGGCGTTAATATAGGCGGTAATATTTTCAGATATGTAGCGGTAAAACAGCATACCTAGAACATATTGCTTAAAATCCCAGCCATCTACACTGCCTCTTAGATCATTTGCCATATTCCATATCGTGCGGTGTAATTCCGCCCGTTCCTGTTCTTTTCTGTTATTTTCCATAACTCTACTCCCTTTCTTCAACCATATTAGGCACTAATTCCATGATATCTTTAAAATCAACGACAAGCGCCGTACAAACCTTTACAAGAACGTCCATACTGACATATTCGTTTTTAGAAAGCTTTGAAATTGACGATGGACTTATTCCCGCAGCAGCTTGTAAATCTTTCTTCTTCATATCGCGGTCTATCAACAGTTTCCAAAGTTTTTTATAGCTAACGGTCATCTTGGTCACCTCTCTATATCTTTTTTCCATTACAGCACATTTTCTTCAAATATAACATGATAATTCTGTACTTGTGAAGGAATTTTACAATGTTATCAAAAATAATGATAGTTGTGTATGCCTTTCTTTTTTCGCTTTTATTCAAATAAATACTTTTAGACAAAAAAGTCTGTAAGTCTATTTGTAAAATCAAAATTATAACATTAAGCCTTCTTAAATTTAATACTGCTTTCGATCAAATATGAGCAAAAGCATAAGCATTACAGCCGTCTTTACTGGAAAATAGACACGCTGTTTTTTATTTTAGGAGTTCGAATCAATAGAATTCTTCACTTATGGATGAGGAAGAAAATTTTTTTTAGAAAATCCTCAACTAATGTGTTCTACCAAGGCTATAAGGTGAGAGGAAAATACTTTGCATGACCTTCCGAGTTAGCTATTTACTGTGACATTAGCTAGGGGGTTAATAATTTCGGCTATTAGTAGAGGAAAGCAATACACAGAAATATTTGTTCCGGTACTCATACTGCAGGCTTGTGTCTTGTGGAGGATGAGAGGAAATAACATTCAAAACAGACTCTGTGGATTTGCCTTTCTCATGAACTACCAATGAAATCATGGTTTTTCTCTCACTGCTCCTTGACAACTGAATACCCCGAAATGCAAGAGATACTTCAAGCAGAATATGCCATGACGATGATTCCGAGCGTATTCCTTGAGAGATAAAGAGGTTGTGCCAAACAAGGCAAACCCTCTGGAACCGTAGCGTTTCAGGTCATTTATAAAGGCAAGGAGGTGAAATAACTGAAAACACAATACGAAAACTTACCGCAGGTGCTTAAAGATAAGCCACAGTTTTGCTTTTGGAAATATGAAGAGCGAAGCGGCAGAGAAACCAAAGTTCCCTATAACCCAGCAACAGGAAAAAGAGCAAAAGCAAACCAACAGGGTACATTTAAAGATTTTAGTTCGGTGGTAGCTGCTGTAAGTGATTATGATGGTATCGGCTTTTTGGTGGGTAATGACATTTGTGCTATCGACTTAGATGATTGCCTCGACAGTGGAGATAAGCTTAGGTCTATTGCCCAAAGTGTTGTAGACGCTTTTAGAGGCTGCTATATGGAACACAGTCCATCAGGAAAAGGTCTGCATATTTTCTTTAAGGCTTCCGATTTTGCTTATGACAAGACAAAATATTATATCAACAATAGAAAGCTGGGAATCGAGGTCTATGTAGCAGGAGCAACAAACCGCTTTATTACCGTAACAGGCAATGTGTTTGCTAATGGTGATGTGTCGGAGAAATCGGATGAGCTGCAGATGGTACTGGACAAGTATATGCTGCGTCCTAACCCTGTGAAGCAATTATCGTGTACAGAAAGCCAGTCCTATCTGTCTGACACATCTGTTATCGAAAAAGCTTCCAAATTAGCAGGCGGAGATAAATTCAAAGCATTATGGCAGGGAGATACATCAGGCTATGCTTCCCCCAGTGAAGCTGATTTGGCGCTTTGCGGTATGCTGGCTTTTTGGTGTGGCAGGGATATTGGACAGATGGATAGACTTTTTCGGAAAAGTGGCCTAATGCGAGATAAATGGAATAGACCGCTGTCCGGCAGTACTTATGGAATGCTAACCATACAAAAAGCAATCGCAAGTGCTACGGAGATATACAAACCGGGTGGCAAGCGTTCTTCAGCCGCAGAAGATTTTTTGCAGGGGTAATATTCCCTTGCTGATTTAAAGCCTGAAAACAATGAGCGTTACCCTTGGACGGATATTGGAGCAAGCAGACTATTTGCAGACTACTATAAAGCTTATGCCCGCTATGTTCCCGAGAGGAAGATGTGGTTTTGCTATGAAAACGGCATATGGACTCCCGATATTGGTAATTTCAAAGTGATGGAAATGTGTAAATCATTGGCTAACCAACTGCTAACCTATGCTTTGACTATTCAGGATGAACATCAGAGAAAGGCATACATTGACTATTGCTAAAAGTGGCAGTCAAGAAGATACAGGGAAACGGTACTTAAGGATGCACAGAGCGTATATCCCATTTCTATGGCTGAATTTGACCAAAACCCGCTGGTACTCAACTGTGCTAATGGAACATTGTTCCTGTTATCCATGGATTTTGCCCCCACAACAGCGGGGACAGACTTACAAAGATATCTGGTGTTAATTATGACCCGGAAGCAAAAAGCGGGCGATGGGATAGATTCATTCATGAAATTATGAGCGGAGATGAAGAAAAGGCAAAGTTCCTGCAAAAAGCCTTTGGATACAGTATCAGCGGAGACACTCGGTATGAATGCCTGTTTGTTCTATATGGTGCTACAACTCGAAATGGTAAAGGTACGCTATGTGAGAGCATTCTTAAGGTATTAGGCAGTTATGGCTGTATCGCAAGGCCAGAGACTATCAGTCTGAAAAAGAACAATAACAGTTCAAGTCCAGGTGAAGATATTGCCCGGCTTGCAGGAGTTCGCTTTGTAAATATCTCAGAACCTAGCAGAGGACTTGTCCTAAATGCTGCACAGGTAAAAAGCATGACGGGTGGTGACACCATCAACGCAAGGTTTCTACATGAGAATTCTTTTGACTTTTCGCCAAAGTTTAAGCTGTATATCAATACTAATTATCTGCCCGTTATTACTGATATGACGCTGTTTTCCAGCGGTAGAGTGGTGATTATCCCTTTTGAACGACACTTCGATGAAGGCGAGCAGGATAAAAACTTAAAACGTGAATTCGCTAAACCGAAGAATCAAAGTGCCATCCTTAACTGGTTAATTGAAGGCTACCAGCTGCTAAAGAAGGAAGGCTTGACTTTACCCGATTCTGTTAAGACAGCAACGGAGGCTTATAAGCGTGACAGCGATAAAATAGCACTATTTTTCGAGGATGCCTTGGAAGAAAGTCCAAACAGCGAGGTGTGGACATCCGAAGTGTATGTCCGGTATCAGCGTTGGTGTAGTGCCAATGGCTGTTATTCGGAGAATGCAAGAAACTTTAAACAGGCTTTGTCTGCTATCGCCCGTGTAGAGTGGAAACGACCACGTTCTGGTGGTGGGATGACCACGATGCTTATCGGATATAAGCTGACTGAAGAAGAATTTTTTCTTATTTAAACACAGTGTAGCAGCTTGTAGCAAGTAAAACAGGTTATATAAAAAATCGCTCTCGTATAGAGAGTTTAGTTTTTACCTGCTACATCTTGCTACAAAGCTTAAAACACTAAAAACACTGGATACAACTTAATGTGTTAATACCTGCCCCTAGGGTAGGTCAAATCTCCACACCTTTTCATCTGGACAACGGGCGTGGGGCAACGCATAAAAAAAACGCGATTTCAAACGGGGTATATACCCCACAATCAATTTAAATTTAGGAGGTAAACAATTATGTCAACATCAGCAACTTATAATAGAGCGTTTTGGAATGTTATGAAGGGAAAAGAAGAAAATTATCAGAATCTGAACGAGGGCTTTGATAATGTAGGAGCCTATGTCGCACCAGACGAGTTCAGAGAAGACTTTAACACTGCTTTGGCAAAAGAGAATATATTCCGCAGATTTGCTACTGTTATCAACCTGTCTTCTGCAGAAGGTAAAATTCAAACGGTATCCTCAACGGGTACGGCAGATTGGGTTGAGGACGGAGATCCAATCCCCGAAAGTGCCGATACATTTACACAGTTTCTGGTGAAATCATATAAGCTGATATCTCTTGTCAAGCTAAACCGCTCATTCGTCACCGATATGAACTTTAATCTTGAAAAATATCTGGTGGGTGATTTTGCGAAGCGTTTTGGCAAGGCTGAAGAAAATGCATTGCTTAATGGCAATGGCATAACACAACCAACAGGTATCCTTACGGCAGACACAGATGTATCTACAGCAGATAATACTTCCATCTCTTTTGATGAGATTATATCTCTGTACTTTTCATTAAAAGATGAATACCGCAATAACGCTGTGTTTATTATGCACGATAATACTGCCATGTTTCTTAGAACCCTTAAGGATACAAACGGTAGTTATCTGTGGAATTCCTCCGATAACACCATCTTAGGAAAGTCTATTGTTACCTCGCCATATATGCCTACGGTATCAGCAGGAGCGAAGAGCATTGTATTCGGGGATTTATCATACTACTGGTTGGTTGAACGACAGCCGCTAACCATAAAGAAATTAAGTGAGTTATATGCACTGCAGGGGCAAATTGGCTTTTCCGCTTATGAAAGATTGGATGGTAAGTTGATTCAGCCAGAAGCTCTGAAAATACTACAAATAAAAGCTTAAATAATGGATTGGGCAGTGGGTCTTTATTTCGGCTCGGTGCCTGTTTCTTCAATACATCGGTCAGGAGGTTACGATATGGACAATCAGACGAATAGCCGCACAACCGAAACTGCTATCGGAGGTACGGTCTATGTGGTGGAATCACGGGTATGCGACACAGCAAAAGAAAGTGCATATTCCAAGCTGAAACGGCTGATTACAGTCAACGCAAAAAGTCTTTCAAAGTTATCAGATAGTTCATATAAACCCACGAAAATCAACATTAGCATTTGAAGAAGCGAAAATTACTGCTCTGTACTGCAGGCTTTCACGTGATGATGAGCTTGTAGGAGACAGCAACAGTATAGTAAACCAAAAGGCAATTCTAAAAAAATATGCTGAGGACAACGGTTTTCGCAACATCGAATTTTATGTGGATGATGGAGTCAGCGGAACAACTTTTGATAGACCAGACTTTAACCGCATGATTGCAGATGTTGAGTCTGGTAGAGTCGGAACGATTATCATTAAGGATATGTCACGTTTTGTCAGGGATTACCTCAAGGTAGGCTATTATACAGAGATTATGTTTCCTGAAGCAGATGTGCGATTCATTGCTATTAACAATGGTATTGATAGTGCAAACCAAACAGACAGTGACTTTATACCGTTTCTTAACATTATAAATGAATGGTACGCAAAGGATACTAGCAAGAAAATCCGTGCTGTGTTCAAATCCAAGGGACAGTCCGGTAAGCCACTCTGCACCAATCCACCTTACGGTTATATTAAAGACCCTGAAGATAAGTTGCACTGGATTATAGATGCGGAAGCCGCCGAGGTAATCAGAGATATTTTCCGACTGTGCATGGCTGGCTTTGGACCCACGCAGATAGCAAAGCAACTTGAAAAGCGATGTATTGATACGCCTACGGTTCATCTTCGTAAAATGGGTATTAACACTCCAGCAAGACCACCTGAAAACCCATATGCTTGGTCGGCTCGTACCGTAGCAGATATTCTGGCTAAAATGGAATATCTAGGTCACACGGTGAACTTCAAGACTTCTAAAAAGTCATATAAGAGCAAAGTCAAGATATTGAACAATCCAGAAGATTGGCTGGTTTTCAAAAATACCCATGAAGAAATTATCGATGCGGGCACTTGGGAAACGGTGCAGAAAATCAGGGATGGCAAGTGTAGACCATCACGATTAGGTGAAATGGGAATGCTTTCTGGCATGATGTTTTGTGTCGACTGTGGAGTAAAGCTGTATCAAGTTAGAGGCAAGGGATGGACACACGATAAGGAATACTTCGTTTGTGCTACTTACCACAAGAAAAAGGGTATGTGCAGTTCGCACCAGATACGCAATGTTGTAGTGGAACAACTTTTGCTGGAAGACTTAAGACGTGTAACCTCCTTTGCTAAAGAACATGAACAGGAATTCATCCGTATAGTTATGAATAATTCAGAAAAGGAACTTGCCAAAGAACTCCGCCAAAGTAAAAAGGAGTACGAACAAGCACAGACTCGTATTGCTGACATAGACAAAATCATTCAAAAGCTTTATGAGGACAATGTGATGGGCAAAATTCCCGAAGAGCGTTTTTACAAGATGTCGTCTGAATATGAAGCTGAGCAGAAAGCACTGGAAGAAAGGATAACCAAATTAAAGCATACTATTGATACAGCAAATGAACAGTCCCTCAATACCGACCGATTTTTGGCACTGGTTAAAAAGTACACAGAAATTACAGAACTGGATGCAGAGATTATCCGAGAGTTCATTGACAAAATTATCGTATTCAAGGCTGAAAAGGTAGATGGTCGCAGAACCCAGCGGATTCAAATTTTCTATAACTGCATTGGTGCTATCGACTTACCAAACTAAACGAAAAAACGGCATAGCCGTAAATCAACGACTATGCCGAATTTTTCAGGAATTATAAATCCCTATCTGACCGCTCAAAACGCTTGCTTTTTTTGTACCGATGTAGTTTTTGTCTCATCAATTTTTACGGCTCGTTGTCGTGATGCGTTAAGAAGAATACCTACTGCTGTCATGGTTACCAAAATCGAAGATCCACCATAGCTGATGAATGGTAGGGGTACACCGGTAATAGGGATTAATCCCACCACACCGCCGATATTGATGAAGGCTTGAATGGCAATGTAGAATACGAAGCCAATGCCCAACATTTGACAGAATAAGTCATCTGAACGATTGGCGATCTTCAAGGCACGCCAGATGAAAATAAGAAATAGCAGAATGACCAGACTAGTACCTAGGAATCCAAACTCTTCTCCGATAATGGAATAGATGAAATCCGTATGGGGGTGGGGAAGGTAGAGGGCTTTTTCAATACTACGAAAGAGTCCAACGCCTGTCCACTCGCCATGGGATAAGGCATAATAGGAGTGGATTAGCTGGTAACCATCACCTAGTCCATTTAACCCATCATTCCAAGGATCGCGGAACGAAAGAATCCGTTGCAATCGATAGCCTTCACTCAATGCAGCAGGGACAGCGACTAGTGCGATGGCCCCTACACCTCCGACCAGATGCTTGAATTGTACGCCACCTGTATAGAGCATGACGACGGCTATCCCGAAGAGAATGGCCGCTGTTCCATAGTCAGGCTGCAGAGCAATCACAGCGGAGAAGAGGATGATGGTTACTAATGGAGGAAGAAACCCATTCTTAAAGTCACGGATTCGCTCCTGCTTTTTGGAGATATACCCAGCGAGAAACAGAATAATCCCCAGCTTCGCAAATTCTGAAGGCTGGAGCTGTCCCAGATCCCCCAGCTTGATCCAGCTTTGTGCACCGTTGGCTTTTACCCCGAGACCAGGTACCCAGACAAGGAAAAGACCTAGGAAGGATAGAAGGGCTAAGAGATGGTAGTTCCGTTTGAAGAAGCCCATGGGGAGATTCATCATGAAGATCATACTGATGAAGCCAAGAGTGGCCCAAATGATCTGTTTCTTTAGGAACTGATTTTCATCACCATTATAGTAACCTACATAGTAACTGGCACTGCTCACCATAATAATGCCAATTCCTACAAGGATTAGAGTAAGGATTAAGAGAAAAAAGTCTGGGGTTCCGCGGCGCTTCATGAACGCGGTCCCTCCTTTAGCCATTTGTTAAATACATGTACAGTATACGTTTAAAGGAGGAACCTGTCCATTATCTTTTATTCACAAACTCCCACCTATAGAGGTGGGAGCAGATGGAGGGGATGTTGTTGGGCATTATGATTTAATCTTCTCCAATAATCGAGCCATGAGCTCTTCTGCGGTTTTTTGAATGGGTGCAGGGGGAACGGCTTCCTGGTCTAGACCATGTGGATAGTAATGGCGCTCAATGGTAGGCGTTAAAAGCTGTAGCTTTGCATTTTTATTCTCCAGCTTACCCTCTGTTACAACAGAACGAACGCGTAGGTAGTAAACCGCTTTGTTCTTCTCATCTGTCATTTTATAATCATAGGTCGCATGAGAATAATCCCAGCCACCACGAACAAAGCCAATGCTGGTCATCACATGCTCGATATCCTCGAATAGAAAGGTGTTCTGAGGGTATTGGATCTGCTCCAGTATCATTGTTTCTCCTCCTTATTTCTTTTTCTACAATATGTACATTCCATTACAATTTCTATCATAATATGTTTCACCTATAGTTTCAATGGAAATAGTGCAAAACAGTTTTGCTGACGAGTGCGATGGTGAACAGCTTCCTTTTCGCCAAGAAAAATATTTTGACTTGAAGGAAAGGGCGAGGCGAATGGACAATATGAATAGGAGAGTTATTTTTGAGACGAAGGGGAATGATGACAGCATGAAAACAAAACGCATCTATGAATTTGAACCATATCGCTTTCAAGAGACCTGCGAGGTTCTCTACTGTGAGCCCAAGGACGAGCATTGGGTGGTAATCCTAGATCGGACCATCTTCTATCCGACAGGTGGTGGGCAGCCCCATGATCTCGGCGAGCTAGGTAGCGCCCATGTGCTTGATGTCTATGAGGAAGAGGGCGTGGTTTACCATATCAGCGATGCTCCTTTTAGCGCAGGCGACCTCGTCCAAGCCACCGTGGATCGTCAGCGTCGAATCGATCATATGCAGCAGCATTCTGGTCAGCATATCCTTTCTGCTGCATTTGAAGAGTTGCTTGCAGCCCATACCTGCGGTTTTCACCTCGGTGAGGAGATGGTGACCATTGACCTTGCGATCTCTCAGCTGACAGCTGAGGATGCACAGCGGGTAGAGCAGTTGGCTAATGAAATCGTCATGGAGAATCGGGAGATCGATATTTCCTATATTCCACGTCAGCAGCTGCCAGACGATCTCGTAGAAAAGGCTAACACTACTGATGAATCCCTACGGATTGTTCGGATTGCTGGGGTGGATAGAGTCTCGCCTTGCTGTGGTACCCATCCTTTTCATACTGGTGAGGTAGGCTTAATTAAAATTGTGAAGTGGGAATCATATAAAGGAATGATTCGTCTCTACTTCCTCTGTGGGAAGCGGGCGCTTCAATATATCCAACAGTTAAGCGCAGAGGTAGATGAAACGGTGCGTTTTTTAAAAACCGATTGGACTCATCTGCGCGAACGTGTGGAACAGCTCCATAGCGATTGGCAAGAGAATAAACGGCAGGTTCGTCGCCTCTATGAAACATCTATTCGTATGGAGAGTGAACAGCTGGCATTGGAGCCAACGGAGCAATGGGGTCGCCTCTCATTGTATATCCTGCAATGGCTAGAGCGTCCCTTCCAAGAGGTGAAGGATCTCGCTAAGACCTTGATGGAACAGCCAGATCGTATCGTGCTTCTGGTGAGTGGGGAAGCGACTCAGCAGGTGATCGCAGGTCGCTCTAATAATGTTCAGCTCTCCATGAAGGACCTCTTGGCCCAGATCTTCCAACATATCGAAGGGAAGGGTGGTGGCTCTGCCAATTTTGCTCAAGGCACTGGTCGAGGTGAAGCGGTGGAGTTTTGGCTTCCACAGGTGAAGCGGTGGATGCAAGAGCAGCTTGAAGGCTAACCAGATCGTTACGCATGATTCTCCCCTTTTTTGGGTATGGTATCAGCATAGAAGGGAGGATGCATAATGCGTAAACTACGAGATATTATGACGAAGGATATTCAATATGTTACACCGCAGGATAATGTGTATGAAGCAGCTGTCCTCATGAAGGATTATAATATTGGGTCGGTTCCCATCATGGATAGCGACCGTCTGATCGGTGTTTTGACCGATCGGGATATTGCTGTACGGTGTACTGCTTCGAAGAAACCTGGTTCCACACAGGTGACAGATGTGATGAGCCGCAACGTGATTACAGGTCATCCGGATATGAGTGTAGATGAGGCCAGTAAGCTGATGGCGAGCTATCAGATTCGCCGCCTTCCTGTCGTGGAGCAAGGGCGTCTCGTTGGCTATGTTGCCCTTGGGGATTTAGCCGTCCATAATGATCATCGGGATGAAGCCAGCGATGCGCTCTCCGAAATCTCTGAGAGCTATCCACCGACATTTGAAATCTAAGGGGTCAGACCCCCACTACAGACCCCCACTACGTTAATGTGTTAACGTAGTGGGGGTCTTTTTTCTGCCTTCTTCTTTTTTGTGAACATTCTATGCTATGATATCTATAAAAGGGAATTAATGAATAAAAGTACCAAAGCAAACATACTGGGGTGGAGGAGCCTACATGGTTAATAGAATCTGGTTTGAAAAATTCAACTCAGATGGGGATTTTCCATACTATTTTAGTCTTGTTCATCATGAAGATGTGATGGCTATGATCACGAAACGGGCAATTCCTCTGAATGAAGCGAGAAAAAATTATGCTAGGTTACTAAAAACCAACAAGAAATACAACGATTTTGGATTCTTCAAGGTATTGGAATCCGATAGTAATCAATTCATCGGTTTAGCTAAGCTAGATAGAAATGAAAACAACTTGAATGAGGCGGAACTTGGCTACATGCTGCTGCCAGACTTCTGGGGTAAACGCTATGGAACGGAGATTGCACATTTAATGATCGAGAGAGCAGAAGAATTGAAGGTCTTACAGCGCATTACAGCAATCATCGATCCCAAAAATACCGCTTCGAGAAAGATCTTACTTCGTAATGGTTTTATCTTTGAGAAAGCATGTGAAATCAATGGCTTACAAGGTGAAATTTTTGTTAGGGAGTTAGGGGACTACCCCCCAATGAAGGGAGGTTCTTATTAATGAATTTAAAGAAAACAATGGTAATCCTTGTATCTTTTTTGTGTGGTGCTATTTTTTCCTATTTATTTTTTTCTGTGATGGATGGTAGAGAAACAGTGAACAATGGTCTTACAACAAGTGATCAATTAATCACCGATGACAATCCTTTAACAACAAGTGATCCATTAAATACCCATGCCGATAGCTTTACAAGACGTGATATATCAATCCTCCATGACGGTATGGAAGTTAAGGATCATGTTGAGAACGATGGTTTTAAAGCTGAAGAGATTATAAAGGATCTAAGGGTTGTCAATAAAGTACAGGAGCATTTTCAGGTAGATGGATATGTAAATATCATCGATGATCGAGACGATGTGGTTGGAGTACCCAAAAACATTGTTGATAAGAATGCTTCATACAATGAAGGTACTTATCCCATCCCTTCACGTCATTTTATTTATAAAAATATTGAGAATGGCATGGTAATTTTAATGAGTATAACACCATTAGATACAAACCAAAATGAATGGAAACATACCATTGGATATCTTTCTTACCATCATAATTCGTCTTCTCCAGAAAGTGACTTTAAAGAAACCTATAGTGATACTTTTCCTAACTCTAATGTCTATTTGTTTAATTTTATTCGTAACGGAAACAATTTTGCACTCGTTGGGATCGGTGATCATCAAGAGAACCTAGATACATTCATCCAACTAACTGAATTTACTAGGGAACTTGGTAGCTTCTTAGATAATGAGAATTTTTAGGGGACAGACCTCATATAAAAAAGGAGATGGAGAGCTTGAAAACAATTGGCTTACTAGGTGGAATGAGTTGGGAATCTTCATTGGAATATTATCGGATTATTAATGAAACGATGAAAAAAAGGATCGGGGAGGCTCATTCTGCAAAGTGTTTCATGTACTCCTTTGATTTCGCAGAAATTGAAGAGCTGCAGCATGCTGGGAAATGGACGGAGTTAACGGAACAGATGGTCAACACATCGGCAAAGATAAAAAATGCAGGCGCAGACTTTCTCGTCATCTGTACCAACACCATGCATATGATGGCGCCTGAAATAGAGGAAAGTGCCAAGATCAAAGTCCTACATATCGTTGATGTAACTGGAGAGAAGATCAATGAGAGCCAGATGAAAAGAGTTGCCTTATTGGGAACGAAATTTACAATGGAATCAGATTTTTATAAGCAACATTTAATTGAACGTTATGGAATCGATGTGATCATACCTGAGGAAGAGGATCGTGAGGCTGTTCATCAAATTATCTATGATGAGCTAGTAAAGGGGATTGTAACTGATGAATCCAAGGATAAGTATATTGCAATTATTGAGAGACTTGCTCAGCGAGGAGCAGAAGGCGTTATTTTAGGATGTACTGAAATCCCCTTACTAATTAAGCAGGAAGATGTAAGCATACCTGTTTTCGATACGACACAGCTTCATGCTGAAGCAGCTGTAGATTATGCTCTTCAGGATTAAAATGGCTCATGCCTTTTTCCACCATTCAATTCTATATCTGGTAATGGACTACCACAATAATAGCAGTAGTTTAGATTTTTTAAGGATTCACTGCATAGAGGTTTATCACATACAGGACAGCGCCAATAGTGATGTTTTATCACTATAGCAATAACTATGAAGATGATTCCAATGCCGTTTAAGAGAGCATACCATGGTTTGGATATGAGTGACCATATCATAAGAAAAAGTCCAATATACACACAGATGTAAGCTAATCGCCGATATCGTACTGCGGTCCTAAATTCTTCAACAATGTGCTTCTCTTCCATCATGATCCTCCTCATTATTGAACATCTCATGGCTAAAGCTACGAGATTCTTGGGTAGTCCGTTCTACTGAACAGAATTAGTACATGATGTACCACCAAGCTATCCCCGCATTTCCTGTGGTTCCTGCAAATACGCCAATCATAGTCTTTTGCCTTTGACAAGAATATTCAAACTTGTATTGACATCTCGATCCCATTCACGATGGCAAGAAGGAGACTTCACTAATCGCTTTGGCAAGTTTGTGATTCTTCATCTACCTGTTTCCTTGTATATTTCATTCCGCTTCGCTAAGAAGCGATTAAACACAAATCGACTGCAACCATTCGTTTTAGCGATTAAGCTTTCCTGTTCTTCGTGGGGTAGATACAGAAATTGTATGCTTTATTGACGAACATGGCTTTTCACCTCACTTTCTGTTTTTGATGTATTGTCGTATTTGTGTCTCCGTGTGTTCACTTCTGGTTGCCACAAAGTAAGAAGGATTCCCTTCCTATCGTTTCTTTTTTGCTAGGGGAACTCTTTCAATAGCAACCATGCCGAAATGCCCTTTAACGCTTTGATGATATTCGGAATGGTATTGGATAGAGTACATATATCCTCTGCTATGTTTAGCTTCTGTCATGTTATCCACCCCAATCATAATATAACATATATCAGATATTTTACAGGTTATTACCACTAAATATCAGAATTTTTTCTAATCACTAAGTTAATAGATGCTGGACAATTGACGTGTCAAAAGACACGCTTTGTCCGAAGCCGTTTCATCTCATGGTTAAAGCCACGAGTGTTCTCGGCTATTCCATAAAATAATATAAGGGGTCTTGATGACCTCGATGGGCACCACTTCATCATCAATAAACCTTTTTAGGATCGCTTGAAGTAATAATACATCATGAACTTTTTGAAATTCGTGATTTCAGAAAGTTTCTGAATGAGAGCAGAATAGGAGGCTTTAGGAAGAACTGGATACTTTAAAATAGCTACATTCAATCTGGAGGATTAAACCGTGTTGTAACCTTCTCCGCAAGTCTTTCACCGGGGGAATCCGTGCGATGATTCAGGCAATAAACAAGTATAACATCGTTTCTTTGTTGATTTCCATTGAAGCTTCATGGAGGGACTTTTTGGAGATCGTCTGAAGAATAGAGACCGTGTCCAGAATGGAAAAAATGCATCAAAACATCGGGGAAGTTCTGTGTCGAATAAATCTTATATCCCAAATAAGTCACCTTGTAATATAATGGTAATAAGGAGTTCTCCTCCAATCTCAGGGTTTTGGTTGCAATTAGTTTTTTCGAGATTTGAGGAATTACTCCTTGTTCTAGGCGTTAAAGCCTTGAAACTGTTGGGCATAAATTTATGAAAATGATTCATTTAATATCCTGACTATATTTTTATCCCATGCAAAGAAATATAGAAAAATAAAATAAAGAAGGATATTAATGGGTATATAAGATCCATTTAAAAAACCATATGCTACCATTAAAATAGATGGAAAAAGGCTACTTCTTATTCAATGATTTTCAAAGGAAGGAGGAACTTGTCATATCAACTTATTATCAGCGATTAATCTCGTATTTGATCCTCTTCTTTTTACTCTGTTTTTGGATAACAGTCCTAATTGCTCCTGCAGTATATAGCTCCAGTGGACCATTCTCTCCGGATGATTTCTCTTATCCAACCGATCTCAAACCTACATACTATCCTACACCCCAAGTAGTAGTCCCCAATGGTACCTCTGATGCAGGTACTGTTACACTTCCTACGATAGAAGTAGACTCCGTCCAACTAACAGCCTTGGAAATTGCATACCATAGTATAAGTGAAGTTGTATCTCATACTTTGGAGCAAATTAAGATCTATGCGCCAATTGGATGGGAACAAGGTTCCAAATGGTTCGCCGCTTTTGTAATTCAACCTACTACCTATCATTTCCACGTTCTCTATAATAGTAGAATAGATTCACTAGCATATTGGCATGCATTCTTCAATCTTACACTAATGCTTAGTACAATTGTACTAAGCACGATTGTTGCTAGGCAGATCGGAGGCCAATATGTTGCTTCATCCATGCTATGGAATAGTCTCCAATATGGTCGCTTCAGTATTGGAATACTTCCAGTAACAACTACAACCACCTCCCGATTGATTTCTTCTAGTTGGATAGGCGGATGGATAAGGGGTAAACTCCCCATCCGAGAGGCTTTTGCCAGTAGGTTTTGGAAAGGAAGAAAGAGCAAGACTTCGGTGATAAATGCTTCTTCTGTTATGAGAGTAAGGCCACAACAGTTAGGAGTCATTAGAAATCCATTGACAGGGAATCAGCCACGTTCTTTACAGTCAAAACCAGGTACGATACGATATGCTCAAGTAAATAAGTACCTAAAAAACAAATTACTTGAGGGGAAAGGGTATCGAGGTGGTGGAGGCTTTTCATTTCGGGGCGAGTTTCGTCAACAGATCGATGCTCCGAGATCAAGTCCCCCTGCATCTGCGAATCGTGGAAATACATCGAGTTCTTCTAGTTCAGGAAGTAGATCTACGTCAGGATCGATTCGAGGGAATAAGTTTCAATTGCCTAAAAACTATAAGGAATACATCAAAGCTGTTGAAAATATGGGTCCAATCTATCGCATCACTAGAGAGCGTTTAAAACTGCCCAGTTCATCCTCCTCTCAGGGAACGAAAGGGAAGGGTGAAACTAGACCTACCTGGAAACAGTCCGAAAAGGATGTGGCCAAGGAATATCCAGGCTATAAAGAACAGCAATCTTTTAAAGGCGGGGAGTCAGTGCAACATGGTACGAGGGGAAGTTCGAGGCCAGATCTTTATATTAAGGGTCATAGTATTGAGGTCAAAAATTATAATGTGACAACTACCTCAGGTCGAAGCAATTTGGTAAATAACGTATCTAATCAAGTGAATAAAAGAGTAAGTGATTTGCCTATAGGTACAAAACAAACTGTAATTATTGATGTTAGAGGACAAAACGTTAGTAGACAGATATTACGAGAGATTAAGTTAGCAATAAATAACAAGACAAATGGAATAGCCAACATTATTTTTAAACAGTAGGATGTGAATAAGATGGCAGTAGGTTTTTTAGTAGATTGCTTTTTTTATGAGGTTGGGAGAGGTGATTTTCTTCATTCATTTTTCTCAACAATTTCTTACCACTTAGAGACGGAAGGATGGGGAACGAAATACCCCTATTTATTAAAAAGGCTATACAGGGATAAACTTTCATGGCTTGATGTAGGCAAGGCGCGTGAAGAATTAAGAGATATTGAACGCCAATTGCAAGTGATGAGTCCAGATAAAGTAATATGGGACATTGATGATTTATCTCAAAAGCCTCCTTGGGGAGAAAATATTAGTCCAAAAGTAACAAATCTCGCAAACTATTTTGCTTCAAGTGATGGGAGAACTTTTTTTGAGTTACTATATGCTGCTTTTCAGGTTGCGGAAGAGGATAGGTGTGATATTATTATTCACCAGGTATAAGGGGTCAGTCCCCCAGTGCGTTAAAGCGACGGGGGACTGACCCCTATGTAATTATATCAACCTTGTGAAATTAGGAACAAAACAGTTCCATCTCACAGTAAAAGTTGTTAAGATATGTTGGGTCGATTTGAACAGGTAGATATTATCAGACAACATGAGTTGTTTTGCAGAAAAAAGGTGAAATCCTTGGATTCATTGTTTATCATACTATTAGTGATTGGGACGATCTCCTCATTTATTGGAACCTTAGCAGGTGGAGGTGGTCTAATCACTCTACCAGCCATGATGCTTGTAGGCATTCCTATCCATACAGGCATTGCTACGAATAAGTTTTCTTCAGCCTTTGCTGCATTAACCAGTGTCTCCTATTTACTCAAAGAGAAGCAGCTAACAGCTAAGGCCATTGGCTTTCTCGTCATGGTAGCTGCATTTGGAGGATTATTCGGCGCACTCATTACTGCCAGCATTGCAGAAAAGGCCATGAATATTGTTGCCTTTATCCTTCTGCTTTTTGCCTTAGTTTTTACATTAGCCAATCGCAAATTGGGTGAGGTAGAGCAGAAGGAGAGTATGCCCCCTAGTTTTATCTCGAAAACGATGCCATTCTTGATCGCAACCTATGATGGTGGCTTCGGTCCCGGTTCATCTACATTTGGTATTCTCCACTATATGAATCAGCGAAGCACCTATATAAAAGCGGTTCAATTAACCAGGGTTCTCACCCTAGGTAGTAGCATCGGTGCCTTTCTTGTTTTTTATCAGACAGGCTATGTGAATTGGCATCATGCCATCGCCATGGCCATCGGCTCCGCACTAGGCTCCCAGCTAGGGTTGCTACTAGTGCCAAAGATTCCGCTCCGCTATGCGAAAGTGTTATTACTAACCATCATGTTTTTACTGGTGGGAGAAGTGTTATATAAGATTCTGCAAGTGGTATAAAAAGGGGTCAGTCCCCCACTGCGTTAAAGCTTTAACGTGGTGGGGGACTGACCCCTTATTGTTATTGATATTCTTCCCTAGGTTGAAACTCCTCTTGAAAGGTCTGTCCCCGTCGAAATAGATTGCGAGCGAGGTAGACAAAGGGTGTATCCAGTAAGGCCACGAACCACTTAATCACATAGGTGGTGATAATAATATCGATGAAGACGTCGGTAGGATAGACGCCGATAAAAGCAACGGTGGTAAAAACCAAGGTATCAATGAGCTGGCTGATCATGGTGCTACCATTGTTACGAAGCCAGAGGTAGCGGTCGCCGGGGAAGTGCTCACGCCACTTCTCAAAGGCCCAGATATCGAAGCGCTGACTGATCAAGTAAGCTAGTAGACTGGCGATCACGATCCTTGGCATAAAGCCAAAGATGGTCAGCAATGACTCATGGGCAAAGTCATCGGCTGCTGGGATAAACCAGAGGACAATCTGCATAATAATCATCGTAGAGAGCAAGGTAAAAAAGCCCACCTGTACGCCCTTGGCTGCAGCCTTCTTGCCATAGATTTCGGACAGAATATCGGTGGCTAAGTAGCTGGTTCCATAGACGATATTCCCCAATGTGGCCACCACGAAGAAAAAGTCCACTGTTTTGACCACCTGAAGATTAGCAATGATGGCCGCGATGGCAATCCAAAAATAAAGCCCTGTCTTTCCAAACCATTTAAATGCAAGAATAATGGCGGAAAAATTGACAATGAGAAGTATGAACCAATAGAGCACATTGGCATACTCCGGAGAAAAATGAAGCGGATTCAATTGTATCGACTCCTTATACCGTAGTTTTGTTTTAGGACAGGATATTGCGAACTGTCCGTGTAGATCACAAGGACATATTATACCATAGCATGGTGTATTCGTCTTGATGATTTTATGGAAAAAGAACACGTGTTCGCAAATCGTTACATATTAACGTATAATATAAGGAAATGAGACTGTGCTTTTACCTCTAAAGGTGAAGTATTCGCAGAGCTACACTGGTTGCTACTCTCACGAAGCGCAAGCAGAAGATAAAGGGGTGAATCCTCCGATGGTGGAGAATGATGGTGTATTATATTTTCCTGCTGAGTACGAAGCGTTTGTTCAGCTCGTTCGCCAACAGGTGGTGCTTCAGCTCCTTTGGCGAATGGTCATCTATGATCAAGAAAGGCTAAAAGCAGAGACGGAGCAGACCATCAAGGCAGCTCGGATTTTTCATGCCTATCTCCAAGCGGTGGAGCCGAAAATTATCGAGAATGTGAAGCAGGTGAAGCGTGATCTCCGCCAATTAGGTGGTCAAATCCTCCAAGAGAAGCAGGAGAAGCATGTTCGCGTCGTGGAAGCGCGCTTTCGAGGTTTTATTTATACCCAGCATTTTCATAATGTATTCCTCAAAACCTTATGTGAACAAGAATTATTGGCTTATCTCGGCGATGTAGACGGAAGTTTGTTGATGAAACAAATGTTTGTATAGAGCTCGCTTTTGTGATAAAATGTAAAAAGAAATTGTGAAAAAGAGTACAGGAATTGAACGTGAGGTGGAACGATGACAGAGAAAGAGCGACAAATATTACAGATCATTAAGGAACAGCCTTTTTTATCACAGGCGGAGCTCGCTGAACGGTGTGGCTTATCACGGTCAGCTGTGGCAGGCTATATTTCACAATTGATGAAAAAGGGTGAGATTATTGGACGTGCCTATATTCTCCGTGAGCATGCTCCCATTACCTGCATCGGGGGCGCTAATGTGGACTGGAAGGCGCAGGCCCTCGATCCCTTTGAAATGTATACATCCAATCCAGGCAAGGTGGATAAATCTACCGGCGGTGTGGCACGTAATATGGCGGAGAATTTAGCCCGCTTAGGGGTAGAGGTGCAGTTGGTTAGTATCGTCGGTCGTGATGAAGAAGGGGAATGGCTCCGTGAGCAAACAGCAGCCAATGGTGTGGATGTCCATGGCATTATTCAGTCCGTCACATCGCGGACAGGCAGTTACATGGCTGTCATCAATGGTGCAGGTGAGATGGTGACCGCCATTGCCGATATGGGAATTTATGATGAGCTGACACCGGATCAGCTCTCCCATCTTCAAGCGCGTCTTGCCAAGTCAGACTGGCATGTGCTAGACACCAACATCCCTAAAGAGACCATTGAATCCCATATCAAGTTTGTGAAGGAGCGGGGAGGTAAGGTGGTCGTTGATCCTGTCTCCAATGTGAAGGCCATGAAGCTGCGGGATACGCTTTCCCTCATCGATGTCTTTGTTCCTAATCGCTATGAAGCAGCGGCCTTAACTGGAATTGATACATCCACGCTGGATGGCTGCATCGATGCAGTGCAGTATTTCCGCCAGCTGGGGGTAGAGCTGCCGATAATCACCATGGCGGAGCAAGGTGTGCTCTTTGCCAATTACGATGGGATCTTCCAAGTGACATGTAACCCAGTGCCTGTAAAGGACGTAACGGGTGCAGGTGATGCCTTTGCCGCAGGCTTAATCTACGCACTTCATCAAGGTGAGGAAGACCTGATGGCGATCCAATGTGGCATGAATACGGCCAATATCACCATTCAATCCAGTCAGACCGTCGCCCCAGAGATGTCCTTGGATACCATGCGGCGCGAGTTGAAGCAGACTGAGTTTCATGTGAAGCGCTTGTCTAAACGTTAACAGCAAAGAATAACTAGAGAAAGGGGTCATAGCACATGAAAGAGTACATGGTGATTCATCCAGAAGTTGCAGCAGCATTAGCAGCTCATCAACCAGTCGTCGCATTAGAGTCAACGATTATTTCCCATGGGATGCCCTATCCCGATAATGTGGAGACGGCATTGGCTGTGGAGGAGGTCATCCGTCAGCAGGGTGTTGTTCCTGCTACCATCGCAATCCTACAGGGGAAGATCCATATTGGCTTGACGAAGGACGAAATTGAATACTTAGGTAAGGCAACCGGCGTACGCAAGGTGAGCCGTCGCGATTTCCCTGTGGTCTTGGCGAAGGGCTTAGACGGTGCTACCACAGTGGCTGCCACCATGATCTGTGCAGAGCGAGCAGGTATTCCTGTCTTCGTTACAGGAGGAATCGGTGGTGTACATCGGGGCGCAGAAACCACCATGGATATCTCCGCCGATTTACAAGAGCTAGCTCATACCAATGTGGCAGTAGTCTGTGCAGGGGCCAAGTCCATCCTCGATCTGGGCTTAACCCTAGAATACCTAGAAACATTCGGCGTTCCAGTGGTTGGCTATCAAACCGAGGACTTTCCTGCCTTCTTTACACGGAAGAGCGGCTACGGTGTAGATGTAAGCGCAGAGAATCCTGAGGATGTGGCAAAAATGATGAAGGCCAAATGGGATCTTCAGCTCCATGGTGGGATGGTCATCGCCAACCCCATTCCGGAAGCAGATGCCATGTCCAATGAGGAGATGGAAGGGATTATTCAGCAAGCGCTACAGCGTGCTGAAGCCGAAGGGATTAAAGGGAAGCGAGTTACCCCCTTCCTCCTCTCAGAAGTGAAGGAGGCCACCCATGGGCGGAGCCTCGTGGCCAATATTGCTCTGGTGAAGCATAATGCAGTGGTAGGGGCGGCTATTGCCAAGGCCTATGCGGCTCTCTAGTATGGAGGCAGAGCTGTTCTAGGTGGAGTATGGCTGTTGGTACTTCGATAAAAATCGGATTGATCGAGTTAAAAAGGTGGCGGTAAATGGAACCGTCACCTTTTTTTCATTGTCAACAAGAGTTATTTGGCGTACAATACATTCAAACAGACATTTGAATGTAAGGGATGATGATGATGGTAGCAGATCGCTGTGATATCTATCAATTTGATAAAAATAAAGTGGAGCATAGTCAAACAGCATTGGCCCAAATTCCTGCAGAGGGGATGGTGGCCATCTTTAAGGCGTTGGCCGATGCCACAAGGATGAAGGTAGCCTATGCACTCAGTATTGAAGCGGAGCTCTGCGTCTGTGATGTAGCCAATATTATCGGTGCCTCCACTGCCACGGCCTCTCATCATCTGCGCTATCTCTTAAAGCGCCAGGTGGTAAAATTTCGTCGCGATGGGAAGATGGTCTATTACTCCTTAAAGGATGAACATGTGAAGCAGCTCTTAGAAATCGCCTACCTCCATGCAAAGGAGGAACAACGATGAGCTCAGAAGCGATGAAGCAAGTTTGGCGTGTACAGGGTTACTCCTGAGCAGACTGTGCTGCTCAGTTTGAGCAGAATGTGAAGAGGATTCCAGGTGTTGTCGATGCGAAAGTGAACTTTGCTGCAGCGAAAATAACTGTCTGGGGTGAGGTTAGTCGTGAAGCAGTGGAGGAAGCTGGTGCCTTTGAAAGCTTAAAACTGATGGAGGAGCAGGCCACCTTCACTGACCAGAAGGTTCCTATTTGGAAACGTCCTACCTTCTACCAGGTGGTGGGGAGTGGACTCTCGCTCATCCTAGGTTGGTGGACACTGCTTACTGATGTGGAGGAAATCTGGCCTACCTTCTTCTTCGTCTTTACCATTATTTTGGGCGGATATGCGCTAATTTGGCGCGGGTTAACGAACCTGACACGCCTCCGCTTTGACATGAGTACATTGATGACGGTTGCTATTCTTGGTGCTGGTGCATTAGGAGAATGGGGAGAAGGAGCGACCCTCGTCTTTCTCTTTGCCATCAGTGAATGGCTTGAGCGTATCTCCATGGATCAGGCCCGCTCCTCGTTGCGTAATCTACTGGAGTTGGTGCCACCCGTTGCCCAAGTGATACAAGGAGATGAAGTGATTGCTACCCCTGTTGCGGAAGTGCACCCTGGCGCACGCTTATTAGTTCGTCCAGGGGAACAGATTCCCCTAGATGGCATCGTTGTGAAAGGTCTCTCAGCGGTGAATCAAGCGGCCATTACAGGGGAAGCGGTTCCAGAGCAGAAGCAGCCTGGCGATCCAGTCTATGCTGGTACCTTGAATGGTGATGGCTTGCTCGAGGTAGAAGTGACGAAGGAAGCAGAGGAGAGCACCTTAGCCCAGGTGATTCAGCTAGTAGAAGAAGCACAGGAGAAGAAGGCACCTGCTCAACAGCTGGTAGATCGCTTTGCCCGCTATTATACCCCCTTGATTATCGCCATCGCTGGGGCGGTAGCCATTCTGCCTCCACTCTTGGTAGGTCAGGATTGGCAGGCTTGGATCTACCGTGGTCTAGCCATTCTCGTGGTAGGCTGCCCTTGCGCCTTAGTGATTTCTACACCGGTTGCCATCGTCACAGCTGTTGGCAATGCAGCACGTAATGGTGTACTCATTAAAGGCGGTGCCTATCTTGAAGAGGTGGGGCGACTCACCACCATCGCCTTCGATAAAACAGGCACCCTAACCCAAGGTAAGCCGCAGGTTACCGATGTGATTCCCCTTGCCGCAGGAGTGGGAGGATCTGATCTACTTCTCCTTGCCCATCAGCTAGAGGAAGGCTCCAATCATCCATTGGCCACAGCCATTCATCAAGCGGTGGAGGATGGCAAGCTAAAGGGATCCCCACAACGAGAGCTCATGGAATTTCGAAATCTCCCTGGGAAAGGGATTACCGCCACCATTGCAGGGAAGTCGTACCGCTTGGGACAGAGTAATTGGCTGCTTTATGAGGAGAAGGTACAATATACGCCTGTCGTGGAGGAATGGATTGAACGCCTTGAGCAGGCAGGCAAAACGGTGATGCTCTTAGCTGATGAGGGGCAGATTCTTGGAGTCCTTGCAGCACGTGATGAGCTACGGCCAGAGATCCCCCATGTGGTTCGGACTTTGAAGGAGCTGGGCTTGAAGCATACGGTGATGCTAACAGGGGATCATCAACAAACAGCCGTAACCTTGGGAGCTGAAGCAGGCATCGATCAGGTTCAAGCACAGCTCTTACCAGAGGAGAAGCTACGCTATATTGAGGAACTTGCTCAGCAGGAGCGCGTTGCCATGGTAGGCGATGGCATCAATGATGCGCCGGCGCTGGCTCGCGCCCATGTAGGTATCGCTATGGGTGGCATTGGTACTGCTGCTGCCATGGAATCGGCACAGATCATTTTGATGGCTGATGATTTACAAAAGCTGCCCTTTACCGTTCGCTTAAGCAGAAGAACCCTGCGGATTATTCGCGAGAATATTACAGTGGCGTTGGGATTAAAGCTATTCGCACTCATCTTGATCATCCCAGGTTGGCTGACACTCTGGATGGCCATTTTTGCCGATATGGGGGCTACCTTATTGGTGACATTGAATGCATTGCGTCTGCTCCGTGTGAAGAACCACGAAGTGTGCAGAACTGCTGAGTAGGAGAAAGTGAAGAAACTTCATATCATAAAACAACGAAGACGGCACTGTTTCTCCCTTAAAAATAGAGAAACAGCGCCGTTTAGTTTATCTGATCCTACTCTTCGTTATTTTGAACATGGTTGTTTTGAACACGACATCAATGCTACATCATCATGTCTGTTATGCTGTTCTCTCAGGTTGGCGATCGCGAAAGAAGAGCGAGATGGCATAGAGGGCCGAGATACCAACTATTGCATAGATAATCCGACTGATCAATCCCGATTGCCCACCGAAGAGCGCAGCGACTAAATCATATTGAAAGAATCCGATTAAACCCCAGTTGATTCCACCAATTATAACCATTGCAAGTGCAAATTTTTCCACAGTAATGAACCTCCCTTTTTATCAGTACTTAATCTTATTGTGGTACTTTAAAGGGAGTTTTATACATGGAGTCAACGGAAGTGGTATCATTCCAATTGGACTGGAGTTTTACGAGGATCATCAAGCCAGTAGCGCAGGTAAATGAGATGATCCGTCGCTTCTTCCAGTAGGATTTCTCCAGATGGTGCGATCCATTGCTCCATCTCACGAAAGGTCTCAACCATATACTCATCGGTCTGGGATTGCTCCACCACGACCCAAGAGAATTGCTGTTGTACGGAAGGTGATGGCTGATAGGAAAGCTCACCCTCTAAATATTGGGTAATAGGGATCGTCCGGGCATTATCTACATAGGGAAGGTGCCGAATTATTTGGGGGATGGTAAAGGAGCAAAACAGGACGAGACAGCTCATCAGGTAGATGATCAGGAGTTTTTCTAAGGGATGCTTTAGCGTACCTTGAGAAGCGGTTACTTCATCCATCAAATGATGCTGCTGTTCTTCTAATTGTTCCGGTGACATGCTTATCCCTCCTCGCTACATTGTATGGATTTGTCCCTTTAATTATGATTAAATGGAATGGAAGTAATACGCATTGGTTGAATGCAGATTGGGAGGAATGAAGATGAGTGTAAGTGAACATAAAAAGGAAGCACCTACCACGGTTCAATGTGCCATCATCACGGTGAGTGATACAAGAACTGAGGAAACGGATAAAAGCGGACAATTGATCAAAGCTTTATTAAATGAAGCCGGGCACACCGTAGTGGCGTATCATATCATGAAGGATGATTATGAAGGAATTCAGCGCCTTCTTCAAGAATTGGTACATCATGAGAAGGTGGAAGCCATCCTTCTCAATGGCGGAACAGGTATTGCACTCCGTGATACTACATATGAGGCGGTAAAAGACCTCTTGGTGAAGGAGTTACCTGGTTTTGGTGAAATCTTCCGCTACCTTAGCTTTACAGAGGATATTGGAACTGCAGCCATACTTTCCCGAGCCATCGCTGGCGTCTACAACAATCGTGCCATTTTCTCCATGCCTGGTTCATCTGGAGCAGTCCGTTTAGCGATGGAGCGCATCATTCTACCAGAACTTGGTCATGTGATGCGGGAGATTAATAAAGACCTAGCTCGTCATTAAGCGGTGAATTATTTAGTTATGGGGAGGATGTGTTAGCTTGCAAAGGAATTCTGCTTTGCTCGGAATCTTTCTAATTGCCCTTGGAGGCTTATTCCTACTGGTTCAACTAGGGTTTCAAATTTCCATGGAGTTTGTCTGGCCTTTATTTATTTTAATTCCCGGTATTCTCTTTCATCTAGCCTATTTTGCAGGGTGGATCCGTTCAGCAGGACTTTTAATTCCTGGAGGGATTTTAACCACCTATGGGATACTGTTCTACTACTGTATTATTTTTGGCTGGGAAACCATGGCATATATGTGGCCCTTCTTCATCATGGGGGTTGCTATTGGTTTGCTGGAATTCGGTCTTGCTGATCAGCGGCAGCCTGGTGTTCTCATCGCTGCAGGCATTATTGGGATCATTGGCTTACTCAACTTTTTGATCTCTGTGATGATGGGTGCCTTTAGCTATATTCTTGCTGTATTGTTTATTTTGGTGGGGATCTGGCTACTCATGCGCCGTTAGTGATCAATTACGTGATGATAAGCATGCTCGTGACAAGATAATCAATATGATGAGAGGCAGCATTCTGCAAAAGGAGTGTTGCCTTTTCTTAACCATCCCATTGAACCCCATAATTCGTTTAGTTTAGCCAAGACGAGGCATACTAGATGAAAAGGTTAAGAAAGGATGGTCAACCATGCTTCGACAACGCACTCAACGAGTTGTAGGTCATTTCATGATAGTCATTCTATTCGCATCTTTGTTATTATGGATACAGGCATTGCCTACTGTGCATGTATCGGCTCAATCATTGGCAGAACAAAAGAAGACCATTCAGGTGATCCATCACGTACGTAATTCGAATCTCTATTTGGAGTTTCGTACACGGGATGTTCAGCTTACATCACCAGCCCATCGTAATACCAAAGGGACTGGTTATATTCAGCTTTACCTTGATGGTCAGCCCTATACGCAAATTTATCGGGCAGCCTATGTATTGAAGCAGCTTCCAAAAGGGGAGCATACGGTACAGTTAGAGCTACGCTCCCATGGTCATGAGCCTCTAGGATGGCGTAACCATTTTAAGATCATGGTACCTTGAAGAATTCTGTAAAAGAATTTCAAGGTAAAAAATAGAATGGAAGAGGAGGGGACAAGGATGGTAGCTCACAGCATTTATGATACAATCTTCTACGACCGTTCAGTGGAATTGGCGGATATGCTGGTTAATTCCGCAATCGCCCATGAATATCACGAAGCGAAGCAGGCCCTTGCCCTGGATCAGGTCGCACAGGAAGCGATTCATCGCTTTCAGCATGCCAAGGAGGAGTACGAGGAAGCGCAACGCTTTGGCAAGTATCATCCCGATTATCAACAGTATCGTCAGACGGTACTAGAGCGGAAGCGGGAGTTGGATCTTCTACCAACGGTGGTACAGATGAAGCGAGTGGAGCGAGAACTGGAGCAGCTTCTCTATGAAATTGCTTATCTTCTATCCCGTAGCATCTCAACAACCATTAAGGTACCGAGCGATGATCCCATTCTCAACCTGCAGGGATCGGCAGGCTGCGGCGGAAGTTGTGCAAGTGGAGGATGTACAACCTGTGGAAATCATTAAGCAGAACATCATTTTCCCTTGCTTAGCTTGGACACCAATGATAAAATCAAATACATCATCGTTTTTCGAGAGAGGTGTTTAGGATGTTTCGAAAACGAATCGGTGTAGCCGTCTATATTGACCACTTACGATCAGCCAAACGCTTACGTCGCTTCGGACATATTCACTATGTTTCTAAACGTCTTCTCTATGTCGTCATGTATATCGACCACGAGACTGCAGAACAGGCCATTGAAGAGCTAAAACAATTACCTTTTGTGAAGGATGTATTGCTCTCACACCGTCATGAAATGACTACTGAATACACGAATCTTCGAGACAAAGCGAAAGAGTATGATTATGGAGTGCTACAATCCAAGGCATAATCAGGAACGGTCTGTTCCTGATTTTTTGTTAATTTATACTTAGAGTCCCGAAATATATAAAAACAAAGAGTTTAATGAGCAAATGGGAGCAGGAGGGTCAATTGTATGCCCCAGTGGAGAAGAAATATTTATATTCTTTTATTTGCACAGTTTCTTGTCATGAGTTCTATGTCGCTGGTGATGCCATTCCTACCACTCTATATTCAAGAGATGGGAGTAGCCCAAGATAAAGTGGCCTTTTGGGCAGGGTGGATCTTTGGGATCAACTTTCTCTCTTCTTTCATTGTCTCACCCATCTGGGGTAATCTTGCAGATCGCTATGGTCGGAAGGTGATGGTACTACGGTCCGGTTTTGGTATGGCCATTATTACGGGCTTAATGGGTGCTGCTAGCAATGTTTGGCAGCTTCTGATTCTTCGTCTCTTTAATGGGATGATTTCAGGCTTTATCCCTGCATCCATCGCACTGGTAGCAGCGACGACACCAAAGAGTCAGATCGGGTACGCCATGGGCTTATTACAGGCAGGTGGCGTAGCAGGGAGTATTCTCGGTCCTTTTATTGGTGGTGTACTGGCCACATGGATTGGCTTCCGTGAGATCTTCTATATCACAGGCTTTTTGCTCTTTATGGCTGCTTTACTGGTACTTTTCTTAGTGAAAGAGGAGAATAAGCCTAATCCGAAGGATCATCCCCGTGGGCAATTTATTCAGAATTACAAACGGGTGCTACAAACCCCATATATTTTACCGCTCTTTTTCATCGGTTTCATGATTCAATTTGCCACCTTGCTCAGTCTACCCCTGATCTCCCTCTATGTTCAGGAGCTGATGCCTACCAGTGACAAGATTGAATTATTTGCTGGAATTACCGCAGCAGTGATGGGTTTCTCCAATATGCTATTTGCCCCGATTCTTGGGCGCTGGGGAGACCGCCATGGCTCACAGAAGATCTTATTCTATTCTGTGCTTGGTGCAGCAGTGGCCTTTATTCCTCATGCCTTTGTAGTGAATATCTGGCAACTTCTTATCTTGCGTTTCCTCTTAGGAATGTGTGTGGGCGGCTTACTGCCTTCTCTTAATAGTCTGGTCAAAAAATATGCCAATAAGGATCTGGAGAGCTTGACCTATGGCTTTAGCAATAGCTCTGTGGCATTGGGGAACTTTCTAGGACCGATTATCGGGGGATACCTTGTAGGCTTGATAAGCCTGCGTGGACTCTTTATCATGGCTTCCATACTGCTCTTCATTACCTGGTTATGGATGAAGAGGATGTTTGCGAGGGAAGACACCCATGAGATGTTGAATAATTTGTAACAATTGCTTTACGATTATTCTGTCTTTGTTAAATTCTGTCTGCTATAATATGGATAAAAGAAATGGAGGGATCGCCATGTTTAAAAAAATCTTAGTGGCTATTGATGGATCAAATCAGGGGAATAAAGCGTTGGATTCTGCCATCGCTATTGCTCAAGGTGCTGAGGGTGAGCTACATATTATGCACGTGATCAAGAATGATATGGTTCCTAGCTATGTGTTAGCAGAATTGTCTACCATCAGCTTTCAGGTCGACTTTATTGAGGTAGCACGGAAACATGGAGATACCATCCTTGAGTTGGCTGCGGAAAAAGCGAAACAGGCAAAGCTCACCACCTATACCCATCTGCTAGAAGGTGATCCCGCACGGATGATTAGTTCCTTCGCTGAGGAGCATGATATGGATTTAATTGTTTTAGGAAGCAGAGGACTTACACAGATGAAGGAATGGATGCTTGGTAGCGTAAGTCATCGCGTTTCCCAATATGCAGAGAAGCCGATTCTCATCGTTAAATAAGTAAAATCAGTAAAACTTGTAGAACTGGATTCGATGATCGAGAGCTCTTTTTGAGCTCTCTTTTGTTTTTGTGTGATATGATAAAGTAGACTTGGTTCAGGTGAAGGTATTCGTGACGCGTCTGAGATAAAAAGTGATATTTACATAGAGTAGGATGATCTTCTTGCGTATGAAACCAATTCAACGATGGAGCATAATTATTTCTTCAATTATACTTCTGATCACAGCACTGCTATTCTACTACTTCAATGCTACCAAGCCCACCGGAAGCGAAGAAGAGGAAGAACTTCAACCACTCAATCTGGAGAAGCTACCATCTCTGCAGATCGATTTGCATGCCCATTATCAATTGGAGGCCACCCTTCTCCCACAGGAACGTCTGATTGTGGGGACCGCTATCATCACCTTCGATCTCCCGCCTACATCGGAGGTACATTTCTACTCCTATGCCTACGAGTGGCAACCGATGCAGATTCAGAAGGTGACGCAACAGGGGAAGGAGAAGGAAAAATCCATTCCCTTCACCTATGACAAGCGTACCATTCAGATTCAAACCAAGGATCTTCAACAAGAGGATGGTCGGAGCAGCTTAACCATCGCCTTTAAGACCCCAATCCCAGCGGGGGGTACACGGATGGGGGTGAAGGATTCCATCTGGCTCCTGACCAATTGGCATCCTCAGCTCGGTGTTCTTGATCAGCAGTATCTTTGGAAGGAACGCCCCCGTCCTCGTGGCTTCGGTGATCCCTTCTACTATTCCCGTGGAGATTATGAGGTGCTCTTTCATGCTCCAGCAGGGTATCACTGGGTGGTAAGTGGCATGGAAGAGGAGGAGAAACAACAGCAAGATCAGCAGGTGACCTGGTCCTGGAAGGGAAAGGAATTACATAATTTTGCTCTTGTAGGGAGTCCACATTTTATCATGGAGGATGTGAGGATGGAGGATGGGACGGTGATTCGTTTCGCTGCTTCCGATCCCACGCACTTAGCACAACTAAAGGCCATCGGCATCGCTGCGTATCAAGTTTACACAACAGAGTTTGGCCAACTTTCCACCAAGCATTTCGGTGTCATCGAAACAGGCTCAGGAACCAATTATGCTATTGAGCATCCCAATCTGGCCATCGTATCACGGGATATGTATGCATATGATCTGATTCAACACTGGTTGCCCCATGAGATTGCCCATTGGTGGTGGTACAATAATCTTTCCACATGGGAGATCGAGCATGGCTGGGTCGATGAGGGCTTGGCAGAGTTCAGTGTCTATCTCTATACGAAGCAGATGTTCGGTGAAGAGCAGGGTCATCAATTACTGAAAGAGTATCAAGATGGTCATCAGCGCCTAATGCAGCTCTTTCCCAATGGTCACCTCGATCAAGGACTCCACAGCTTTTCCAGTCATGAACAGTTTGACTACACCTGGTATGATGGTGGCGCCATGCTCTTTTTCAATCTACGGGAACGTATCGGGGAAGAAGAGTTTCTTCATTTTCTTCAACGTTTAACCAAGGAGTATGCAGGGATGTATGTGGATGCTCGTCATCTCGATGAAGCCTTAAGTGAGGTTCTCCATGGGAAGGTGAACTATTTTCAGAAAAACGTAGCTCAGGCCAATCATCATCACTTTGTGGACCCTGATTGGGAGACGGAACCAGGGATTCTCTTTGCACCAGGTAGTGAGATTTTAC
Source organism: Rubeoparvulum massiliense (assembly GCF_001049895.1). GTDB lineage: Bacteria > Bacillota > Bacilli > Rubeoparvulales > Rubeoparvulaceae > Rubeoparvulum > Rubeoparvulum massiliense. Next base: position 193,623 of record NZ_CVPE01000006.1, read on the forward strand.
ATCAGCCAAAGGCGTTTACAGACCATGCTTATGCCAAAAATGGGCAGCTCTATCTCCCCCTCCGTCCATTGCTAGAGTTAACAGGGGCTGAAGTAAATTGGCATGGAGAAGATGGCTATGTGGAATTACGAGATGTTCTGATTGATGAAGGAGAACTATCAGACACATCCGATACGAAACGTAATTCAACGCGTCTCATTACTGTCACCATTCCTTTGGATGGGAATGTGGTGACACTGAAGGAGAATGAGGTGGAAAGTACCTTCACCATTCCCATGAAGGCATGTAATCGGAATGGTACACTCTATCTTCCTGTTCAATTCTATGAGACCATTTATAACTGGGAGATCGATTGGCTTAAGGGCGAGAATCAGCTTATCATCGGCGGTGATATCTAGATTCCCGCCTTTTCTGGTGTGACATAAAGGTGACCTTCAATCATTGCTTTACTAGGTATAATCCCTTATTCTATAAAGAGAAGGAAAATTGAAGTAGAAGAGAGGGAATGATTGTGGGACAAACAGAGAATAAAGCAGCAGTAACGCGGAATTATACTCCAACGATTGTCATCTTAACCATTGTAATTAATCTGGTCGTAGCCATTCTCTTTTTTATGCCGAAGTATGAAGGGGCCACCCAGTTTGATATTACGGTTCTACCGATGATGAATGCGATTTTTAATAGCTTTACCTTTGTCTTTCTTGTAGCAGCCTTATGGATGATTAAGCGTAGCAATATTAAAGCGCATCGTGGCTTTATATTCGCAGCCTTTACAACCACAGCACTTTTCTTAATCACCTATGTAACGTATCACTTTTTAGCAGAATCCACACCCTATGGCGGTGATGGTGCTCTACGTTATATCTATCTCTTTATTCTTTTAACTCATGTGGTGCTGGCTGCAGCCATCGTTCCCCTTGCTTTAACAACTCTAGCGCGGGGATTGAATATGCAGACGGAACGGCATCGCAAAATTGCACGCTGGACCATGCCACTCTGGCTCTATGTGAGCATCACTGGTGTGGTGGTCTATCTGATGATCTCGCCTTATTATTAAGCAGGAGATATTCATTAGCGTAAAAGGAAGACCCAGGTGGAGGAGCATCTCCATCTGGGTCTTTATGCGTGGTGTCCTTATATAGCAATGAATCGAGCGTACAAAGTTATAAGGTAAGCACTTCGTATTGGTTGGCCAATTCAATAAAGTGTTTCATACTAGAGAGCTCACCGACGGTCATTTGATCCTGCAGTCCATAATAGTCGATACAGGTTTTGCATGCCAGAATGGAAACACCACTCTTTTCAAGCGCCTTTAACTGTAAGGAGATCACTGATTTGGCGGTGAGTGTAAAGACACCGCGATTCAAGCAGAAGATAGCCACCGGCTTCTCCTCTTCCTGTTTTAAAATAGTAAAGAAATTCTCCAGTAAAGCTTCACCTAGCTCTTCATCGCCAGTGCCTAAGCGGTCTGATTGAAGAAGAATTACACGATTTTTCATAAGGCTGTGTCCTTTCTAAGTTAGATAGACTACATTTACTATTGTAGCAAAAGTAGGGTGTACATGCGTGTTAACCTTTGAGCGGTTGTTTATTCTCATCTAAGGTGAAGCCTTCACCAAAGACCTCTCTTGCATCGGAGACCACGATAAATGCATAGGGATCTACTTCATGGACGAGATTGCGGAGCAGGATTAATTCACCCCGTGGAACAACACAATATAAGACTTCCTTTTCACTGCCGGTATAGCCACCTCGTCCTTTTAAGAGCGTGGTTCCTCTACCCATCCGCTGGGTGATGGTACTGGAGATGGCGGGGGCTTGCTCAGAGATAATCATGGTAGCCTTGGCAAGGGAGGCTCCCTCTAGTACAAAGTCAATGACGCGTGTCCCTGTATAGATAGCCACCATGGTGTACATGGCATAGGTTAGATCGAGATAGATGGTGGAAAGGGCGATGACAAAAATATCAAACATGAGGAGTACCTTACCCATGCTGATCCCCTTATGCTTATTCACAATTCGGGCCACAATATCTGATCCCCCTGTTGTTCCACCAAAGCGGAAGACAATGCCGAGACCGATGCCGACGAAGACCCCTGCATAAAGGGCTGCTAAGATTAGATGATCAGGCATAGGATAGGCAATTCCTTCGAAGATCCAGAGAAAAAGGGAGACAAAAAGCGTTCCAATAATCGTATAGATCATGGTGGATTTGCCAAGCTGCCGATAACCGATAATAAATAAGGGGATATTGAGTGCAAGGTTGGTAATTGCCGGGTTAATATTAAAGATATATTTTAATAGCAAGGCGATTCCGGTGAAGCCACCTTCAGAAAGATTATTGGCAATATTAAAGGTATTGATGCCGAAGGAAAAGATGGCAGTACCCAGCATGATTCCTAAGATATTTTGCCAGCGTAATCGGAATTTTTTGGGTGGGATCGATTGATGGAGCAGGGTTGTATCGGTGCTTTGTGACATGATTGGCACATCCTCTCTAGCTTCAGCTTCTCTGTAGTTAAGTATACTTTAGTTTTGATTTTGATGACAATATGTTGGAGGGATGTTGGCAAATCGTCTGGTATGAATTAACATGAAGATATGTAAGAGGGATAGGAGGAACAGCAGATGCAGTTGGAGATTGAACATCCAGAGCAGGAGAAGATGCTACGCGCTTGGCAGGAAGAGGTGGATCAATATATCTCGCAATTTAAAGAGGGGTACTTTTCTCCACTTGCCATGCTGGCCCGACTTTCAGAGGAATTAGGGGAGTTAGCCCGTGAAGTGAACCATACCTATGGTGAAAAGCCGAAGAAGCCCACTGAGCAGGCTGGCAGTATTGAAGAGGAGCTTGCTGATTTACTCTTCGTGCTCATCTGTTTTGCCAATTCACAAAATATTAGCCTTGATGCTGAATTGAACAAAGTCATGGAAAAGTTTCGGACACGCGATAAGGATCGTTGGACCAAAAAGGAGGAGTGCTCCCATGAATAAACCAATTCGAATCGTTGTAGCAGGTGCCAAAGGACGGATGGGACAAGAATGGATACATTATATGGAGGGAGAACCCACATTCCAGCTGGTAGCTGCGGTGGATCGTACATTAGAGGGCGTTGATGTAGGCAATGCCTTGGGAGGCTCATCCCAAGCGCCCTTCTATACCTCCCTTGCAGAAGCTATCGAAAAGGAAAGACCCGATTGCTTAGTGGATTTCACAACCCCAGAGGCAGGCTATCGTAATGCGCTTACGGCCATGGAGCATGGAATTCGTGCGGTCATTGGTACCACAGGCTTTAGTGAAGAGCAGCTCAAGCACTTGGAGGAGGAGCATGCCAAGCATCCTGCGGGAATGTTGATCGCTCCGAACTTTGCCATCGGTGCTGTATTGATGATGCAATTTTCAAAAATGGCTGCCCGTTTTCTACCAGATGTAGAGATAATCGAGATGCATCATAACCAAAAGCTAGATGCACCATCAGGTACAGCAAGAAAGACAGCAGCCATGATTCAAGAGGTGCGGCAGGCTCACCAGCAAGGTCATCCTAATGAATTGGAGCATATGGCCGGAGTTCGCGGTGGTGATATGGAAGGGATCCGTATCCATAGTGTCCGTCTGCCTGGTCTTGTAGCTCATCAAGAGGTAATCTTTGGCGGTGAGGGAGAGACCTTACATATTCGCCATGATTCCAATTCTCGCCGCTGCTTTATGCCAGGGGTTGCCTTGGGTATACGCTATGTAATGGAGCATCCCCAATATATCTATGGGTTGGAGCATATTCTGGGAGGGGAAATGGCATGAATATCGCCTTGATTGCCCATGACCGCAAAAAAGATGAGATGGTCAACTTTGCCATTGCCTATGAGCCTCTGCTTCAAAAACAGACGCTCTATGCTACAGGAACCACAGGACTACGGATTATGGAGCAGACCAAGCTCAAGGTGAATCGGAAAATGTCAGGCCCATTAGGAGGCGATCAGCAGATTGGCTCTATGGTGGCTCAGAATGAGCTGGATCTGGTGATTTTTTTCCGCGATCCATTAACAGCGCAGCCCCATGAACCGGATATTCTAGCCTTACTACGGCTATGTGATGTGTATGGCATCCCCCTTGCCACCAATGTGGCCTCTGCAGAGATTATGATCCGTGCCTTGGATCGCGGTGAGCTCAATTGGCGTGAAGTGGTTCATAAGTATCGTAATGAGATGCTTGCTAAGGAGTAAGCCATTCGACATGGCTCTCCAGAATGGAGCAGGAAGCAGGTAGAGATGATTGGAAGATAGAAAGGAAATGGCTATGGAAGCATGGGAAAGCGTTGATATTGTAGCATTTGGTGCCCATCCTGATGATGTGGAAATTGGTTGTGCAGGCATCTTGCATCGCCATGTGCAGATGGGGAAGCGGGTCCTCATCTGCGATCTAACCAAGGCGGAGCTCTCGTCTAATGGGAACGTGGAGCTGCGCCAACAGGAGGCAGCGCATGCCGCTGAAATCATAGGGGCGAAGCGGATCAATCTCGGGATGGCTGATCGGGGGATCGTGGAGGATACAGACTCGATCCGTAAGGTGGTTGCTGTGCTACGGCGCTATCAGCCAAAGCTAGTACTGGCACCGTATTGGGAGGATCGTCACCCTGACCATATGGCTTGCTATCATTTGGTCTACCAGGCCATCTTCTCTGCAACCATTCGTAAATTTGTAGTGGATGATCTGCCACCCCATCGAGTTAAACAATACTTTGCTTACTTTATCAATCAGATTACGACACCAAGCTGCCTCATGGATATCTCCCAACAATGGGAGACGAAGCGGGCAGCCTTATTAGCTTATGGCTCACAGTTCTCTGCACAGCCCGGTACGGTAAGTACGCCGTTAAATGCTGGATACCTCGCTTCCCTCGAAGGACGGGAGCGCTATTTTGGCTCACAGCTGGGCGTTCAGTATGCCGAGGGCCTCGTTAGTAAAAATCCCCTCCAGCTCACCCAGCTGGTGTAAGGAGGCCCATGATGAAGATTGGAATCACGTGCTATCCTTCACTAGGTGGATCAGGGATTGTGGCTACGGAGTTAGGAAAATTTTTGGCGGAGCGGGGACATACGGTTCACTTCATTACATCAGGTGTACCATTTCGCCTCGGTACTTATATGCGGAATATCTATTATCATGAGGTGGAAGTGAATAGCTACTCCGTCTTTCGTTATCCTCCCTATGATCTAACGCTGGCCAGTCGGATGGCACAGGTGGCTCGTATGGCGGAGCTGGATCTTCTCCACGTTCATTATGCCGTTCCTCACGCTGTAAGTGCATATCTTGCGAAGTTGATGGTGGGAGACCACTTGAAGGTGGTTACCACCTTGCATGGGACAGATATTACTGTACTAGGGTATGACCCGACGCTTATTGATATAATCCGCTTTGGTATTCAGCGGAGTGATTATGTGACTGCCGTCTCTGAAAGCTTGATTCAGGAGACGAAGCAATTGATCTGTCATGATCAAGAGATCGCTTGTATCTATAATTTTATCGATCCAGCGCAATATTATCGCCATGATGTAACTGCTCTTCGTCGTGAATATGTAAATTCGGAACAGAAACTGCTGGTTCACCTCTCTAATTTTCGCAAGGTGAAGCGTGCGCCTGACTGTGTTCGCATCTTGCAACAGGTTCGACAGCAGGTGGATGCGAAGCTACTCTTCATCGGAGAGGGGCCTGAATTGCCAGCGGTACAGCAATTAACCTTTGAACTGGGTCTACAGGATTATGTAATGTTTTTAGGGAAGCAGGAGGATATAACGCCCATGCTCTCTATGGCTGATCTCATGCTGCTTCCTTCGGAGAAGGAGAGCTTCGGCCTTTCTGCCCTAGAAGCCATGGCATGTGGTGTGCCGGTTATCGCTTCCCGAGCAGGAGGTATCCCCGAGGTGGTGATCCATGGGGAAACAGGCTTCCTTGCACCCATTGGCGCTGTAGATCAGATGGCAGCTGATGCCTTGAAGCTTCTAAAGCATCCGATGCTATGGGCAGAGATGTCCCAGCATGCAGTCAATTGGGCGAAAACCCATTTTGCTGCGGAACGGATCGTAACACAATATGAGGAGATCTATCGTAAGGTCCTAGAGGGTGAAGGCCGGAGGGAAGGAGCCTAGACTAGTATGAAAGATGATGAATTTTTAATAAATGGCCAGGCCTTGCCTCCACTACTTGAAGTAGGCCGAGAACTTCTTCATGTACTGAACGAAGCAGGCTATGAGGCTTATTTTGTTGGCGGTGCAGTACGAGATTATTTGCTCCATCGGCCCATTCACGATGTGGATATTACAACCAATGCCTTGCCCGATGAGGTGGTTCAGCTCTTTCCAGCCGTAATCCCAACAGGAATGGCTCATGGTACGGTGACGGTACGCTGGAAGGGCTTCTCCTTTGAAGTCACCACCTTCCGCACCGAGGGAGAGTACCTCGATCACCGACATCCTGCAGCGGTTCAATTCGTTCATTCCCTCACGGAGGATCTAGCCCGCCGTGACTTAACCATCAATGCCATGGCCATGGATGGGGAGGGGAAGCTATACGATCCCTATGGAGGGAGGGAGGATCTTCAGAATCGGCTGTTGCGAGCGGTAGGTGATCCTCAACAACGTTTTGCTGAGGATGCCCTGCGGATGATCCGTGTTTTCCGTTTTCAGTCACAGTACCAATTTCAGATTGAAGAGACCACGTTGCAGGGCATCAAGGCGGAAAGAGGTGGTCTTCCTCTAATTGCTGCAGAGCGGATCGCCGATGAGTTTTGCAAGCTTCTTCGTGGACCAGGGTTTCTCCATGCCCTTCAACTGCTCGCGCAATTTCTTGTGCTTCAGCATCCTCGCTTACCTATACTGGAAAAACTGGTGAAGCATCCACCTGCTCTGTTCTTGCAGAGACGGATAGATTCCCTCCACTTCCTGGCTGAAGAGCCAATGGACCCACTGATTCTCCGGCTCTTATTACTTGGGCACATGGCCACGCTCAGTGAAGCAGAGTTTAGTAAATTGGGCTATGAGCTATTTTTGCCCCGCGAGACGCGAAGGCTTCTCACAAGCTCCTATGGCTTACTCAGTGAATGGATTGAAGAGAAGTATGCAGAGAATCACTGGAAGGCAGAATGGCTGGATCTGCCACAGGAATGCATCGCCTATACGTGGGCGGCCTATTGGATCTGTGGGAAGCTCAGCAAGGGAGAGCAAGAGATAGCTGAGCTTGGGGGTGCAAATCTTCATGAGCTCTATCAATCAGAACGTAGCCAGTGGCAACGTTTCTATGAGGAACTCCCCATCCGTCACTCCCAGGAATTGCAGCTCGATGGAAACCTGCTGCTGCAGTTGATTCCTGTAGCAGCAGGACCATGGATTGCGCGACGGCTAGAGCAACTGGTCTTGGCTGTTCATATGGGGCATCTTAAGAATGATCGTGAGGAGCTATGCCACTTTCTGCAGCAGGGCTATGCCGAAGAACTGCAAATCCGTGAGCATCTTCATACTGAATGGCTAGGTCACCAACTCTATGTCCTACCTGTAGTGGATAGCACGCAACGGGAAGCACAACGACTGTGGAAAAAGGGTGGTGCTAATGGAACGGTGGTGGTAGCACAGCATCAAACTGCTGGTCGTGGTACGAGAGGACGAATCTGGCATTCGCCTCCACAATCAGGAGCTTGGTTTAGTATGCTCTTGCAGCTCCCCATCGATCTTAAGAGGGCACCTATCATCACCCTCCTTACAGCGGTGGCACTTTATGAAACATTGCTCAACTGGTGTCAACCAGAACAGCTTCAGATTAAATGGCCCAATGATCTCCTTCTAGCAGGGAAGAAATGTGCAGGTATCTTAACAGAGCTACATCATCATGATGAGCATGGTGCTCAATTGGTCATCGGTGTTGGGGTCAACCTGAACCAGGAGCACAATGACTTTCCAATGGAATTACAGGAGCACGCAACCTCCTTAGCTATGGGAACTGGCGAAAAGGTCCAACCTTCATTGCTGATTGCCTTATTCTTAGCTAAAATGGAGGAATGGCTGGCCCTATATCAACAAGAAGGAAATTCGGCTGTGCTTCATGCATGGACAAGCTATGCTGGAATGATCGGTCAACGGGTCATGACACAGCTAGAAGGCAAGGATACCAATGTGATTATCCATGGCTTGGATGAGCAGGGTAGACTCCTTCTCCTTGATAAGCAGGGTACTATTCACACTTTAGTTTCAGGGGAGATCAGACTCAATCCTTGAGATCCCACCACTTAGAGGAGTGAATCCCAATGCAACATACATATGTCATAATCGACTTAGAAACAACAGGTCATTCACCGAAGAATGGCGATTCCATACTGGAAATTGGGCTGGTGGTAATGAGAGGAGGAAAGGTGGAGTACACCTTCGAGTCCCTGGTGAATCCTCAAGGGGAGATCCCTTCTTATATTCAAACCTTAACTGGAATCACACCAGAGATGGTGCAAGGAGCACCACAGATAGAAGAGGTTCTACCTACTGTACTTAAAGCATTAGATCAAGGGATATTTGTGGCTCATCATGCCAGCTTCGATTGGACTTTTTTACAGGAAACCTTAGAAATCCATGGCTATTCGCCATTAACCAATCCCGTATTGGATACCGTTGAACTGGCCCGCACCTTCCTACCCACGCTCCCTTCTTACTCCCTGGGCTATCTAACAGAAACCTTGGGCATCAGCCATCTTCAGCCCCATCGTGCCTTGTCTGATGCAGAGGCTACGGCGATTCTATTGCATCGCTTGCTTCAGCACCTGGAGGAGCTACCACTTCCCATTATTCAACAACTCCAAGCGGTGGCACCCTATTTACAGAGTGATTGGCCGCTGCTTATCAATAATCAGCTTGTAAAGAAAGGGAACTGGCAGAGGTCTGAGCAGTTCAGGGAGCAATATGGGGAATATAGAGGGGTGATTTGGCGGCGTGCAGGGGAGGGCTCAGCCGCTTTAAGCAATGCTTCTTGGCAGGCCTCACAAGATGTAGAGACTACCATTGGGTGCTACTTTGATCCAACGAAGCCCTACTCCTTCCCTGCGCAGATGCAAGGGTATGAGGTGCGTGAGCAACAGCAAGCTATGATGGAAGCGGTACAGGCAGCTCTCAATCAGGGGAAGCATCTCCTTGTGGAAGCAGGTACAGGGATGGGGAAAACATTAGGCTATGCTCTGCCTTCCATCCTCTGGGCTTTACATGAAGGAAAAAGAGTAATCTGGAGCACACAGACGCTGCAATTGCAGGATCAAATCTTGTATCATGAGATCCCGCTGCTCCGACGTGTTCTACCTTATCCATTCCGCGTCACATTGCGTAAAGGAATTCAACAATATCTTTGTTTTGAGCAGTTCTTTCGGTGGATGGAGAATGAACCCTATACCTATGATGAAGCGCTGGCACAGGCGCAGCTATTGATCTGGCTCTATTCCACGGAAACAGGGGATTTAAGTGAGTTGAATCTGCCTTCCCATGGGAAAACCTTGCTGCCTCAGCTTACTTGTACCTCATCAGATTGCCTCGGTGCATCATGTCCGTGGGCAGAGCACTGTTATTATCAAAGGGCGAAGCAGGATGCTCATCAAGCGCAGATCGTCATTGTGAATCATGCCTTGCTTGCCCAGGAATTACAACAGGAGGAGGGAATTCTTCCCTCCTACGAGGCATTGGTGATCGATGAGGCTCATCAATTTGTCGAAACTCTAGCACAACACTGGACGGAAGAGGTTAGTACGGAGCTCGTCCATCCGTTAATGAATAAGATGATAAGCGGTAAGCTGTGGGACTGGATTGCTTTTAGTACAGGGGCACCTACAAGCTGTGAGGAGTTTCGCCGCCTAGCTCTCCAATGGCTCAACATCTATCAGGATTGGGAGGAAGAGGTGCTCTCTCTGGATGGGAAGAGAGGGAAGCAGGAAGAATCCTCCTTCATCCGTTATGAACGGGAACAGTTTACAGAGGGGGAACCTTTATTACAGGCAACAGCCCGCCTCTATACCGCGTGGCAAGCGTTGAATCAGCATATGATGGAGACGTCTGCAGTAGGGGAAAGCCAGAAGCATCTAGAACGTTTATGGCGGGATTTTCAACAGTTTGCTTCAGCTTTACCCCAGTTGCTTATTGCAAATGAGGCTCAGCTAGAGAGGGATGCTGAAGGTGAAAATGAAGGGGAACCCTATCAATATTGGATCACTTATGAATCCCTATCCTCTCGCAGTTTCACCTTGCTTGCCATCCCAACCCATGTGGCGCAACAGCTGAATGAGCGCTTATTTAAGGTGAAGGAGTCGGTGATTCTCACATCAGCTACCTTAACGGTGAATGGTTCCTTCCAATATATTCGCCGATTATTAGGCTTACATGAGGAGAGTGACACCGAGCAGGTGCGAGAAGCAATTTTTCCGTCTCCTTATCAATACGACCAACAGATGAAAATTGTGGTTCCTGAGCAGATCCCCTTGTTGCATGGTGAGGGAGATGCCCAATTTATTGAACATGTGGCCCAATCCCTCGCGCAGGTGGTGAAAGAAGCAGGTGGCGGCTGTCTCGTGCTATTCACAGCGAAGGAGATGCTTTTACGCATTCGTGAGCGATTGGTTGAGCTTTTAGAGGGAACACGGATTCAAGTGCTAGCGCAAGGCGTTGATTCTAATAACCGGACGCGACTAGCTCAGCGTTTTCAGGCAGAGGGAGCCAGTGTCCTACTAGGAACGGCAAGCTTCTGGGAAGGGGTCGATATTCCAGGTGATGCTTTGCGGCTCTTGGCCATCGTCCGCTTACCTTTTGTTCACCCTGAGGATCCCTATTATCGGACGCGGATTGTAAGCCTAGGGTTAAAGCCACAGGAAGGCTTTTTTCGCCTTGCCTTACCCCAAACCATTCTTCGCCTCCGGCAAGGCATGGGAAGATTGATCCGTTCTACCAAGGATCGGGGGATGGTGATCCTCTATGATCGGAGGATTATCACAGGTCGATATGGAAAACAGATTCTCCGCGCCTTGCCAGGTGCACCATTTTATGAAGTATCACAAGAGGAGCTGATCCATGAGATTCAGACTTGGTTCCATGGCTAATTAATGCTCTTTCTTCATAGACTGATAGGAGTAGATGACGAAAGGGTGTGGCCATTGATGCTCCATAGGTTTCTCCAATTTTTCATCCTTTTTTCCATGCTCTTCATGCTATTTGCATGTGGGACCATTGATGAGCATATGGCTGTGCCTGCGGAATATCAGACACGAATCCTCACGGAGGAGGAGGTTCGTCGTGCACTACAGATCCATTTTCTCCCCATTGCCGAACAGGAGACGATGGTAATCCAATTCCCAGATCGAAGAGTGGTTCTTGTGGATAGTGGAACCATGGAGCACTGGAAAGAGGTAGAGGAGCAACTGAAGCAGTTAGGGATCAAGAAGATCCATGATCTTTTCATACCTTTACCAACCATCAAACGAATGGAGCTGGTTCCTGTCTTGCATGAGGAATATGGCATTGAACGTGTGGGTTTTCCGAGTTGGTATAACGCCACGGTGAATAAGATCCAACTACCCTCCACAGTACAAATGATTCCCTTGCAAGCAGGTGATCATTGGGATTATGAGTTCGGTGTCTCCATCCGTGTTCTTGCTCCCTTTCCACCATTATCTCGCTCACCGCAAAATAATAGCTTAGTGCTGATGGTGGAAAGAGGAAAGATTGAGCTCCTTTATGCATCTAGTATTCATGCAGAACGGGAACTCCAATTGATCCAGCGCTATGAGTTAAAGACGACAGACATTTTGAAGGTGAGTGATTTTGCCAGCATCCATGGCTCCCATCCTCTTTTCATTGATGAGGTAGATGCTCAGGTGGGGGTCCTCTTTTTTAGTAAAGAGGTGCATGGTCGGGAGGAAGTACTTGAACGTTTGAAGGAGAACTGGTTTAATCTGTTTGAAACTGATCTTCATGGATTGATTACGGTATTAGTAGCAGAAGATAATTATGAGGTGATTCTTCCTTATCAACGGAAATAAGTATAGGCTCATGTACTGCTCTCACTCTATGGAAGAAAAATCGCATGCTCTCATCAATTCATGGTACACTATAGGTAATTGTGATAAAAATAACAATACGCGATTGGAGTGGGACGAAATGGGAGAGAAGCCAGAGAAAATTTCGGAGTCGGTAGTACGACGCTTACCAATTTACTTACGCTATTGTCATCAGTTGCAGAAGAATGATGTAAAGACTGTTTCTTCTAAAAAATTGGGGGAACTCCTGCAACTGAACCCTGCCCAGATTCGTAAGGATCTAGCATACTTTGGTGAGTTCGGTCGGAAGGGCGTGGGGTATGAGGTTGATTATCTCGTAAGTAAGATTGAGCAGATCTTACATGTGGATCAAATTATTCCAATCGTTGTCATCGGTGCTGGCTCCATGGGTCATGCCTTGTGTAAATATAATGATTATCTCAAGCAGCACATGCAAATTGTTGCCATTCTAGATCATGATCATGCGAAGGTGGGAAAGGTTGTTCACCATCTACAGGTGGAGCATATTGACCAATTGAATGAGATCGTGGCTGAACGGAAAATCAAGATTGGTATTATTGCCGTCCCTTCCCATGCTGCACAGGATGTCTGCAATCAGCTAATGGATGCAGGGATTCATGCCATCCTTAACTTCGCACCGATCCGTCTCAAAACAAGACCTGGTGTACGCGTGCAACAAACGGATGTAGCCCGTGATTTACATACTTTGGCTTTCTATTTAACTGGAGAAGAGTAATCGGTAAGAATACGTAACTAAATGAGATCATAAAACGTCTATAAGAAAGGGATGACCCGTGGAAAGGAATCGATGTACATGGAGAAGGAAACAAACAATCAAGACCAAAGTTATTTTCGCAGAAACCGTAAGTGGCTACTACCACTTTTGATCACTCTAGCTGTTCTACTCATTGCAGGTGGGACAGTTTATGGCTATATTTTGCAAAAGTATGAGAAGATGAAGATCGATCAGGGTGACTCGATTTATCATCAAATGGAGCAGACAGAGCCAGAAGAATCTGCATCAAATCAAGAAGACGCCGATCTTGTTGTTCTGCTCATTGGTTTAGATAGTCGTAAGGGTCATGCCTCGATGAATACGGATACGATCCTGTTACTTCGCTACCAATATGATCAGCATGCCCTACAGATGCTTTCCATTCCTCGTGATCTGAAGACCATCTATCAAGGCGAAGCGATGAAAATTAACAGTATCTTTTATCAGGGAACATTGAAGGCCCAAAAATATATGAAGGAAAATGGAATCCAAGATAATGATTTCACCCATTTTGGAGGTCTTGTCTTTGGGCAAAAGATGTTCGCGACCTCTGCAGATGTCTTGAAGGCTCAGGTAGAGAAGGAATTTGATCTAAGGATTGATCATGTGGCCATGGTGAGTTTTGACTTCGTTCAGGAAGCTGTGGATGCAGTGGGCGGAATTGAAGTTGAGGTGGATCGTAACATGAACTATGATGATCCTACGGACAATACACATATCCACCTAAATAAAGGTGTTCAGACCTTGGATGGTAAGCAAACCTTAGATTTTATTCGGTTTAGAAAGTCCAATGATGGCTATCATTCCAGTGATATTGAACGAGGAATTCGACAGCAAAAGGTGATTCAGGCTTTATCAGCTGAGGTGCTTTCATGGAAGAGTGTGCCACAGGCCATTAATCTCATCGATAGTCTCAGCAATCATTTTAAAACCACATTCACTTTGTCAGAAATGACACAATTGGTCAAGCAGGAGTATAGTCAATTTGATAGCAAGCGGATTACCCAAATTCCTTTTGAGGTTGAATTTGAATCCAATTTTGTGATCATTCCTGATCAAGAGAAGGAGCGAATTCGCATGCTATTCAATGAGGACTCTGCTTCTTCTGAAGGAGTGAAAGAATAATGCATACATTGATTAAAAATGTAGATATCCTTACGATGAATCCCAGCCTCGAAGAATGGTTCGATGGCTGGATTGCTTTTGCTGATGGGAGGATTACATACGTTGGTCCCGGGCAAAATCCAGAAGTAGAACGGCAATATGACGAAGTGATCGATGGTCATGGGTACTGGTTGATGCCTGGCTTGGTCAATACCCATGGTCACGCTGCGATGATCCTGCTCCGTGGGCTCGGTGATGATCTGCCATTACAAGAATGGTTAGAAGCCAAGATGTGGCCATTGGAAGCTCGCTTTACAGCGGACCATGTTTATTGGGGTACATCCCTTGCAGCTGTAGAGATGATCAAATCTGGAACAACCCTCTTTCTCGATATGTACGCCCATATGGATCAGGTAGGCAAGGTGGTGGAACAGGCAGGACTTCGTGCCACCTTATCCCGCGGTATGATCGGACTCTGCTCAGAGCAGGAGCAACAAACCAAGCTCGACGATACCGCTGCATTCATTCGACAATGGCAGGGAGAGGCTCAGGGACGGATCGCTACCATGATCGCCCCTCATAGTGCCTATACCTGCCCACCGTCCTTTATCATGAAGGCATTGGAATTGGCTGACGAGCTGGAGATACCTGTTCATACGCATCTATCGGAAACTGCTCGGGAAGTAGCAGAAAACGAGGTCCGCTATGGCTGTCGCCCTGTTGAACATTTAGAAAAATTAGGCTTCTTTCAACGCTCTGCCCTCGTAGCCCATGCGGTTCATGTGAATGATGAGGAGATTCATTTGCTGAAAGAACATGATGTACGGGTTTCGCATAATCCTATGAGTAATTTGAAATTGGCCAGTGGCGTGGCTCCCATCCCCCGAATGCTGGAACACGGATTAACCGTTGGTCTTGGCACCGATGGCGCTGCCAGTAATAATCATCTCGACATGTTTGAGGAGATGCGAATCGCCTCTCTCGTCCAAAAGGGTGTAACTGGGAATCCCCTTGCCTTGCCTGCAACCACCATGTTAAGAATGGCTACGCTTGATGGTGCGAAGGCGCTATTTCGCGATCATGAGACGGGTTCCCTCGAAGTGGGCAAGGCAGCTGATTTCATCATGCTGGATCCGAAGCAGAATCGTTTGCTTCCAGCCCATCAGCATTCCTCCATGCTGGTTTATAGTGCATCAGGAGCAGAAGTCTCCCATATGTATGTAGATGGTCGCTGTCTCATGCGGAATGGCGAACTCCTCACATTAGATGAAGAACAAATTCGTAGGGAGGTGGCTCGTGTAATCCACGAACTTCTTCCTTCATAAAGTTTCGATTCATCCTGTTATCTCCTCTGGTATCTTTTACTGGACTAGCAAATATAGATAATCAATGAAGCTAGTTTCTGCGAGATCAGTTGGCAGGGGAGTGATTGGATGCGCTGGGAGTTTGGTACACTAAGGATTGTATTCTTTTTTATGGCGATGGTCGCTTGTGTAGCCATCCTGATTGCCAGCTCCTTTTTTTATATTTTTTCACTACCCCCTATGGATCAGCCTGTTACCTTTCAAGTATTAGGGAAGGATCGAGGGGCAGAGCTATCGCAGCTATTGAACCAATTCTTTAGAAAGTCACATCAGTACTACACATTAGAGGTTCAAGTCGGTGATCAACAGGATTCCTATATAGGGATGACCGTAGGCGAGGATTGGTACTTACTAGGCTATGATGAGATGGCCTCCTATGCCCTGCGCTATCAGCAGCATGATTTACAAGCTACTCTGGGAGATACTTGGATCTCCTTCCCACAATTTGAGTATGCACTTTTTACGCCACGTGATCATTTACTACTTCTCCAGAGAAATCAAGAGGAGCTGGCGCCTGAAGCTGTCTTCATGGAGCTGGCGTCTTCACGGCAGGCGATCCAAATGGACCTGCCTGCAACTTGGATGCTCCCATACCTGCAGCCTTGGATCAGTGAAGGGATAGAAGTGATTCATTGGGATGAATCCATCCTGCGGTATCTTTTGATCTATGAACCATATACATATGAAATTGAAGAGATGCATGTTATATTATATTCAACCAGTCTGGAGCAGGAGGATTCCATCTTTGCTCTACGTTTTAATTTGAAACATGATAGGGGAATAGGTGAGTGAGCATGAAGCGTTTCCGTTGGGTGATAGCGGTGGTGGTCCTATTGGTGTTGGTTGCAGCATGGGGTCCTCTCCATCTCTACCGCAGCTATATGGCAGAGGCAACAGATGGTCGGCTATTATATGAGGATTGGGTCTTAGCCAATACACCTATATCAACAATTCTTCAATATGATCGCTATCATGGCAATCAAATGTACCATATTTTCTTAGGGACCAATGCTGAAGAGAGGAAGTTCTATGTCTTAATCAATGAGGATGAGCATTGGGTTGTTCCTTATTCTGCAGGATATTCCATTGATCAATTGATGGAACAGGTAAAAACCAGTCTGGCTCCTGCGAATGTAGAGATCCGTCATGTGGTACCAGGTCGTGAAGAGGGTCAACTGCTCTATGAGGTGCTAGCAGTAGATGATAAGAATCAGTATCATTACCTTTACTACCAATACTATACAGGAGAAAATCTCAAGGAGATTCATCTTAGCCAACCATGGAGCTTACAAAATCAATAGTGCTATTTTTATCGGTTCAATTCATCGTGGGTCACCCTTAGGGGAGTGCACCCACGATTTTTTAGATCTTATGCTCTCAAGATTGCTTCTGAGTATACTGCTTGTTGATCCTTCAATTCCCAACGAGGCATCCAGAAATTCATGCTATACTGATTGTGATTCTGGGAAGTATGAAGGAGGTCAATGATGAACAAGCAAAGATGGTATCGCAGTGCCTTCATCGCCCTTGGTACATTCGCCTTATTGTTCATGGCCTTCTCAGGCTATGAACAGATTGCCATTAAACGCCCCATTCAGAATGCGGTGGCAAAGCATGCATGCTTTCAGATCGATCAATTCAATCTAGATAAAAGGGAGATCCAATTGCAATTAAAGGTTGCAAGCTATTCTGATGATTGGATGCAGCAATATCTGGATATTGAAAAGATGGTCAACCAACATCGTGGCAAACGTAGTACTAAGATTCTTATCAATGTAGATAAAACCTGGGAAAATACATGGAATCACCTCTATATGTTGGTCTCAACATCCATTGATCATCATGACTTTGCCCAAATCGTAATGGAGCAACAAAAATGGCAGGAGATGCTGCAGATCGATGATTTACAATTCAATATGGATGAAGCACATCTATTTGTGATGGTTCAAAAAGATGATAAAATCTTACTTCAGGTGTTGCCAATTCAGAGTGAGAAGGGAGGGGACCCGATTGCGTCTGGAACATTGGCTGGGAATCTGGGCAGGTAGTCTTCTTTTTTTTATGTGGCAAGGTGAAAGATCGATTGTGGTCACACTCCTACTAGTGAGTGCCATCGTACTCTATCGCCAATTTACACAACATGGTAGACAGAAGCTGCTGGCCGTTCTCAAGAAGAAAGAGGGCGCTTCTGTCCAATCAGCCATTTCCTTTGCGGAGATTGGTGGACAGGAGCATGCCAAACGTGAACTCCAGGAGGCATTGCACTTCCTTACCAATTTACAGGAAGCGGATCAATATGGAATTCGCCCGATTAAAGGGATCCTCTTAGCAGGTCCTCCAGGAACCGGGAAGACTTTATTAGCAAAAGCGGCAGCCAACTATTCCAAAAGTGCCTTTATCGCTGCTAGTGGCTCACAGTTCGTGGAGAAGTATGTAGGTACAGGTGCGGCAAGGGTCCGTCAACTTTTTGCTGAATTACGGGAAGCAGCACGTCAATCAGGGGCACAAAGCGGTATTCTCTTTATCGATGAAATCGATGTACTAGGAGCCAAGCGGGAGGGAGCTCAGCATCGTGAATATGACCAAACGCTTAATGAATTGCTGGTACAGATGGATGGCATTCACGGCAATGAAAATCCTTATATTTTGGTGATTGGTGCAACCAATCGGATGGACTTGCTCGATGAAGCATTGCTTCGTCCGGGACGCTTTGACCGTCATATTATGGTTGAACTACCTGATGTGAATGCACGCAGAGAGATCTTAAAAATCCATTGCATAAAGAAGCCGCTTGCTCCTGATATAGACCTCGATCAATTAGCCGAACAGACCTTTGGCTTTTCTGGTGCACAATTAGAGAGCTGTGTAAATGAGGCCGCTATTTATGCGATGCGATCTTCTAATAAACTTATCGCTAATGAGCATTTTCAAATGGCCATTGATAAGGTATTACTAGGTGAACAGCTGGATCGGAATACCAATGAAGAACAACGGCGACGCATTGCCATTCATGAATTAGGGCATGCTATCATTGCTGAATGTTTCCGTCCTCATTCTGTTGCTCAAGTCTCCTTAAAAGGTCGAGGTGGTGCACTTGGTTATGTGCGTCACCATCATCAAGAAGAGAATCTGGTATATACCAGAAGCGACTTAGAAATTGAGATTCGTATTCTCTTAGCAGGCGCTGTGGCAGAAGAACTCTATTGTGGGGAACGAAGCACAGGAGCAAGCAATGATTTTCAGCGTGCTCATCAGCTGGTGGATCAAATCTTTTACAATGGGCTTTCTCATCTTGGCTTGATCAAGGCGCAGGAGGTACCCGATGAACGCCTTTATCAGGAGCGTGTTCAATATCTGCAACGCTTATTTGATGAGACGAAAGCCATTCTACTAGAAAAACAGCAGGAGATTCATACAATCCTACCTGAATTACTGCAAAAAGAATGTCTCCAAGGGGAACAAATCACAGAGACACTAAATGTTGAAATATTTAAACAAAAAGTGATTGCGAATTAATTTTGAATTAGATAGAATATTCTTTATACCTGAAGGGTATCTCCATATGGAGATATCCTTCAACAATCATGGAACTTAATTTAATCACGGTGGTACAAGCACTTGGGGTTGATCTTTTTCGTATATTACAGTGTCCAAGGAGGTAGGAATCATGAAATTATCCCAGCGCGTACAGCACTTAAAGCCATCAGCAACCATTAACATTGCAGCCAAAGCCAAACAGATGGTAGCCAATGGTGAACACCTTATCAGCTTTGGTGTAGGGGAACCTGACTTTCCTACGCCACCCCATGTCATTGACGCCTGTATTGAAGCACTTCAATCAGGAAAGACCACCTACACAGCAGCAGGAGGTATTCGTGAATTGAAGGAGGCCATCACCCGGAAATTTGATCGGGAGAATGGGCTAACCTACTCACCTGATCAGATCACCATCGGAATGGGTGCCAAGCATATGCTTTATACCCTGTTCCAAGCCATTCTTGATCCAGGTGATGAGTTGATTGTTCTAGAGCCTTATTGGGTCAGCTATCCAGAAATGATCAAGCTTGCTGGTGGTGTACCTGTCATTATCTCTTGTCGTGAAGAGAACCAATTTCGGATCTCCATCAATGATCTGCGTCATGCCATCACACCGAAGACGAAGGGGATTATTTTGAATTCGCCTCATAATCCTACTGGTGTGGTCTATCGGAAGGATGAGCTGGCATCCATTGCAAAGCTTTGTCTAGAGAATAACATGTTGATTATTTCTGATGAGATCTATGAGCATTTTGTCTATGGTACGAAGCATATTAGCATCGCATCCTTGAGTGAGGATGTTAAGAAGCATACCATCATTATTAATGGCCTATCCAAGTCCCATGCCATGACCGGATGGCGGCTTGGCTATGCAGCAGGGGATGCCCAAATTATTAAAGCCATGGGGGATTTAACAGGGCAAAGTGTCTCCAATGCAGTTACCTTTGTTCAATATGCTGCCATCGCTGCATTGGATGGCGATCAAAATGCGTTGAAGCACGTAGTAGCTGAATATGAGGCACGTCGTTGCTATATGCTCGAGCGTTTAGGGGAATTCCCAGGTGTATCTGCGGTTACACCCACAGGGGCGTTCTATATCTACCTCAATGTGCGTGAATTAATGGGAAAATTGGGCTACCAAGACGTAGCTGCGTTCTCTGAAGCCTTACTCCAAGAGGCTAAAGTAGTGGTTATTCCAGGCACTGCCTTCGGTACTGCTGATCATATTCGTCTCTCCTATGCCACATCGATGCAGAATATTGAAGAGGGATTAAACCGTCTGCATCAATTCATTCAACGTTCAACAGTTGCTCACGAGAAAAATTGACGTTGTCAAAATAGCAATAGTATAATAGAGACATTGTGAGTTACTGTTGTTACATATTTTTTGTTCATTGGAGGGACAAGCATGATTTCCATAGATAAGATCAGCGCCTATGATGGTCAAGAAGTACGGTTTGGTGCTTGGTTATTTAACAAACGGTCCAGTGGAAAAATCCAATTCCTGCAATTGCGGGATGGCACGGGCTTTATTCAAGGTGTAATGGTGAAAGCAGAGGTAACGGAAGCAGCATGGGAGGCTGCGAAATCGCTCACTCAAGAAAGCTCCCTTTATGTAACAGGTACTGTTCGAAAGGATGATCGTGCTCCAGGTGGCTATGAATTGACGGTCACCGATGTTGATCCCATTCAAATCGCTGATGAGTATCCCATTACGAAGAAGGAGCATGGTGTGGAATTTCTCATGGATCACCGCCATCTCTGGCTTCGTCAGCCACGGCAAAATGCCATCATGAAGATCCGTAGTCAGATCATCTTTGCCGTACATCAATTCTTTCATCAAGAAGGCTTCTATAAAATTGATCCTCCAATTTTGACTCCTACCTCAGCAGAGGGGACGACCAATTTGTTTCATACGAAATATTTTGATGAGGATGCTTATCTTTCCCAGAGTGGTCAGCTCTATATGGAAGCTGCAGCCATGGCTATGGGGAAGGTATACTCCTTCGGTCCTACGTTCCGTGCAGAGAAGTCGAAGACGCGGCGCCATTTAATTGAATTTTGGATGATTGAGCCAGAAATGGCTTTCTGTACCCATGAAGAAAACTTAGAGGTTCAAGAGCGCTTCGTGGAGTTTGTTGTACAGTCTGTACTCCAAAATTGTCGTGCTGAATTAGAAGTGCTTGAACGGGATATCTCCAAGTTGGAACAAGTGAAGGCACCATTCCCCCGGATCACTTATGATGAGGCGATTGAACGCTTGCATGAGAAGGGCTTTGATATCCCATGGGGTGAGGACTTTGGTGCACCTCATGAAACCGCCATCTCTGAGGACTATGATCGTCCCGTCTTTATTACCCACTATCCGACAAAGATCAAGGCGTTCTATATGCAGCCTGATTCAGAACGACCAGAAGTGGTTAAATGTGCGGATCTTATTGCGCCTGAAGGCTATGGTGAGATCATTGGGGGTAGTGAGCGGATTACCGATCCAGAGCTCATGCTAGAACGGATGAAGGCAGAGAAGCTTGATCTAGTTGCTTATCAATGGTATCAAGATCTTCGCCAGTATGGCTCTGTACCTCATTCTGGCTTTGGCCTTGGCTTAGAACGGACGATCTCCTGGATTTGTGGAATTGATCATGTACGGGAAGCCATTCCATTCCCACGTCTCCTCAATCGACTCTATCCATAAAAATAAAAAATCCATCGGATTACTGAAGCAGATATGTTTCCAGTGGGGAGCTTGCCAACTTGCTTGGTTGGCAGGCTTTTCTATCTTTATATAGAATATTAGGTAATCAATCGAAGGTCTTCGTGCTTATGACCTAAAGAATTGATCAATGAAACCTGCTATAATGGACATGAGGTGTTCGGCATGATTAATTTCTCACAGTGGATGAAGGAGCCACAGGTAGTTATACCTACTCTTTTATTCCGTTACTACCATAAGTTAGGATTATCTGACCAAGATATGATGGTTTTATTACAAATTCTGTCATATCAAACAGATGGGAACGACTTCCCAACCATTCATCAGTTGGAGGAACGAATGGATCTAAGTGGCGCTGAGCTTGCACAGCGCTTGCAATTTCTTGTAAAAAACCATTTCATCTCCATTGAAGAGTACATCGCCCCCAATGGTGTCTATTGTGAGCGCTATGATCTACTCCCTCTGTACAACAAAGTTGATCGGCTCTTAAAGATGGATGAGCCTCCGTATATTCCCATCTCCGAAGAAATTCAGCATTCTGATCTATTGCGACGTAACGGTAAGCAATACAATCTATATCAAGTCTTTGAAGCTGAGTTTGCTCGCCCGTTATCGCCCATTGAATGTGAGACACTGAACTCCTGGCTGGAGGAGGATGGTTATTCCGAAGAGCTTGTCATTGCTGCATTGAAGGAAGCAGTCATCTCGAACAAGCGTTCCTTCCGTTATATCGATCGGATTCTCTTAGCCTGGCAAGAAAAGAATATTCGCTCAGCGAAGGAAGCGCAGGAGTATGCTCTACATTTTCGTGAACGGCAAAAAGAGAGCTATTTCATGAAACAGAAAACTGTAGCTTCAGCCACCGTAGCTGCTCAGGGTAATTCTGATCTGGTTTTTCCTTTATACAATTGGCTTGAAGAAGAGAATTAAAAAGGATAGCACAGACTGGTTATTACCTGTCTATGCTATCCTTTTGTTTTGCATCCCCGTTCTACTCAGGAAGCACTTCGAAGATATAGGGTGTATTGCGGTAATGCTCTCCATAGTTGAGACCATAGCCTGCAACGAATCGGTCCTCAATAATAAATCCCTTATAATCCACTTCAATCTCTGCAACACGTCGTGATGGTTTGTCTAGTAAGGTACATGTTTTTAGGCTCTTTGGTTTGCACTTCTGGATGTATTCATAGACCGTCTTCATCGTGCATCCAGTATCAAGGATATCATCAACAAGCAAGACATCGTATTGTGAAAGTTCTTTATTGAATGGTGTTACGATATTGACCTGACCACTGCTTACTTTTTCTGCACCGTAGCTTGAGGTTTGCAAAAACTCAATCGCCACAGGAATATGAATATGTCGTACTAAATCAGCGGTGAAAATGAAGCTTCCCCGCAGTAAAGAGATAACCAAAAGGTTCTTACCATGGTAATCTTGAGAGATTCGTGCACCCATCTCTTCGACCTTGGCTGCAATCTCATCTGCTGTAATTAAGACTTGTTGTTTCATACCTAAAGTTCAACTCATGAACGAGTGAACTTACCTCCTCTCGATCCAAAATCTCGAAACAATAATGGTGCAATACCATCCACCAAAAACAGGAATATGCACATTGATTCTTCTATTGTATCATGAAATATGAGTGTCATAGTAATTATTCTCAAGTAAATCATTTCTATCCGATGAAATCAGTGGTTCCACCCCATAACTTTTCATGATACTTCAACGTATCATAAACAAATGAGAAAAAGTGGGCGGTGGTACCATGGAATGGGAGGGTGAGCCGGTATGGTGATAACCCAGAGTCTGATCGAGGAAGCCAAGCAAGATCCGGACCGATTTGGTCAGCTCTATGATATCACGGTAAACGATGTATATCGTTTTATCATGTATCGTGTCCGCAATCAAGCAATTGCTGAGGATTTGACCTCAGAGACCTATATGAAGGTGTTACATTATCTGCAGGATTTCGATCCAGCGCGTGGCCAGTTTCTTAATTGGCTATACACCATTGCTGCCAATACCATTCGAGATTACTATCGTAAAGCCAATCGTGAGTGCCAGCTAGAGGAGACAACAGAGCTAACAATGGGAATCCATGATGAGAGGCTGGAACAGATTGAGATGCAGGATCAAATGCTTACATTGATCCACCAGCTCACCGAGGATCAGCGGGAAGTGGTACTCTTCCGTTACTATCATGACCTAAAGCTAAAGGATATTGCCATCCAGATGAATAAATCGGAGAATGCGGTTAAGCAATTATTGCTTCGGGCTGTGAATCGTTTGAAAAAAGCATGGGAAGGGAGGGAGGCACTATGAAGAATGAAGAATATGTGGATCGCCAATTTATCCAAATGATCCGTGATTCAAAACCAGCGGTATCGCTAAATCCGGAGTTCCGCGAACATTTACGGCAGCAGCTACGAAAGGAGCATGCTCACCTTCAGCCTACCAATTCCCTTGGTAGCCGAATTAAACAACTCTTTACTTTCACTAGTGGACGTCGCTGGGTACCTGTGACTGCCTTAGCCCTTGCACTCGCTATGTTCAGTCTACCGTTTCTCCCATCGAAGGACGGAGAAGAGGCTGTTCAACCGCCCATCCTTGCAACGGCAGAGAATACGGAATCGAATACAGTGTCGAATACAGAATCGAATATAGAGTCGAATACAGGAATGGAAAGCTTTTCTGTACAGGAGCAGGCTGTGGAAACGGAAGAGGAAAATACACCCGACGTTGCTCAGACACCTCCCAATGATAGTAGCACAGCCACTGTTGATGAGGCGCCACCAATGAATCCCAATAGCCAACTAGCACTAGCCCCAGAGCAACCCTCTACTAGCTCAACTGATGCTATAGATGGAGGAGAAGGGACAGATTCAAACCAGGAGACCGTTACTCATTCACTCATACCCATGGATGATGAGGTTGGGGCACTGGCAGCTACAGAGCAACTCCAAGGTGCTGCCATCCGCTTCGAAGTTGCTGCTGTACCCTTAGCAATGAATCGGTCCACAATGACGCTCGAATCCAGATCACAGGAAAAAGAACCTCTCTACTCTAATGATCATTTTCTTGTAGAGGGCTGGTCACTTCAAAAAACGAAGGGAGAGCTTCAACTTCAATTACAAGTGATTGCTCATGTAGAGAATTTTGAAATGGATATCATGGATGCTCATTCCAAGACTCTAACACGCCAGACGATGATCCTCAGCGATGAGCTGAAGAAAGCGGAGATTACAGAAGGTGATCCTGTATCTTTTCATGTTTCCATCTTCATTCCCTTAAGTGATAATCGATTCTCAGGCACTTTATCCATCTATCCAGCAGAAACGGGTTCCTCCGCTGTGGAAATATTGGCCATTCCTATTGAATATCAACCATAGATAGGATTACCGCTTGACATATTATAAATATTCGAGTAACCTATTCATTGAACCAGATGACCGAAATAGTAAATCGGTCAATCAGTCAGCTGGTCAGCCAAGGAGAAACTGCTTCTGAGCGGCCACCAAAGAAGTAGGTTTCATTAATTGGGGTGTTATTGATGGTGATGGATCGGAAAAAATCAATCATTAAGGGTGCAACCAAGTCGTTTACGCTCTTTGGGTACAAAGCGACAACAATGGATCAGGTAGCTCGTATTTCTAATGTAGGGAAGGGCACCATCTATACCTTCTTTGAAAATAAGGAGGAGCTCTTCGATGAGATTATTTTCTCATTGATTGAGGATATGAGGACGGTTGCTGAAGAATCCATTCATCCAGAACGTTCGTTTTTTGAAAATCTTCACAACTCACTTTATCGTGTTCTGGACTTTCGTAAGAAGCACGAGCTGATGATGAAATTGACTGAAGAGGTCAAAGAGCTTGGAACCCCAACAGCTCAAAAAGCGATGCAGCGTGTGGAAGAAGAAATTATTCACTTCTTAAAATCCAAGGTTCAACGTGCGATTGATCGCGGGGAGATTAAGAACTGTGATCCAGAAATTACCGCCTATGTCATGTTCAAGCTCTACTTAAGCTTGGTATTTGACTGGGAAAAGAATCATCGACCTTTAAGTAAAGAAGAAATTGCGCAGCTATTCGATCTTTACTTGGTACATGGTCTGGTAAAATCTGAGTGACGATAGTTCGGACGGAATCATCTCCATCCGAACTAAGTTCACTTTTTCTTTACACTGCGATGACCAAATGAGGAAAATGGTCAGGTATTTTTAAATGATGGTAAACATGGAAGGAAGGTTAGAGTCTGTAATGCGTGGTTTTGAACTCTTTCGTAAAGACTTAAAATTAATTTTTACCAATCCTAAATTTTTAATTCCGATTCTCGTTGTTCTGTTGATACCGTTTATCTACAGTGCTACGTTCTTGTGGGCCTTCTGGGATCCATATGCACAGATGGACGAGCTACCGGTGGCAGTGGTGAACCTTGATGAAGGTGCCACCTTCAATCAAGAAGAAATACACCTTGGCGACGATGTCGTTGATAAGTTAAAAGCGGATGATAATTTCAAATGGACATTTGTCACACGGGAAGAGGCAGAAGCAGGGCTGAATAATCTTGACTACTATATGATGGTTGAGATTCCCCGAGATTTCTCCAGTAAGGCAACCCAATTGATGGATGATTCCTCTCAGCAATTAGAAATTCGCTATGTACCCAATGAGAGTTATAACTTCCTGGCCTCACAAATTGGTGGCACTGCCGTTGAGCGAATCAAGGAGAAAGTGGCCAATGAAATAACCGATACCTTTGTTTCCTCCATGCTAGATGGAGTAGATGAGATAGCTAATGGTTTACAGGAAGCAAGTGATGGTTCACAAGAGCTTTATGATGGTACGTTGAAGGCCCACGATGGTGCTGTAGAATTACAAAAAGGTCTCGCACTCTTAGCGGAAAAGTCCCTTGTTTTTAAGGATGGAACAGCGCAAGTGGTGGATGGTGCTAATCGATTGGCTGATGGTCTTGAGACGATGCATGCAGGCACCAGCCAAATGGCTACAGTGATGAAGGAGCAAGAGCCTAATCTTCAGCGCTTAAACCAAGGTATGGGACAAATGCAGCAGTCCGTAGCAACCCTCTATGGCGGTGTTGAACAGTTAACAGCTGGTTATGGTGAATTAGTGACTGGGCAACAACAAGCTGCTCAAGGCCATTCTCAGCTGGAACAAGGCTTAGAAGCCTCCACACAAGGCGCCTTAGAATTACAGCAGGGTACAGCAGCACTTGCGCAAGGCTTACAAGCCATGGTGGAGGCCAATCCTACCTTGGCTCAACAGCCTGAATTCCAACAGCTTCTTGCAGTAAGTCAGAAGGTTGCTGGTGGTATGACAGAGTTATCCCAGAGTCAGCAGGCACTGCTAGAGGGTGCGAAGCACTTACAGGATGCGCAATCGCAAGTAGGTGCTGGGATGGTAACCATCCAGGAAAAGCTGAATCAATTACAACAGGGGACCGCACAATTAGCAGCAGGAAGTAACCAATTGGCTACCGGTCTTGATGAGGCAGTAACTGGTTGGGGTATCATTGCTGGTAAGATGACAGAAGTAGCTGGTGGAACCGAAGCTCTCTGTGCTGGGTCCCAGCAATTAATGGCAGGTGTTCAACAGCTAGGGGATGGGGCTGATCAGCTAGCAACTGGTGCAGGTACCATCCATGATGGTTCATCGACATTAGTAAGCGGAATCTCAACCATCGCTGATGGAACCAATACATTAGCCACCAAGCTGAATGACGCAGCCACAGAGGTAGCTGATCAGACAGGAAGCAGTACTGCTAGTGAACGTATTGCTGATCCATTAACGATCCAAGAGGATAAGCTCAATCCTGTACCTAATTATGGTACTGGCTTTGCACCTTACTTCCTTTCCTTAGGCTTCTTCGTCGGTGCATTGATTCTCTCTATCGTGATTCCAATGCGAGAGCCAGCAGGGATTCCTAAGACAGGCTTGGGCTGGTTTATCGGGAAGTTCACCACTCCCGCATTAGTCGGTGTTATCCAAGCTGTGATTGCTGATCTGGTTCTTCTTTATGGACTAGGTTTAGAGGTACAGAGTGTTCCACTCTTCTTCTTCTTCAGTATCATTACCAGCGTTACCTTCATGGCGATCATACAATTCTTGGTTGTCACCTTAGATAATCCTGGACGATTTATCGCGATTCTCTTGTTAATCCTACAATTAGTCGGAAGTGCAGGTACCTTCCCACTTGAAGCGGTTCCTCCATTCCTTCAGAACTTGAATCCATGGCTACCCATGACATATTCCGTTTTTGGTCTCAAGGCAGTCATTTCAAGTGGGGATCTTACCATGATGTGGCATAATGCTGAGATGCTAGGAATCTTCTTCGCCATCTTTGCTGCAGGCACCTGGCTCTACTTCTTACTACAGCATAAACGTAAATTCTATTTTGTTAATGATATGGCTATGGGCCAAGAGCAAGCAAAGCAAGCTCCTGTGGCACAAGAAAGTCATTCCACACTATAATCCAGTAAAACAGGACTGTCTCATTGTCACGATATTGACAATGGGGCAGTCCTGTTTGTGATCAGGCAGCTTCTTTTGAGACAGGTGGTGCAACAGATGGTTGAAACACGATGGCAGGGAGCAGACCAATGACCACGCTCACCAGAATGGTGGAGGGGATAATATAAGGTAGCTGATAGCCTAAGGAGTAAAGAATCACCGGACCTTCAGCATACTCTCCGAAAAAAACAATACCTGATAGTACATGACTGAAATAGCGTAAGACACCTGCCATCACTGCACCTACCACGTAGAGGATACGGCGATTTCGACATAGCCCGGCTACACCAAGAACAGCATAAGCAATAGGATAGTCTAATAAAAATTGGATAGGGTGAACAAGGGTGGGGCTAGGTAAGGCAGAAATGGTTCCAGCGATCAATCCTGCTACCATCCCTACCTTTACGCCATAGCGTAAGGCGATGACGATGGTGGGTAGCATGGAGAGATTCACACTACCGCCTTGGGGCATCCGATATAATACAATGAGATCGAGAATAAAGGTTAATGCAGCAGCCACAGCCACTTCTACCATGATACGCAATTTTTGATTTCGCACATGACCAACTCCTTTTTTATGAATAAAAAATGCGCACCAACCAGGGAGGTTGGTACGCATGAGTATGCAGACCAAATTAACAAGACGCCAACCCGTTTAGTTACAACTATGTGATGAAAGGATTGGGTTCATGCTCTTTCCTCCGCTGGTATGAGCCAGATCAGGTTCAAGGGTCAGGAATCTTCAACGCGATTCCTTCTCAGCCTATACTCATAGACACCCCTAGAGCGCATTTAATTGAGTTGATTATAACATGTATTAACTAATATTACAATATATAGGTACATATGCATTCTATGGTGCTAGCTTCTCCTGCAGTAGTTGCTCCAATGTTTCCAGAAAGAGCTCATCATCCTTGATTTTTCGCTTTCGTGGCCCTTTGGTTCGGATTCCCTGACGGCGAAGATGACTGGATTCTGCACGGATTGCCAGATAATGATCGATATTATGAGCAGTAAGTTGCTCACCATAAGAGGTGAGTACATCTGCACCCTTCGCAATGACCAGAGAGGCTAAGCCATAATCCTGGGTAATGACGATGTCGCCATGCTGTACCAGGGAGATGATTTTAAAATCAGCGGAATCCGCCCCATCACTTACGGTAATATGATGGGGCGAAGCAAACTGATGATGATAATTGGCAACAGTATAATAAGGAATAGTGTAGCGAGTGGCCAATTCCTGAACAATGGCCATCACTGATTTAGGAGCAGCATCTGCATCGATATAGATCGTAAACATCACTTCATCACCTACCACTTATCACAACATAAGGAAGCCTTATCTGTATTCTAGCCTATTCATACTATAAGGAAAAGGTAGGAGAAGGGAATGGTGCCAATTATCCATACTTATGGTACAATATCAGCGATCTATAAGGTGAAGGAGCCATGGCCATGAAATGTTTCGATATTGTAGTACGTGATGATGAGATCTCCCGTTCCATCCAACGGCGCATTGCCAATATTCTAATCCATGCAGGTTGGACACAAACCTGTGACGTCCCTGATATTGTCCTCAGTGTGGGAGGAGATGGGACGATGCTGGAGGCATTTCATCAGTATGTTGGGCACTTAGAGGAAGTTGCTTTTGTGGGTTTACATACTGGTCGTCTGGGTTTTTATGCCGATTGGAAGCCGGAGGATATCGACAAGCTATTGGAAAAAATTCTGCTTTCCGATGCCTACGAGACGGTGGAATATCCTCTAGTTCATGTTCAATTGATCATGGAGAATGAGGTGCGTAATTATCTCGCGCTGAATGAATGCGTGATTAAGTCATTAACCGGTACCATGGTGGCACAGGTCTCCATTAATGGCGATGAGTTTGAACAATTTCGTGGTGATGGACTCTGTATCTCAACTCCATCAGGAAGTACCGCATATAATAAAAGTCTTGGGGGAGCTATCCTCCACCCCTCCATCGAAGCGATTCAAGTGGCGGAGATGGCTTCCATTAATAATCGTGTCTATCGAACCATCGGCTCTTCCATCGTGTTGCCGAAGCATCATCATTGTGTGATTACCCCTAGTCAAGAGATGACCTATCAGATCCATATCGATCATCTTACCATGCAGAATCTGAAGATTGACCAAGTGAAGGTTCGGATGGCTGATGAAAAGATTCGCTTCGTTCGTTATCGCAATTTTCCCTTTTGGATGCGGGTACGCGCTTCCTTTATCAAGGAGTAGATTATCTCTTTAGCGGAGGAAAATCATTCCTTAATAGATTGTTTTCACATTTATAATTTTTGGCGAAGGAGTGAATCGTATGAATCAAGTAATTCAATTATTGAAGAGCCATCGATCCATTCGTAAATTTACCGATGAGACCATACCAGAGGCATGGATTGAAGACGTGATCAAGGCAGGACAAGCGGCTTCTACATCAAGCTTTTTACAAACCTATTCTGTTATTAGCATCACTGATTCAGACAGGAAGGCGCAGCTTGCTGAATTGACCAGCAATCCATATGTGGCAACCTGCAGTCATTTTCTGGTTTTTTGTGCTAATGTCGAGCGGCTTGCCTTGGCAGGGGAGATGCATCAGACACCATTTCAGGGTAACAATCTCGAATTATTTCTCATGGCTAGCCTCGATACCGCTCTCATGGCCCAAAATGTTATGGTTGCAGCAGAGAGCCTAGGTCTTGGCGGTGTTTATATTGGCGGGATTCGTAATCAGATTGCTCAGGTGAGTGAGCTTTTGCAGCTACCCCAATTTATTTATCCTGTCTTTGGCATGTGCCTAGGCTATCCAGACCATGAGCCTGAGTTAAAGCCTCGTCTCCCCTTAGCTGCGGTATATCACAAGGAGAGGTATCAGCTGACTCCAAGTGAAGAGCAGGAGCTATTAGCGCAGTATGATAAGGTGGTGCAAGCTTACTACACGAAGCGAACAGGTGGCAAGCGGACGGATACCTGGACGGAATCGGTAATGGGTTATGTCAAAAAGCCTAGTCGCACACATCTGAGGGAATACCTGGAAAAGCAAGGCTTCCGCTTTGACTAAAAATGATTTCCACCCTATAAATATTATTTATTTAAGCTATAATGAAAAAGAAAGGAGTGACAATCGTGCTAGAAGAAGAAAAAATACGTTTAACCACTACCTCCTCAAAATCAGGCTGAGGCTGCAAAATTGGTCCAGAGGACCTGGCACAAGTTTTGTGTCAAATTCCTAAGCAAGCCCCAGATCCCAATGTACTATTAGGCCTTGATGTACCTGATGATGCAGGAGTTTATAAGCTCACTGATGAAATTGCTATTATCCAAACCTTAGACTTTTTTACCCCTGTAGTAGATGATCCATACCAGTATGGTCAGATCGCAGCAGCTAACTCCTTGAGTGACGTCTATGCCATGGGCGGACAGCCTATTACTGCCATGAATATCGTTGGTTATCCCATTAAAAAACTGCCCCCCCATGTACTTGCAGAAATACTCCGTGGGGCATTTGATAAAGTGAATGAAGCAGGTGCGCGGATTATCGGTGGTCACTCGGTAGACGATCAGGAGCCTAAATTTGGTCTCTCGGTTACCGGGATTGTTCATCCTGATCAATTCTGGACCATTGCAGGAGCCAAGCCTGGTGATAAAATCATTCTGACGAAGCCCATCGGTGTTGGTGCAGTCACCACTGGGATTAAACGGGGTAAGGTGCCTCCTGAGCTTGAGGAGCATGTTACCAAGGTAATGGCCACCTTAAATAAATATGCTTATGATGTGTTGAAGAATTATGATGTCCATGCTTGTACCGATGTGACCGGCTTTGGTTTAGTAGGTCATGCACGGGAAATGGCAGAGGCCAGTCAGGTGACCTTCCAGCTCTGGATGGATCAGATTCCGATTCTTGAAGGGACCTATGACCTAGCAGCACTCGATGTTTTACCAGGTGGTTCCAAGGCCAACCTACGATTCTTAGCACCTGTTACACGATTCAATCAATTACAGGATGTAGAGCCTATTATCCTTTGTGATGCGGTGACATCAGGTGGACTCCTTGTTAGTCTTCCTCCTGATCAAGCGGAGGATGCACTTATGCAATTGCATCAACAAGGGGTTACAGATGCGCAGATTATTGGAGAAGTGAGTGAGCGTGAGGATGTGTGGATTGCGGTGAATCCCACGAAGTAATCATCTTCTCAATGGATTGACGAGGCATCACTCAATAGGCTCATCCTAAAAAGGAAGGACAGCAAATGAAGGAGCAGCAATTACTACGAGCATTACCAGCAGTGAATCAGCTCATATCTAATGAAGAAGTGGAAGCCTTGGCGAAGAAGCATCAGCTTTCCAATCGCTTGCTAGTGGCGGAGGCACAGACTCATCTACAGATCATCCGCCAGCAGATTTTGGCAGATCAGTGGGAAGGGGCCCATGAAGTGACCAGCTTTCAGGAAGAGGTCTTGGCTGGTCTTCTACTGCGCCTTCAGCAGTGGCTTCAGAATTCCCTCCATCCTGTGATCAATGCTACTGGGGTTGTGCTTCATACTAATTTGGGACGTGCTGTACTTAGCGAAGAAGCGATTCAGCATGTCTGTGATGTAGCTTCCCATTATTCCACATTAGAATACGAAATCGAGGATGGCGTACGAGGCTCGCGTCATGTTCATGTGGAGGAGTTGCTTACGCGGCTGACCCAGGCGGAAGCAGCCATGGTGGTGAACAATAATGCTGCGGCTGTCTATCTGGTACTCCGTGAACTAGCAAGGGAGAAAGAGGTGGTGATCTCCCGTGGCGAGCTCGTGGAGATCGGTGGATCCTTCCGAATCTCATCTATTATGGAGGAGAGCGGGGCTCAGCTCGTCGAGGTGGGTACCACGAATAAGACCAAGCTATCCGACTATGAGGGAGCCATTCACCCTGAGACAGCCATGCTATTGAAGGTACATACCAGCAATTTTCGGATCGTTGGTTTCACGCAGGTGGTTGAACGAGAAGAGCTTGTTCAGCTCGGGCACGCCCATGGTATTCCTGTCGTAGAGGATTTAGGAAGTGGCGTGATGTTCCCCTTCCATGAGCATCATATTGGTGATGAGCCGTTAGTCCAGGAAGTTCTCGCAGCAGGTGTAGATCTGGTTACCTTTAGTGGTGATAAGCTATTGGGCGGACCACAAGCAGGGATTATTGCTGGTAAAAAAGCGTTGATTCAACGGTTGAAGAAGAATCAGCTGGCTCGGGTATTACGGGTGGATAAGATGACGCTGGCTGCCCTTGAGACTACGCTCCGCCATTATCTCAATCAAGAGTATGATAAGATTCCTACACTCCGCGATGTCTTACATACCGCTGAAGAGATTCGGGAGAAGGCTGTGCGTTGCTATGATCTACTCTCTCCAGAGGTTCAAGAGGTCACTTCGCTCTGTGAGATCCAGTCCCAAGTAGGTGGTGGTACGCTGCCCTTGGTGACGCTACCATCAGTAGGAATCGCTGTGACCCCGACACGCTGTGCCCTTCACCATTTGGAGCGGGCGCTACGACAACAGCCTCCTCACTTAATTGGACGTATTGAAAATGAACAACTGATTCTCGATTTCCGAACCATTCAGGAAGCAGAGCTCCCTCTTGTGGCAGAGCATCTAAATCATAGCTACTCTTCCCTTCAATAGGGGAGAGTTTTGCTTTTTCAACAACAATTACCACAAAAATAAAGCATATTTGGTCCCCGAAGATCACATCATAAGCCTGTAAGGAGGTGAAGAGAATGGCTAACAACTCTAACACAAACAATCTTGTAGTACCTCAAGCGAACGCAGCTCTTGACCAAATGAAATATGAGATCGCTCAAGAGTTCGGCGTTAACCTTGGTCCAGACACTACTTCCCGCCAAAACGGTTCCGTTGGTGGGGAAATCACGAAGCGTTTAGTACAGTACGCTGAGCAGCAATTAGCACGTAACTCTGGCTATTAATCCATGATCTTCATCTATTTATCTAACGGCTTACCCTCTGCAAATCAAACCGTCCACCCTGCGCCAAGGTGGACGGTTTTTTTAGATGAACTTGAATTAGCGGTAGGGGTAGGGATAGGGCGGATAAGGATACGGTGGATAGGGATAGGGTGGATATGGGTATGGTGGATAAATAGGATAACGATAAAAGAAGGGAAAGAGCAAGAATGGAAGTAGAGCACCTGCTGGATTGGGATACCGTCGGCGTCCAAATTGTTGAACCGCTGCATCCTGTTGTTCTCCTAGGTTCATCTCCATGGGCTGCCAAACGGGATACCAGCCTGGTTGCTCAGGTACCTGCCCTGGCTGACTTATCGTCCCCATCCATTCATCAGGTTGAACGGGTTGCATCAT
Source organism: Rubeoparvulum massiliense (assembly GCF_001049895.1). GTDB lineage: Bacteria > Bacillota > Bacilli > Rubeoparvulales > Rubeoparvulaceae > Rubeoparvulum > Rubeoparvulum massiliense. The sequence continues at coordinate 228,073 of NZ_CVPE01000006.1, forward strand.
AATCATCCTTTCTTGGTTGGTTGCCCTACCAGTATATGTACGAATGACTAGATGGTACCCGCCTACCCTTTATTTTGGGCGCTTGCCCTTTGACCCTTAATGATTTGATTTTGCTTCTTCTGCTGGGGTAGTACCGATAACTCGCAAACCATTTTCAAAATAAATACTGGTGCTGGGGAAGGCACAAGAGACATGATGCTTCTCTAAAATCTCCATAATCTTAAAATTGATCTCTTCCTTCACTTGAGAATGTTCGGCTAGAGCCGTACTTTTCGTGAAGAAGGTGATCTTAATGTCTAAGCTAGATGCACCATAAGCATCGAAGAAAACGCTGATGGTATCAGGATGAATCCCCTCATGCTCGGTGAGAACAGCGCGAATCTCCTCCACTACCTCCTGCATGGCAACGCGGGATGTATCATAGCTGACACCTAGATTAAAGGTGACTCGTCGCTTCCCCATCTGTGACCAGTTGGTAATCGGCGAGTTCGCTAGCTCGGAATTGGGGACGGTAATCACGGCCTGAGCAAAGGTGCGGATCTTGGTGCTACGGAAGGTAATATCCTCTACAGTTCCTTCAATGGTACCTGATTGAATCCAGTCACCAATGGAGAAGGGCCGTTCAATAATAATCACTACACCACCCAATAGGTTGCTGAGGGAGTCTTTCGCAGCAAGGGCAAAGGCAAGTCCGCCAAGACCTAGACCAGCGACGAAGCCACTTACATTGAAGCCCCATTCCTCGAGAAGAATGGTAATGGTAAGGGCAGCCACAATAAACTGAGTTAGCTTCGAAAGAAAAGGAATTAAAATTTTGTCGACCTTCCCATTGGATGCAAGATGGAGACGGGTAAAGAGGGTGGAGGACTCATCAGCAAGGCGGAAGAGACCCCAACCAACGAGAAAGATCAGAGCAGTTCGTAATAAATGCAGTAATTTTGCCTCGTAGAGCGGATTTTCAAGGAAATAATGAGCTGAAAAATAGATACCCAACACCACGATTAACCAACGTAAGGGGGCTTCGAAGGCCAGTAATAGCTTCTCATCCATTTTTAGGCTGGTTCGCTTAGAGATTTTTAAGAAGAGCGTAAATATGTATTTGGTAAATATCTGTCGGAACAGGAGAAAAGCAAGAAAGATCCCAACGGCGATGGCAAAGTGAATCCAGTCGGTTAAATTGAGCAGATGATTCCAGATATTATCCCATGTGGTCAAGGTAATCCTCCTTTAATTCTGTCTGTTTTACCTGCTATAGCTAAGATAAAAAGAATTGCCATAGGGGACAAAATACATTATAATATAAATCTGTTGCGATATAAATTGTTTATTCGGAGGAGTACCCAAGCGGCTGAAGGGGATGGTCTCGAAAATCATTAGGCGGGTTCTACCCGTGCGAGGGTTCAAATCCCTCCTCCTCCGCCAAGCAAAATTGCAAGCAGGAAAAGGTGCCGGATATGAACGATGGGCAAAGATTTTTAATTTAAAACAGATGGCACAGACGATGAATTACTTAACAGAAAATAACCTGCTTGACTATAAGGATTTAGAAAAAAAAGCACAAACTATAACGGATAATTTTAATCAATTATCGACTCAAATTAGAGATGCTGAAAAGCGTATGACAGAGATAGCAAATCTTAAAACGCATATTATAAACTATTCAAAAACCCGTGATACTTATACCGCTTATCGTAAGGCGGGATATTCTAAAAAATTCTATGAAGAACATACTGCTGAATTACTTTTACACAAAGCTGCAAAGGCTGCTTTTGATGAATTAGATGATAAAAAGATTCCAACAATAAAGGCTTTGTAAACTGAATTTTCTGAACTTCTTTCTGAAAAGAAAAAAGCTTATTCACTATACCATTCCACAAAAAAAGAAATGAAAAATATATTGACTGCAAAGGCAAATATTGACCGTCTTTTAGGTGAGGACATATTGGAGAAAGAAAAGGGAAAACACAAAGAACAGAGGTAATATTACTTATGATTTTTCAGCTCCCATAGGGAGCGTAGCCACACAATTTATTGTGTGTTCAATGGGGATTGGGGATACTACCCAACAAGCAGATTTGGCAAAAATTCCGTAAGGGAATTTTATGCAAAATCGCAAGGTGTGTACCACCTTGCCCTGCTTGCCATTATTGTTTTGAAGAATAATTAATAATGATTTAATCACTAGTGTTGCATTAATTTACGCAGATGATTCAAAATATAAAAAAGATTCAATATTTATTGGTCCATACAATAAATAATCCTTTACAATGGAAGGACAGGTGGTTCCTGTCCAAATCCAACGTAAAGGATCACTCACATGGACAAGGATACACTATTTTCGTCATTTGGTAAATGGATTTCACCCATCAATACTGACTTTTTTGATGAACAGGTCAAAATAAGGAAACTTGACTACTACACAAAGAAGCTAACGACAGAAGCTTACTTGAAATTAATGCTTCTCGCTCAGCTCAATCAATGGGATAGCTTACATGAGATGAGCGATGCTCTTGTTGATGAAGGTCTTCAGGAAACCGTAGGTTTTCAATCGATTAGCGTATCCCAGCTATCGCGACGGAATCGTGAAATTCCATCGGATGTGATGGCCATGATATTCTTCCAACTGGTCAGTAAAATAAAGGCTTTCCATCAAAAGACCCAACCATCCATGCCATTGAATATCATTGATTCAACTACTATCCCGTTGAATTTAGGGAAGTATGCTTGGGCGGATTTTCGAAAGACGAAGGCAGGAATTAAAGTCCATCTACGCTTAGTAATGATGGACCAACACATGACCTATCCTGACCAACTCACGATTACACCCGCTAAAGAACACGATCGCGGGCAATTGGAAGTTCTCATCGATGACAAGAACGCGACTTATGTGTTTGATCGAGGTTACATCGATTACGAACGCTTTGATCGTATGACGGATGACGGCTATTTTTTCGTGTCCCGTTTGAAAGCTAATGCCGTCACTCATCCCATTAAATCTTTTGACACCGGTGAAAATCCTGCGATCCTTTCGGATCAAATGGTTTGGCTAGGGACCTCACCAAGCCTTGCAGAAAACGTTTTCCGACTCGTTGAAGTGCTCGATCATCGCGGGAAAACACTTCGATTGATTACGAATCGATTTGATATTCTTCCGGAGGAAGTGAGCGAGATCTATCGTGCCCGTTGGGCGATTGAGCTATTCTTCAAATGGTTGAAGCAGCATGTGAAGATTAAAACGTTCTATGGTGAAAGTGAAAATGCTGTCAAAAATCAAATCTATACGGCATTGATCGTATATTGCCTTCATGTTTTGATTCAGCTAGAGATGAATCGTCAGCGGAAAATACTTCAGATTCAACGTTGGCTCAAACGTTTGCTTTGGAAACCAGCCAATCAATGGGTTCGTCGCATGGAGGACCGTACGGTCCCTTAAGAAATGGTATCTGTCGTTGTTGCCCCTTTGATTAAATTGTATAAATATGCCAAATGGACAGAACCACTTTTTGTTCGAGTTTTCCTTTTTTAACTTGAAAGCGAGAGAATCAATAAACAAAATATTCTATCTTTATTTATACAACACTAGTGAATTATTTCATACTTTTTTTAATGAAAATGTTTATAATAGCAGAATAGAAAAACTATCTTATTTATTGTATTTTGTTTCATCTTCAGTTTTAATATTTATTACTAAAGTTCCGTTAATTACATTGATTTTCACATTAAACTTTTTGTTTATTATTTCTTTAAATTATGAGAGTTCCATTCAGAAGAAAATTATTTTTTCATCCCTTATTTATGCAATATTGTTTGTAATCGAAATTATTGTTTCAGTAAGTATTGGGTTCATAGATATTTCAGCAATTCATAATAGTACTTTTAACTCAGTTGTAGGCTTGATACTAATACGAACAATAACTTTGATTGTAGCTTATTTGTTAAATAAATACAAAAGTTCAAGGAAGGAAGATTTTCCTATACCCCAGATTTATTATTTAGCTCTTATTGTTATCTTATTTGGAACATTATATTTATTTGTAACTTCTTTAGAAAATGATAATTTAACACTATATAATGTACTTATCAGCGGATCTATTTTAATTATTGTCAATGTGACTATGATAGTAATAGATGAAAAAATATATAATTCAATTATTGCAATGAACGAAAAAAATATTTTAAAGCAGCAAAATATTGCATATGAAAACCAAGCAGAAATTATTAGTCAGTCCACTGAATCCATTAAATCACTTAAACATGATATTAAAAATCATTTAATTATGCTCGACGAAATGTACAAAAATGATAAAAAAGATGAAGTGGAACCTTACATACGGAAAATTTTAAAGGAAATAGATAGTGGGGCATTTTCTCAATCTAATAATTTTGTGATTGACAGCATTGTTAATTTTAAACTGAGAAAGTTGCAAAATACTGATACAAAAATATTTGTAGATATAAGTGTTCCACAATCTATTAATATTTTTGCGTACGATATTACTGTTATACTAGGTAATTTACTTGATAACGCTATCACCGCTATCCTGCAATCAGACAACAAGAAATTAGATTTACAAATAAGTTGCAGTATGGGAAATCTAATTATTTTAATGGATAACTCTTTTGACGGCAAGTTAATTATTGATAATAGCAAATTTAAAACTACAAAATCCTTTAAAGCCAATCATGGGATAGGACTTGCTAATATAGAAAAATCTTTAGAAAGTTACGGTGGAGAAATAAGAACAGAGTATACTAGTGATACTTTCTCTGTAGCTGTTATAGTTCCATACAAAAATTAAAAATAAAATTAGAGATGGGATAAGTTTTTCCATCTCTAATTTTATTTTATAACCTTAAAATTCATCACTTATACCCTAAATTCAATCATTTATACCCTAAGTCCGCACAAATCTTAAAAATGTATATAATAAACTTATATTGGGAATTTATACCAAGGAGGTAATGTGTTAATGAAAAAGTTTAAAAAAGAAAAGTGGGTATACAGGTTGGGAAGTATGGTTGCCTCACTTGCATTGGTAGTGACAGCATTAAATGTAAATACTGCTTGCGTATACATTGCCCATCAGCCAAAGCTACCAGATTCAGCTAAAAAATTTCGTAAATTTTAATGTTTACAAAAGAAATGAACAAGCTTGCAGATGTTCTGATTGAAAAAGAGATAAGTAAGGGTGAAGATAAGGATTTAATAGTTTATGGCCTTAGTACTGGTATTGAGCTTTGTTTCAATATTATAACAACAATAGTATTAGGTTTTTTGTTTGAAATGGTATTTGAAAGCCTTGTCTTCCTTCTATCTTTTTCTCTCATTCGTACATATGCAGGTGGTTATCACTGTCAAAAGGCAATAAACTGTTATCTACTATCAAGTGGAATTGTGGCACTGGTGTTGCCGATAGTAAAGTTTACACCAAAAGAATTTATACCTGTAGTTGGAGTAATAATTCTTATAATATCTATACCAATACTTATAAAGCTAGCACCAGTAGAAACACCTACTAAGCCACTTGATGAAGAAGAGAAAAAATACTATCGCAAAAAAAGGATTTTCCATTTAGTAGTGATGTGTCTTATAATAACACTTTTGTTCTTTTGGAGTCTAAACACTATAATTTTAACAATATGTCTAGGTAATCTAGTGGCAGCATTGTTTGTTATTAAAGCACAATGGGCATAGGTATTAAATGTTGTTTAATTTCTATTTTATTTGTTTTAAGAGTAAATATTTTTATTTTCGTAATGTGTTTAGGGATTACGATATCGGCAGGGATAGTGAGTTAAAAAAATTATTCAATAAAGTTTGGAAAATGATTTAACAAAAAATCAATGAAAATCTTATATGTTACAAATATTTCGAAAATATAGAGATGAAAGGTGGAATATTTATGAAAAAGACATTAATTACAGGTTTCTTATTATTATCTATGCTAATGGGCGCAACAAATGTTTTTGCTGCTTCATATTTAGGAACAGGCGATAATGTAGATTCTGGAGGACATCTAGATTGGGACTACGATACAACGTATTATAGTCAAACTGTATGGGGAATGAAGTTGTGGAATGGCTACAAAAGTGGTGTTATTAGAGAAGATAGTCCTTATGTTATTGAAGATATATTCGTAACTGATATAGATTCAGCGACAGCTGGTTATTACGGTTACAGAGATAGAGTTAACGCTAAAATTTATTTCAATATATATAGTATGGAAGATTTAGATGCTGATGAAAAAAAATCTGTTGCTGCTCATGAATTAGGGCATGCATTAGGTTTAGGACATAACACTAAAAATATAAGTGCGCTTATGACAAATGCACATTATTTTCCGATAACTTTGCATCAAGATGACAAAGATTCATATGATGAAGCTGCTAAATTATATTAATTAAGCTGCAATGAATGAATACAGAGATATTTCAAGCAAATTATTAGTATAAATTTTGTAAATGAATAAATTAATTGAATATAAATAATATTTTAAGGAGGTATTTGAATGAAAAAGTTAGTAGCATTAGTGGTGGCAATATTAATGATTACTACAATTTCTGGTTGTAGTGATAATTCTAGTAATGAAATGTCAAAAACATATGATAGCTTTACACTAAGCTCTGAAGTGCCTGTAGTGTATGATGACGGAAGTTTTATGGTAAATATTGATAATCCTGAAGAAATAGTAGGGTGGGGAGATTATGTTTTTGTTGCAAAGGTTGAAGATGAATTAAGAACAGAATATACAAATGTTCATGAAAGTGAAGATGGTACTATCACAGGAAAGCCATATACTGTATATTCAATTACTGTTATAGACAATCTAAAAGGTAATTTAAAGAAAAATAAGCCAATTGAATTTTTTAAACATGGTGGTGTGAATTATGATGGTAAAAGTATATCATTGCTAGAAGGCGATCAATTACTAGAAAGTGGAAAATATTATATTTTAGTTGCAGCTTCAGAAGCTGATGGTAGATTAGGTCAAGGAATGCCTTATTCAGCTATTGAATTAAATGTAAGCAATAAACAAGAAATAGTATCTAGTGAAGAGTATAATAATTATAAAAAGTATGTTAAAGATGAAGTGAAATTTGAGAGAAAACGATTTAAATCATTTGAAGAAGAATAAATTATTTTGTTGAAAAAGAAAGGATGAAAGTGATTGAAGCAGACAATGTCGCTAAATCGTGAAGCAGACATAGCGGCACAAAACGGCAAAAATTGATGAAAGTGGTGCTTGTAGACTTAGAAAAGTAGTAACTCCAATGGCTTCTTCTTATTATTATCACATCAAACCTTTAACTTGAGCAAATGTTCATTTAGAGGCAACAGTTAATAATAGTGGAGGCTATTGGAATTTGGTGCGATTGGAAAAGTCTGGACTACTGCCACTACAAGTATTCCACATACGTGGTTTGGGGCTGAATCTTATTACAATACATTATTAGATGCTCGCCGAACTTGTGCAATTACTCTTTCTGGTTACAATCGTAAACCCTAATGCTTCCCGTTATATAGAGTTTTGAGTTGGCACCATTATGGCGACTCCATTAAATTTAGTGAAGTTTTAGGAGATTCTTTGTTTTAGTTCTGAAAGCCTCTCTGATTTTAGGGTGAATTAATATGTGGAAAATATCTTAATACCCAATAAGATACAAAAACATGAAGGGCAAGTTCGTTATATTACCATCTGTTAATGTCAATCCCAAAATGTAGGATTATTAGAATCAACTATTGCTACTTTTTTTAGATTCCAAAACATCAATCTTGTCTTTTAATCTGTAAGAAGGTCCTGTAATCTTAATAATACTTGAATGATGAATCAATCTATCCAGAATTGCATTTGCTAAGGTTATATCTGAAAATACCTCTCCCCATTTACTAAATGGCTGATTTGTAGTAATGATAGTCGAATTCTTTTCATATCTTTTATTAATTAATTGAAATAGTAAATTGGCTCCCTGCTTATCAATAGGTAAATATCCAATTTCATCAATTATGAGTAATCTATATTTTGCAAAATGTTTCAATTTAGTTTCTAATCTGTTTTCAGTATGTGCTTTGTTCAGTTGCATTATCAAATCATGGCAAGATATGAAATATACCATGTTTCTCCTTTTAGCTGCGGCAACTCCAATTGCTACAGCTAAGTGAGTTTTTCCAACTCCAGATGACCCAAAGAATAATAGCAAGCTCAGGGGAAAATAGTTCTTCCCCTCGCAAAGGTACCAGGTAGCCCCCGATTTTTGTCGAAATTTCTCAACAAGTTTTACCCAATTATTAGAAAGAAATGAAATAAGCTAAAATAGGGTGTGCACAATTTAGCGTTAATATTCCTTTTAGCGTTAATCGAGTATTGCTAAATTGTATTAAAAATTGAGTCATTAGACACTAATTAAAGAATAGCTTGGTTTCCACAGTTGATTTCCACAATAGTTAGAATAATCGGAATATAGAAACGCTTTCTCTTAGCAAACCGAAAATGAGTCGACTTCTTTTGTTTTACATGTCAAAATAGAAAAGAGAATTCCAATTATTCGTATACTCCCATATAAGGAAGGATTACATGAAAAAGATATTCAAACGAATTGGTATTGTCTTTTTATCATTGCTTATAATATTTCTTACTGTCAGTTACATCAATCACAGAATACAATTGTCAAAAGAAGATGCACGATTTCAATCAGTCGGTACGCAAGTTGAAGTAAACGGTCACATGATGAATGTGTATACGGAAGGATCCGGTGATACAACGCTTGTGTTCCTGTCGGGCGGAGGAACCAGTTCCCCGGTGTTTGATTTTAAGTCGCTGTATTCGTTGCTAAGTGATACATACCGAATTGCAGTAGTGGAAAAGGCGGGCTATGGCTTTAGCGAGATCACTGCGGATACGCCTCGCGATATAGATACCGTATTGTCTGAAACGCGTGAGGCGTTACGGTTAGCAGGTATAGAAAGCCCCTATGTTTTATGCCCGCACTCTATGTCGGGCATAGAAGCCTTGTATTGGGCGCAGCAGTACCCTGAGGAAGTAAAGGCTATTATCGGACTAGATATGTCTGTCCCGCAGTCTTACGAGAGCTACCAAATCAATTTGCCCATTCTTCAGCTAGGTGCCTTTGTTGCAAATGTAGGTATTACCAGATGGGTTCCGAGCCTAGCAGAAAGCGATGCGGTGAAATATGGTACGCTCACAGAGGATGAAAAGGAACTTTATAAGGTGGTCTTTTACAGGCGAACTGCAACAGCAGATATGCTGAGAGAAGTGCAGCAAATCAAAACGAGTGCCAAGAAGGTTGCTGAAGGCGGCATACCCGATGTGCCGATATTGATTTTTTCTTCCAACGGAGAAGGAACAGGCTGGAGCGAAGCGGAGTGGAGAAAATATCAGAATGATTTTATTTTGAATTGCAGCAATGGAGCACTAATAGAATTAGACTGTTCTCATTATGTGCATGATATCAAGTATAATAGAATTGACCTTGAAATCCGACAGTACTTGGGTAATCTTCAATGAACAAAATAAGCATCAAAAATAACATGGTGATTGCCAAAGCGTTAACGTGAGGCGGTCACTATTTTTTATGGAATAGCCGAGAACACTCGTGGCTTTAGTCATGAGAGGCTCAATGGAGAATGAGGAGGCTCTGAAGAGGATCATGTAAGGATCTTCTACAATTTTGTGACAAATGGGTTGGTACTTAGTGCAATATGGTACTCTTTTTGATATGAGTCAATTTTCTAAGAAAAGAGGGCCATCGTCATGCAGATTACATTTCAATCCATCGGCACCATTCATTCACCCTTTCAAGAGGTAGCCGGGATGCCTATTCAGCCAGCAGGTGCTCGCGGTGTTCAAGGGAGTATTACGATTGAACCGGAGTTTCAAGCGGGCTTGAAGGATATTGAAGGGATGAGTCATTTGATTCTTCTCTACCATCTTCATCAGGAAGCAGGCTATGCCTTGGAGGTGAAGCCCTTTCTCGACAATCAATCACATGGGATCTTCGCTACTCGCGCACCTCATCGACCGAATGCCATCGGTCTTTCAGTGGTCCGTCTTCAGAAGGTGGAGGGGAATACCCTTTGGATTGAGGATGTGGATATCCTCGATGGAACACCGCTTCTCGATCTCAAACCTTATGTTCCCCAGTTTGATACACCAGTAGGCGATGTACAGATCGGCTGGTTTACCCATAATGTTCAACGGGTGGATCGTACTCGCTCTGATCAGCGTTTTCGTAATAAGTAATTTCTGCAAAATGATGAGTTTAGAAAGGTATAATTTTGCCACCTCTGCGCATCTTATGCGTGGAGGTGTATAAACAATGAATCAAAACCAATATGGTCAACATCCAAGTTCAATGTTCCAACCGCAGTTTTCCAACACAGATATTCAGCAAGTACGTCAGCAGAATCAACAGAGCGCAATGGGTAGTAGCTCTTACGGTAGTATGAATATGGGGAATGCGGGCTATTCCGGCATGATGGGATATAGCGGTACTCCATCGAGCATGTTCTCCCCCAATTTCTCTAACACCGATCCCTATCAGGTTCGCCAGCAAAATCAACAATCTGCCCAAAGCTTTGCCCAATCTCCCCAAGGCGGTGCAGGCTATGGTCATTACAGTGGGGGCTATGGGTACAACCAAGGGATGATGTCCAGCGATCCACGGATGATGTTTGATCCCAACTTTTCCAATACCAATGTGCAACAGGTTCGGGAGCAGAATCAGCTTTCCCAGCAAAGCTTTATACAATCGCCACAAAGTGGTTCTGGCTATGGTTACAGCTATTCCAATGTAGGTTATGGTGGTCAAGCTGGCTATACCCCTGGCAATGTGAGTGGCATGATGGGGATGAATGCATCCAATATGCCTTATCAGGATCCTCGCGTTATGCACCAATCTAATTTTGCCAATACGGATCCTTACCAGGTTCGTCAACAAAATCAACAATCACAGATGAATTTTATGAGTTCCCCGCAAGGCGGCGCGGGCTACGGTAGTGCTGCGCATTTTTCATCATCCCCACAATCCATGCTCAACCCCAATTTCTCTAACACCGACGTACAGCAAGTTCGCCAGCAGAATCAGCAATCCGGCTTCTCTTCACCAGACCATCGTTAAACTCAAAAATTGAATATGGATTGACTAAAGGGAGACTGTTCTCACAGAGAGCAGTCTCCCTTTTCTTCTGTTTATTTCGCCTAATCTGTTTTATATGCATGGTAAACTAGAACTGCTCCAATGGAGCAAAAGAATGGTGCATTGGTCATCAATATTTTGCACCAGCTTAATGATGCAGGCAAAACCGTGCTGATGGTAACCCATGATGAAACGTTGATTCGCCCAACCGATCGTATAATTCATTTGAGCAAAGTTGCATAATATGCTGAGCGGCGTATAATATAATATAGAACATATGTTCTTGTTCGTACATCGAAGAAGGGAGAACAGGCTCATGGACTACCGGCAGTTTCCACAACACCATGTGCTCTGCATCGATATGAAATCCTTCTATGCGTCGGTGGAATGCCGTGACCGTGGTTGGGATCCGATGAGCGCCTATCTTGCCGTGGTAGGAGATCGGGATCACTCAGGGAGCGTCATTCTCGCCGCCTCGCCGCGTTTGAAAAAGGATTTCAATATCCGTACAGGGAATCGCCTTTATCAGATCCCTGATGATCCTCGGATTCATGTGGTGAATGCCCGCATGGGTCACTATCTGGAGCAGTCCATGGAGGTGCTACGTCTCTTTCAACGCTTTGCTCCCTTGGAGGCGATCCTACCTTATTCCATCGATGAGGCGTGGGTGACGGTGGATGGGATAGAGCGTTTGATGGGTGACGCTCCCACCATTGCGCGCCATATTCGTAACGCCATCGCCATGGAGTTTGGCTTACCTGCCTGTGTGGGGATCGGTCCCAATCGCTTCCTTGCCAAGGTGATTCTCGATATTGAGGGGAAATCGCAGGGGATCGCCCAGTGTGGCTATGAGGATGTACCGCGTAAGCTATGGCCGGTGCCTGTAGGGGAGGTGTGGGGAATTGGCTCGCGCTTGCGGGAGCATCTCTATCGTATGGGCATCCGCACCATGGGTCATCTCGCACAGACTCCCTTAGAGCAGCTGGAGAAGCGGTTTGGCGTGATGGGGAACCAGCTCTATTACCACGCCTGGGGTGTTGATCTCTCTCCTGTTATACAGCCCTTTGAGCCCTATGGACCACAGAAGAGCATCGGTCATGGCATCACGCTGCTTCGGGATTATGAGGGTGGGGAGGTGGCTACCGTCCTCTTAGAGCTTAGTGAGGAGGTAGCGATGCGCTCCCGCCAAAACAAGAAGGTAGGGCGAACCATTCTGCTAGGTGTGGGCTATAGCAAGGAGAGCGGCGGCGGCTTCCAACGCGCTTACACCATTCCCTTCCCGACGAATGTGACCCACGATATTTTTCACACCGCCTGGCGGCTATTTCAAGAAAATTACAATGGATCACCTGTTCGTCGCTTGAGCCTTGCCTTGCAGCAGCTTGAAGCCGATGAAGCGATACAATTAAGTCTTTTTGATGACTTTACGAAGAAGAAGGCGCTGGGCGCTGTGATGGACCAAATTCGTCAACGCTATGGTAAGAGCTCTGTGATGTGGGCACGTAGTCTATCATCAGGCGGTGTTTTCCGCGATCGTTCACATAAGATTGGAGGACATTGGCAATGATCCGTGACCGCGGTGCGAAGAAGTGGGTTAGTCTGATGCTACCAGAGCATCGAGAGCAATTGGCCCGTCTGGCACGCCAGGAGGAGCTGATCTCAGAGCCTGCCTGGGTGGATGAGTATCTGGAGGAGCTGGAGTGGAAGGTGCAAACGGCCTATGCCCAGCATCGTTTTATTCGATTAGAGTATGTTGTAGATGGTGAACGTCGAACTCAGCAAGGGCTTATCACAGCGCTAGATCCCTTGTTGGGGCAGGTGCGGATTGAAACGGAAGGGGTAGAGCGAAGCTGGGTCTCGGTACGCTCCATCATAAGCTTGGAATGGGTGTGAAATTACCTGATGATTTACTGTTCATGGCAATGATGTAGCTCTGCTTCCGCAATGAACCAATCAGGCAAAAATTTGTTTTTAAAAAAAAGATTTGACTTTAGCATGGGTATGAGATATTATGGAATCACACTGATAAGTTCGTTTATAAAAGAATAATATTGGATATATTGAAGTCGTAGCTACAAATGAAATGTGGACGATTTTATAGTCCATTATTTCAAGAAGCTGCGGCTTTTTATATTGTAAATCAACTTATGGTGCAAAGATTTAATTTTAGGAGGAAGACAAATGAACACAGGTAAAGTAAAATGGTTTAATGCAGAAAAAGGTTTCGGTTTCATCGAAGTTGAAGGTGGCGACGATGTATTCGTACACTTCTCCGCTATCCAAAGCGACGGCTTCAAAACATTAGAAGAAGGTCAAACTGTTACATTCGACATCGTTGAAGGTAACCGTGGCCCACAAGCTGCTAACGTACAAAAAGCGTAAGGAACAGAATGTTGAGGTGATGCTCAAACGATGGGCATCACCTTTTCTGCTCTTTACGCCTTCCTCTACGCATTTCCCCTCTTAGTTCCCCTCGCGGTTCATTCCGAGATGTAAGAAGTAAATATGTTTTAAAAACCTGAATCACACTGGCGCGGTCACGGAACCGTAAGGATGGAAGAGAGGTAGGGCTTTCATTGTTTTAGGATACAAGACAGTTTACAATATAATTGAAAATAAATATTGGGATACGGATTGGGAATCATAGTAATAAAGATCAAAAAAGTAAAGTGAGGCATAGCTATTTGAAAACATTTGCAGAATTTAATGTTAGTGATGCAGTGCTGAAAGCATTGGCGGCCATGGGATTTGAGGAGCCAAGTCCTATTCAGGTTCAGGCGATTCCCCTGGCACTAGCCGGTGGCGATATTATTGGACAAGCACAGACAGGAACGGGAAAAACTGCAGCCTTTGGTGTACCACTCATCGAAAAAGTGGAACTAGATGAAGCGGTACAGGGGCTTGTCTTGACACCAACACGGGAGTTGGCGGTGCAAGTAGCCCAAGAATTGAATCGGATCGGCCAGATGAAAAGGATCCGTACCTTGCCAGTCTATGGTGGTCAGGAGATCACGCGTCAGATCAAGGCGCTTAAGAATCGGCCCCAGATCATTGTTGCGACACCAGGAAGATTACTGGATCATATTCGGAGAAGAACCATTCGCCTCGGGCAAATTCGTATGGTGGTACTCGATGAGGCTGATGAGATGCTGAATATGGGCTTCATTGAGGATATTGAAGCCATTCTCGCGGAGATTACCATTCCTCATCAAACCATGCTCTTCTCAGCAACGATGCCGAAGCGGATTCAGACATTGGCCGAAAAATTTATGATCGATCCTGAGCTAGTCAAGGTAAAAGCGAAGGAATTGACTGTCACCAATATTGAGCAGCATTATATCGAGGTGCAGGAGAAGAAGAAGTTTGATGTCCTTTGCAATCATCTGGATCTAGAATCACCAGATCTGGCGATTATCTTTGGCCGCACCAAGAAGCGGGTAGACGAGCTGGTGGAGGGGTTGCTTCAACGTGGATACATCGCAGAAGGTATCCATGGGGATATCCCACAGTCGAAGCGGGAGCAGGTGATCCGGCGCTTTAAGGATCAGAGCATCGACCTGATGGTAGCCACCGATGTGGCAGCGCGTGGTCTAGATATTAGTGGTGTCTCCCATGTCTATAACTTCGATATTCCTCAGGATCCAGAGAGCTATGTTCACCGGATTGGCCGTACAGGGCGGGCCGGTAAGAAAGGGGTAGCCATTACCTTTGTCACACCGCGGGAGATGGACCAACTGAAATTGATCGAGCGGATCACCAAGTCGACGATTATTCGGAAACCAATTCCCTCCTATAGCGATGTGCTGGCAGGAAATCAACGGTCAGCCATTCAACAGCTGATGAAGGTGGTTGAAACGGGCGAGTACCATCTTTATAAGACTCAGGCAGAAAACCTCTTGGATGAGGCAGATGTAGACTCTGTCACCATTGTGGCTGCTGCCTTAAAGCTCTTAACCAAGGAGACCAGTACAACTCCAGTGACACTATCTGACGTGACGCCAATTACCCTCAAGAAGCAGCAAGGGCAGAAGGAGTATCGTCCCCAAGGCCGCGGGAAAGATGGTGGCAAGGGCAGAGGGAATAAGGGAAGAGGTCATTATGGTAAAGACCATGAACGGAACGGTCAGGGAAAAGAAAAGGGAAAGTATCGAGGCAAAGATAGCAATAAGCGACGGGAAAGATGATGCAGTATCATTGGCAAAGGATTCCTACGGGAGCGATTCTCGTAGGAATTTTTATTGTCAAAAGTGAAAAAAGATGTAGGGGTTCTACATAAGTATTGAGAAACTCTGTGAAGAGATCATGACATTGCTGGGTATTGGTCTTGACATTAAGGCTAAAAGCAATAAAAAATATGGAGTATTTGCTGAAAATAACATACTAATGTAAAGGAAGTGCTGGAGTGGAAGAGAAAATTCTAGGTGCCCTCTATGGAATGGCATTAGGCGATGCCATGGGCATGCCCTCAGAGCTTTGGTCGAGACGAAGGGTGAAGGAGCACTTTGGCTCGATTACAACTTTTTTAGATGGACCCAGGGAGAATGAGATTGCCCGAGAGTATCAAGCAGGTCAATTTACCGATGATACAGCCCAAGCATTGCTTTTGATCCAATCCCTCATCGCAACAGATGGAAGACCCAATATCCATCACTTTGTGAAAAAATTATTAGGGTGGGCTGATGAGATTCATGCCTTTGAGCGAAACATTTTAGGTGTCAGCTCCAAAGCTGCCTTACTGGCCATTCGTGAAGGAAAATCATTGGAGGAGGCAGGCGGAGCTGGCGAAACGAATGGTGCCGCCATGCGGATCGCTCCCATTGGTTGCTTGATCCCCAGCGCTGATCTGAAACGCTTAGTGGATGCGGTGGAGGAAACCTGCAAAGCAACGCACTATACTGATGTGGCCATTGCAGGGGCTTCAATGATCGCTGCAGCTGTGT
This sequence comes from Rubeoparvulum massiliense, assembly GCF_001049895.1. GTDB lineage: Bacteria > Bacillota > Bacilli > Rubeoparvulales > Rubeoparvulaceae > Rubeoparvulum > Rubeoparvulum massiliense. The sequence continues at coordinate 244,167 of NZ_CVPE01000006.1, forward strand.
CAGCCGCCATCGATGGGAAGTCGTGGGATGAGCTGATCACCATTGGGAAGGCAGCAGCCCACGAAGGCTGGCAGCGTGGCAAGGAAACCTATGCGCCTTCATTGATAAAGCGTTTGGATTTAGCATTGACGATTGTAAAGAATGGTCAGGATGAAGAAGAGATCCTACAGAATTTATATGATGTAGTCGGCGCAGGACTCCATATGGCTGAATCAGTACCAACCGCGTTAGCGCTGGCCTATTATGCTCGGACGCCATTACGCTGTAGCCAGCTTTGTGCCAATCTAGGTGGCGATACAGATACTATCGGAGCCATGGCCACCGCCATTTGCGGTGCGTATACAGGCATCCATGGGATTGATAGAAGCTGGATCGACCAGATTAACAGCATAAACCAAGTGGACTTTGCACCATTAGCACAGCAACTAGCAGTATTCCGGAATGCAGCGCAATGAGGAGATGAGTGGGTTGAGTGAGCAGGGTAGTAATCAAGCATGGAAGTTTGAACAGAATGGAATCAATATGGTTCCAGAAGCAGAGCGAACGGGGAGACCACGGGATCTTTTTCCCATTTGGTTCGCCGCGAATATTGGAATTTTAGGGATTGTGTATGGGGCACTTATCGTCGCCTTTGGCTTGAATATTTTTCAATCGATTCTTACTGCCTTGGTGGGAGCATTCTCCTTTATGCTAGTAGGGTACCTCAGTATTGCTGGACGAGATGGGGCAGCGCCTATGTTCACCCTTTCCCGTGCCATCTTTGGGATTCGTGGCAACTTTTTTCCTACATTGATGAGTTGGATTAACCTCTTGGGCTGGGAAGCTGTCACCATCACCACTGGGACCATGTCCATGATGGCTTTGCTCAGCAGCTTAGGATTGGCGCAGTCAGGAACCTCAGCCGTGATGAGTATGCTACTCTTTGCCGCATTGGTTGTACTCTTTGGCTTATTAGGACAGGCTACCTTAATTAAACTGCAATCTTTCTTAACCTGGGTCTTTGGTGGCTTAACCTTAATGGTGATCGCCTTGATTATTCCGCAAACCGATTGGCAGCAATTATCCAGCATTCCTGCAGGGAGCTGGTGGACTAGCTTCTTACCGGCTGTTTCCATCATTATGGCAGGGACCGGCATTAGTTGGGCCATTACCGCCTCGGACTATAGTCGCTATCAACGAAAAGAGGCGAAGGGTTCAGCCATCTTTTGGAATGTAACCTTAGGTGGCGCCATCCCACTCTTTGTGATCATGACGGCAGGGATTCTTTTATCCAGTGCGGTGCCCGATTTAGTCAGTGCAGGTAATCCTATCGAGGTCATTGGTGCTTCTTTACCGAGGTGGATGACCATTCCGTACTTGTTAACAGCCGTTGGAGGCTTGATTGCTCAAGCGGTTCTTAGTCTCTACTCGGCCGGACTAAACCTGCAAAATTTAGGGCTACGGATTAAGCGGACCATCTCCGTTGTTTTTGATGCTTGTGTGATGATCTCGGTGGCCACTTATGTGTTCTTTATTGAACAGGATTTCATGGGACCCTTTCAATCCTTCTTAATCTTAATCGGTGTCTGCTTAGCCTCTTGGGAAGCCATCTTTATGATGGATTATATCCTGATTCGCAAAAAGGCAGGCTATCCCAAGGAACTTCTCTATGCTAAGCATCAGCAGCCGGAGACGAAGCAATATAATGGAGCAGCATTAAGCTGCTGGCTCCTTGGGATTATGGTGGGACTGCTCTTTACCAATTCACCCTTCTTTAATGGTCCCCTTGCCGTGGGGATCTTCCAGGATAGTAGTCTTGGGGTGCTCCTTTCCTTCTTTGTGAGCGGACTCAGCTATACGATAGTTGCTCTAGTGAGTAAGAAGACCAGTACGGAAGCCTAAACATGGGGGAGGGGTCAAGCCATGGAGGAACGGCTTGCACGATTAAAAGGCTTATTACAGGGGCTTAAGCAGCAACAGCAGGTTGCGGTATTCGGTGGCGCCATCGTCGATGTGATCATGGAGGTACCTTCACTTCCTCGTTCCGGCGATGATCTCTATGGCCGCTATGTAGGCAGTATGGTAGGGGGATGTGGGTTCAATGTGGCGGTGGCGCTCAAACGCTTAGGAATGGAGATCGAGGTGGCCATTCCCATTGGGCAGGGTCCCTATGCTACTCAGGTTTGCCAAGCCATGGCGCAGGAAGGCATCGTGAGCAGGGTGGCAGTGAATCAAGGTGGCGATTGTGGCTGGTGCTTCACCATGGTAGAGCCTGATGGAGAGCGTACCTTCATCTCTGCCCTAGGTGTGGAAGGTAGCTGGTCAGAGGAGATGCTCCATTCCTTACACATCCATCAAGGAGCCTATGTCTACCTCTCTGGCTATGAGGTGGAGGCAGATCGACGGCAGGTACTGCTTAGCTGGTTGGAGGAGCATCCAGATCTACGCCTGGTCTTCGATCCAGGTCCCAAGGCAGTATGTCTCTCGCCATCCTGCTGGGAGCGGATCCTGGCTTTACATCCCATTCTAACGCTCAACGAGTGGGAAGCGTTAAGCTTAACCCATGTTGAAACCATAACAGAAGCTGGTCATAAGCTGTACCAATGGAGTCAAGGGCCGGTGATCATCCATGCGGGAGGAGAAGGTGCCTATCTCTATGATGAAGCTGGTGAGCAGATCATCCAAGCCTTTCCTACAGAGGTTGTAGATACTGTGGGAGCAGGTGATAGTCATACGGGCGCCATCTTAGCAGGCTTATGCTGTGGCTGGCAGTTGGAAGATGCGATCTTGTTGGGCAATCTCGTAGCGAGTATCGTGGTTAGCAGACCAGGGCCCTGCGGTGCGCCAACTATTGCTGAACTCAAAAAATAAAACTATTCATGACTATTCACTTAGTTGAGACTCCCACGACTAAAGTCGCAAGCCCTGACGGGTGGGATTCCTGCATGGCTTTGCGTTCTCAGTCCATTTCTGTTTTGAACAGCCTGCAAGATGAGGGTGTCTCATCACCCCTCCATATCCAGTGCATATAGCAGATATGGCTACGCTACTATGACCATCGCGTACAGTTTTTTCGTTCGTGGTGTTTTAGCGTCTTGTTCTTGACGACACATATCGTTTTACCGATCGCATGTATTAGGCGATCGAACCTTATACGATATCCAATTTTCAAAGAACGAGGTTGTGTTAGAGACTTGTACTTGTCTATAAGCGTATTGTAGCACTATTCAGGCAATTATGGTAGCCATAAGCTACCCCTTGTCTGACCTCGCTTTCATCCCATGTCTAAAGACGGGCTACGCCCTGCATGGGCTTTCTCGTTCGGAAAATCGGTAATAAGAAAATAAGGTTATAGCATCGTCAAAGAGTGTCATCGCAGATTGGCAAGCGATAGACACTCTTTTTATTGACAAAATCGCCTTGTTTATTAAGTTTAGCCCATATTAATACGATATTCTGATTTGCTAAAATAATATTATATGAATTATGCCAATGTAAGAAGGTGTTGCCAACATGGATACATAATGAATATCAAATACGTTCTTCAGCATTCATAAGATTGGGAATTACGGTAACCAGGATGACTCTCAATAATTCAACCTTTGGACGTAAACACGATGTGAAAGCAACATGAATATGAACGAAAGAAGGGGTCATCTTGAATAAACGATTGAGGAGTATTAAGGCAAAATTTTTGTTCGCAGCACTACTCATCGTCATCATCGCTTTAACTGTGGTAGGGAGTATCACTGGTTACCAGATTCGTTCACAAGCAGAACAGGATTACATCAATAATTCCAATGAACAAATGAGTATCGTGGAGGATGCGATTCATATTTTTTATCAAGCCATTGATAAGAATATTGATATGCTCGCAACCCATCCGACGATTCTGAAGGCAGATCAGACGATCACATCCTATGCGAATACACAAGAACGAACACAGATGACGCCTTTACAAAATGGTGGTATTGAACAAGCAATCTATGAAGTGTTTCAACAGTATGCAGAGAGTCACCCAGGCACCATGTATGTCTACCTTGGAACCGTAAACGGGGGATACCTACAATGGCCCGAGGATGATATCTCAGCCCATTATGTATCTAATGAAGAGGATTGGTATCAAACAGGTGTCAAGCAGAATGGTGCCATTGCTCGTACTGCTCCCTATGAGGATACAGGGAATGATCGCATGATCACCAGTAACGTACGATCCTTTACAGATAAGAATGGGAAGCTACTGGGTGTCATTGGTATTGATGTGGAACAGTCTGTGATCAGTGAAATGCTTAGTCAAATGGAGATAGGCGAAACTGGCTTTTCAATGATTATACATAATACAGGTATTATTATGGCGGATGGCAATCAATCAGAGAATAACTTTAAATCCATTGATGAAGTGGATATCCCTGGATTGGATAAACTCTTAGGAGAAAAGCTGGAACCGTTTGCTGTAGAGATCGAAGGAGCTACCTATCAGGTAAATGCTCATCAAGTAGAGGGTACAGACTGGATCTTAGCGTCATTCATGTCAGAAAAGGAATTAACAGCTGGATCCGCCAAGATTACCCGGATGATTTTGATCATTTCCCTCGTGACGCTCGTCGTCGTTAGTCTCTTTATCAATTGGATTACCAAACAGATTACCACGCCCATTGTTCGGGCATCAGGCTATCTAGAGACCATTGCTCAGGGAGATTTTTCGCAGCCCATTGCTGAAAAGGACTTAGCAAGAACAGATGAAGTTGGGATGATCATTCAAGGAATTCAACAGATGAAGGATGCGCTGATTCGCTTAATCGATCAGATAAAAAATGAATCAACTGCCATTGATGAGCAGGTTGATTATGTGATGGACACGATGAGAAATGTAAATGGCAATGTTGAAGAAGTATCGGCGACGACGGAGGAGCTCTCAGCTGGGATGGAGGAAACAGCTGCATCATCACAAGAGATGTCTGCCACATCGAAGGAGATCGAAAAAGCGGTGGATGAGCTGGCTCAACGATCACAAGCTGCAAAAGTGAATGTGAAGGAGATCAATGAGCGGGCTCAGACGATGCAGAAGGACTTCAATGCTGCTTATACTAATTCTTCACAGATATTTAATGAAACAAAAGAAGAATTGGAACAAGCCATTGATGAGTCCAAGGTTGTAGAGCAGATTAATGTCCTCTCCGAATCAATTATGCAGATCACAGATCAGACCAATCTATTAGCATTGAATGCTTCCATTGAAGCAGCACGTGTTGGTGAAGCGGGAAAAGGCTTTAATGTAGTCGCCAACGAGATTAGAAAACTGGCTGAGCAGTCGAAAGAGGCTGTTTTTCACATTCAAGATGTGACCTCCAAGGTGACAGGTTCTGTGGATAATCTATCAACTAGCTCCAATAAGCTATTAAACTATGTTTCTACGGATATCAATCGAGATTATCAGACGATGATCGGCGTAGCAGACCAATATCGTAAAGATGCAGGGTTCGTCGATGAGCTGGTTAATAACTTCAATGCAACCTCTGAACAACTTCGCGAAGCCATCGATAATATCTTAACCTCCATTGAAGGTGTGGCTGAAGCAGCCAATCAAGGGGCAATGGGAACAGCGGATATCGCCAATCGAGTGGCAGAGGTCAATGATAAATCTAGTGAGGTAATGGAACTAATTAAGCAAACCAAGGAAAGTGCTGCTCTCTTGAAGCAAGAAATCACGAAATTTACGATCTAATTGGCCCTCGTAAATGATCCTCTCAAGTGAGTATGCCAAACTTTATAGATAAGTATAAAAAAGGCTCAGCTGGTGGTTTCTTCACTAGCTGAGCCTTTTAACGATGAATTCAAATTATCTTTTCCGACGACGAATGATGATAATGCGACTAAGAAACAGGAAGAGGCAGATCAGGATGAGGAGGAGCAGCACGCTATGATAGGTGTCAGGGACAATTCTCGTATTGGACATGGGAATCAGATGATGGGTGTTTCCAAAGAAATGATTATACCATTTGATTTGCTGTGGTGTTGCACCCCATAGTACATACTTCCAATGTGATTCATATTGCGTATAGAGCCAGATAGCCATAAAGCCGATGGTGAGTGGGGTATCATAGCGAAAGCCTCGTAGATTGAGGATGAGAATGATAAAAAAGAGAAACCACCATAGCATATCTAAGCTGAAGAAGCCAGGAGAATCAACGAAGCTTGGGATCCCTACTACATCGAGTGTAAACCATAGGAATAATAGAATAAGCGAAAGATGTTGCTTTGACATCGACTGTGATTCCTCCTCAACGAACACTTGTCTCTATTGTACTTCATCCATGAGGCTCTCTCCATGATAAAGCTGAGCTGCATCGCCATCATTGCGCCAGATGTTCTGTGATGTCCACCAGAGATGAGATGGGGTTGCATCCTTTTCCGCTGTTCCTGACCAGATTGTAACCTGTGCACCAGCTGCTAAGCTAAAATCATCAGGAAATGTGTATCGTTGGTCTCCCTGTACACTGACGAGGAGCCAATCTTCCATCAGGATAGCTTCTGCTGATCGATTATAGAGGATCACATATTCTTCCCGTAGGTTCACTTCTTGGATCACGATGGGTGAATTGTGTGAATCGAGGTCTCCCTCAGGCTTATTGGTGGCTGTTGAGTTGGAAGCTGGAACGGTTTCCTCTCGTGGCATCTTCACATTCTCAGCGAATCCATCCTCGCGAGCATAATCCTCGATGCTCCAGATCCCTATTCCTTCCTGTTGGGCGATTTTCTGCACTTCACGAAATTGGTCCACATATTTGATATTGGGAGGATAGACGTAAGCCACACGTGCCAGTCCCTCTGCTAATAACATCTCGTTAAAGAGTTGATCATTGATCCAGACATAAGCGAGAAAGCGTCCGTATTTATCTCGCTCCGAAACATCTAGCTCCAGTTCGATATTTTTTCCTTCAAGATGGTCCTTCGTATACTGACTCGCTTCCGGTCCGAAGGGTTGCACGGGCTTGGTAGGATGCTTTGTTTCAGGAGTATCAATTAAGAGTAAACGAACAGTCTCTTCTTTCCCTTCAACGGTAATATTGATGGTGTCCCCATCGACAACGCGTTCGACAAAGGCTGGAATTCGCTCTGGATGCGCAGGATCCTCCGGTGCTTGTGCTGGTTCATCGAGAAGGATGGAGCAACCGCTCATAATAGAGAATGAGAGAATTAAAACAAAAAATACGAAAGCTGTACGAAAATAGGTATAAATGGATCGCATGCTTATGCTCCTCTTGGCAGTAGCCTCAAATAACAGACAATCATTATTGTACATCGTATGTTGAAGAAATGACAATGTGTGATGTAGTGAAAACGGCATATATACTAATTCCTCATAAATTGATATAATTTACTAAATAATGTAATTCATACTTGCACAAAGGTGAGCATCAGCGTGTCATTCAAGCCAAAGAGAGGATGAAACGATGTTGGCAAAGAAGCGCATTCTATTGATCATGATAGGACTCATTCTTGTGAGCAGTATAGCAGGCTGTGCTGTTAATCAAGCAGAGAATACTCTTGTGATTACACCCATGGAGCTATTTGATCGAGAGGCGGAAAAATTTGAGCCCTTCATGGGTATGACAAGTGGTTCAAAGTTAGCAGTACGAGGGGAAGGGTCCATTAATGTGGATGTGGAGGAATGGGAGTATGGGCAGCTGGTAAGACAAGGAGCAAGTCTAAGCCAACCTATCCCTGTGACAAGTGGAGCTGACAAATCAGCAAACTCCACAGAACATGAACTGATCATTTCTGTTCTCCCCATTCAGGTCAAAGAAGAAAAGGGCTATCTTATTCAAGTGGCGCTTAGCAATGAGAGTGGTACTTCGAAGATTTTAAGTTATGTTGAAGAAAATCCTCATATTACTGGATGGACATATGGTCAAGTGGGAGAAGAACAGATATTGGGCAGGGGTGAGTCTGTCTACATGATGGGGTTGAAGGGTTCATCCAAAGGGCCCATATCGAGTATTGCGGATCTTGAACAGGAGAAGGAAACAGCAGAGTGGATGCTACTATTTCGAGTTGAATATGCAGAAGAATTCTAGTGAAAGTAAAAAACCGATGCCTTCGATGAAGAAGTGCATCGGTAATTTTTAATTATCGCCCATATAAAAATCCGCCTGATTTCTGTCAAGATGATGGAGGAGGGCGGACGACGTGGTGATTTGGTACCAATGATTGATCTGTTCTAAGGAAACAAGTTCAACTTGATGGACATCATAGGTGGTGATACTTCCATCAGCAAAACGAACTACCAAAGGCTCTGTTTCAACAAATCCAGTATGGTCATCAATCACTTGCCCGATCTTACCAGCGTTCTGCCCTGCAGGAATCATCACATAGGCGCCAATTCGTTTAAGCATCCTCAATCCCTCCTTTGCATAGTGAAAATGATAATATCAAGTATCGAATAATAATATTAACATATTAATAAAAATAATGCAAGGGATTGAATGCAAAAGAAAGCCCCTAGAAATTGTACGCTAGGGGTTGTCGTAATGGAAGAGTCTATCGAGTGATTCTTTTCAAGATGGTCAAGGCGTAGAGCCCAGCCAGTCCGATGGCGATATAAATAATGCGGGGAACGATCTCATTTCCACCGAAGAGCCATTGGACTAGATCCCAATTAAAGAGGCCAATCAGCAACCAGTTTAAGGCACCAATGATCACGAATACCAATGACACCAATGTGAAGCTACGCATAGGTCATCCCTCCATAATAGAATGGGAGCTATCATCTGTATAATAAGTATATAATCATTATATATGTAATATGAATAGCCGTATGCCAATTTTTAGATCAAATAGACTTGATTCATCATACCACTGATGTATAATCTTTGTAGAACTATAAGGTGAGTGATGTCGTTGTATAACATAAAAGTGGTTTCTAATATGCTTGATATGCCTGCAGTAACGATCCGTGCTTGGGAGAATCGCTACCAAGCTGTCATACCCCGCCGATCTCCTTCAGGACATCGACTCTATAGTGAACAAGATATTCAGGATCTTCGCTGGTTAAAGACACAGGTAGAAGAAAAAGGAATGAATATCAGCCAAGCTGTAAAGCTACTTCGTAGTCGGAAGCGGGATAGTGAACATCATCTAAGTCAACAAGTTGAGACAACGGTAAATAATCCTGATCTACTCTATCTTGATAAAATTGATGAGTTATATAAGGCGATCCATGCCTTTGATTCTACGCGGGTGAATAATCTATTCGATCTTTATTTTTCTTTATATCATTATTCCGATGTTTTTAACTATATTGTTCGCAAGCTCATGGATTTTCTTGAAGAAAAAAGAGAAAAGGGAGAAGTCACCATCGCTCACGAACATTTTGCAAGCAATCTTGCCATGCAGCGATTATACCAATTTTTTCGTGCATTTCCTGTCAACCCTACCCTCCCAAAGGTACTTGCCTTCACTCCTGAAGGTGAATTGCATCAACTAGGCTTACTCTATTTTTCCTTGTTTTTACGATCGCATCAATATGACGTGATCTACTTAGGAATCAACACCCCCATGGATGGCTTAGATGACTTGATTCAAATGCATGATATTCGAATTATTTTAATCTCCGTGACTTGTGAATCACTCCGCCCATTGACAGAAAAAATGGTGAAACATTTTCGTAAGATGCACCCCCATCTCCAAATATTGATTGGTGGACAAGCTTTTCGTGAGGAGGAGGTTCCTGCTACATGTCATTATGTAGATGAGGACGCAGCTAATTGGTATTTATGGTTGGAGCAACAACGGTAGCATACCAGCTACCGTTGTTCGCATAGGACTTAAGATGTATTTTCAAAATATTCCATTTCCTTATGTTGGTTAACAGGGTAAAATAAAGTAGATTTGGTTCAGGTGGAGCTGCGACTCTATCTGAACCTTGAATGATTTTTAAGGAGGTTTTGCGATGTCAGGGAATCTTCAGAATGCTGGTAAGGAGGCAGAAGTGGCAACTCAATCTGCTCTACCTGCATCAGTGAAGAAAAGAAAGTTGATGTTGATATTTGGTATTATTAGTTTGATTCTCATTTTTGCAATCGGTGCCATCATCTATTTTGATGTAGACATTACCTCCATTTTTCAAAGCAAGGCTAGTCCTGATGATGATTATGCTGTTCCATTCGCCTATCTTACAGGCAAGCATCATGCCCCCATGGAGTATATACTCATCGCTCACCTGTATCCAATACCTTTTTTAGGTGAGTATGTACTTGTATATTCGGGTATGTTCTCTGTGGCAAGTGCAGGGTTAACCGATGATTGGAGCAAGCTAGCATTACTAAATGAGAACGGCAACCCTAATGCGCCTAGGCTAAGATTTCAGCTTGAACAATATACAACGAAGCCCGTTGATCAAGGGTTAGCAAATCTATTTTTAAGCCAATATTTTAATAAGCACTTGAATCAGGTTTATGTCCTGAATATTAAACATAAATGGCTTGAGGGGAGCAACGAGCTAGAGGGTCTGAGTCAGATTCTTCTACTTACAGAGAGTGCTATCCGATTTAATATTGACCAATGTGAAGGTAGACCCTGTATTATTGGCAACACTGATCAAAGCAAAGTGCATTTCTACTATTTGACTACCGAGGGCACAATCTATGAAAGTTGGATTGATACGAAGGAGGATCTTACGAAGATCATTTCATATCACCCTACTTACCCCATCGTGGCGTTGGAAGTACTGGACCTCGCAGGGGAGGAAGTGCAGACCATTCAGCTATCTGAAGAAATGAAGGGCAGTGAAGCTACTACCGAGGAGTCTTCAGATGGCGAAGGAGAAGAGTAATGACAGCAAGGAGTGGACAAAATGAGCAAAGAATTGAGTTTAATTGCCGCAAGTGCAAAACCGCAAACAAGGGAGAATCTTGGGGAAGATTTACGTGGGCTCGGGGTGGAACCTGGAATGACATTACTAGTTCATTCCTCTCTGAGTAAGCTAGGCTGGGTGTGCGGAGGTGCTGTTGCGGTTGTACAAGCACTGATGGATGTACTTACGCCAAAAGGAACCTTGATTATGCCTACACATACCACACACTACTCTGACCCAGCATATTGGGAAGCACCCGCTGTTCCAGAGAGCTGGTGGGAGACGATTCGTAATACCATGCCAGCGTTCGATCGTGATTATACAGCTTCATTTTTTATGGGAGCCATCCCTGAAACATTCCGTCAGTTTCCCGATGTGATTCGTAGTAATCATCCTCAGGTATCCTTCGCAGCCTGGGGTGAACAGGCTACTGAGATCACCTCCAACCATTCGCTCCATTATGGCTTAAGTGAAGAATCGCCGTTGGGGAAAATTTATGAGGCCAAGGGAATGGTGCTTTTATTGGGAGTAGGATACGAGAATAATACTTCCTTTCACCTCTCGGAGTATCGCTCTAAGGTCCGCCCAGTGATTAAGAATGGTGCTCCCATTTGGAAGGATGGAGTACGGATCTGGCAAGAGATCGAAGATCTCGACATTGATAGTGAACGCTTTGCGGAGATTGGGATTTTGATGGAGCAGCAAGTAGAAGTTACAAAAGGAAAAGTAGGTTCAGCAGACGCCATTTTATTTCAGCAACGGGCTGCAGTGGACTTTGCTACTACGTGGTTCAAACATACATATAAGGAATGGGAATAGTGGCTATTGATAATTACGATTTCACACAACGCTTCATTCTCCGTTACAGTATGTATAGAGTGTAAAATTGACGAGAGTGGAGCAGAGTGTTATGAAAGGTAAGGAATTCATCGATCTAAGTAAATTACGTGGTATGGGGCAGGGGATTATCCTTTCCCTTCTTTTGGCGATTATTGCGCGTGAACTGACTCATTTTTCGTTTTTTTCCATGATGGGTCCGATGATTATTGCGATTCTCCTCGGGATGTTGTGGCGTTCTCTTTTTGGTGTGGAAGCCAGCGCTGGTGTGGGAATCTCATTTACAAGTAAATACTTGCTACGAGCAGGAATTATTCTTCTAGGTTTTACCATCAACTTACATGAGCTATTTGCTGCGGGACCATTGGTGTTCACGCTTGCATTGGTTGCTGTAGTTCTTGGATTTACAGCGGTTGGGCTCTTCGGGAAGTGGCTACGTGTTGATCCAACATTGGGACTATTGGTGGCTTCTGGTACCGCCATCTGTGGTGCTGCTGCCATCGCTGCGGTATCTGCACCAGCGAAGGCAAAGCATGATGAATCAGCGATTAGTATTGCAGTCATCGCTCTATTGGGAACGGTCTTTGCCATCATTGATACCCTTTTATATTCGGTATTTCCTATCTCTGCTGCTCATTATGGCCTCTTTACGGGTAGCTCCCTACATGAGATTGCCCATGTGGTAGCAGCAGCAACACCAGCTGGTGATAAGGGGATGGAGATGGCGCTGCTGGTTAAGATGTCACGGGTGTTGCTCTTAATTCCAGTAGTACTCCTTGTAGGCATATGGAAGGGAAAAAAAGAAAAAGAGAATGTGGTAAGTGATAAAAAACTACCCATTCCCTGGTTTATTTTTGGCTTTCTCCTTGTGAGTCTACTTAATTCAGGAGAAATTGTCTCCGAAAGCTGGACGCAACACTTTGTTTCTGCAGCTTACCTCCTGATGACGATGGCCATGGCAGCCATGGGCTTAAGTGTAAAATGGGAGGTAATCAGACAGAAGGGTGGACGCCTCTTGCTTGCAGGCTTAAGTGGTTCCGTTATCTTAGCTGTGGTCATGTTCTTTTTGAGTGATGTTGTACTCCGTTGAGCAGAGCTGGTGTACCAGTTTAAGGAAGGCAGTCCCTGCGAAGGTTAAGTCATGACCTTCGGTGCGTAGCAGTGAGAATAGGCGTGTTACTCGGTAGGATGCAGGAAGCTGGAGAGAGCAGAGCTCACCACTCTGTAGTTCTCGTTGCACAGCCCATCTGGAAATGAGAGCCACGCCCATCCCTGCCATCACGCCTTCCTTCACACCTTGATTACTGCTAAAAATCGTAGCCCCTTTAGGCGTATGATCAATCATATTTAAGAGGAAGTCGGAATAGGCCCTTGTACCTGAGCCTTTTTCGCGCATTACCCAGTGAAAATTTCGAAGTTGTTCCAAAGAGAAGCTTCCTCCTTGGGCTCGCTGGTGGGAGGGATGGGCAATGAGTACCATTTCATCCTCCATGATAGGCTCTACCTGCAACTGGGAATCATACACATCTCCTTCAATAAAACCAATATCCACCTCATGTCCTCGCACAAGCTGTGCAATCTCCTCAGTGTTCGCAATATAGGTGTGAATCTTTACTTGGGGATGTGTTTCCTTGAACTGCGCAATCATTCCAGGTAAAACATACTCTCCTACTGTATAGCTAGCGCCAATGACCAACTCACCAGTCACTAAATGATGTAATTGATCAATCTCCTGCTTCGTTGTTTCCACTAGCTGTAGGATTTCCTTGGCACGGTGGAATAAAACCTTTCCTTCTGTAGTTAAGCGAAGATTTTTCGGAGTTCGATGCAATAGTTTACAGGAAAAATTCTGTTCTAGGTTCTGTACTTGTTGACTAACAGCAGGTTGGGATAAGTGAACCTTTTCTGCTGCTTTTGAAAAATTTCCTTCTTCCACTACAGCCACAAATACGCGTAACAGATCTAAGTTCATAGTAACCTCCATGGTCAGGAAAATAGGGAAATATAAATACAATATATACCATTAATGAATAAATATGATATACTATCCACGAGTTCGTAATGGGATAATTACTAACGATACTATTATAGCGGTTCCCGACGAGAAAACCTAGTTGTTCAAAATCTTGCCCTTTAAAGAAGGATGGCAGTAAAGCGTAAAGTAAGGAGGTACCGTTTGCGATGGTAAATATGAAACAGAGAAGTGGTAATTATATATTTGTATTATTCCTATTATTCTCACTAGTCATATCTCTAACTGGATGTAGTTCGGAAGAAAGCTCAGATCTTCTCGAGGAATGGGAGGAGTTAGAGAAGGAGATTGACAAAAAAGTAGACAATAGTGTTAAAAAACGTGTGAAGGATGGTCAAGCTCAATCCATTGACGAAGTCTTTTATCAATTAATTCAAGTGCGGCATGAACAGAAACAGGAATTGGAACGATTCATTCAGGAGCAGGAGAAGGTCATCAATAAAATGCCACTGATTCCTCTTTATCTTGAGCTAACAGGTGATGTGGAAATCAAGGATGAAACCATTGAGATCCGCGGGGTCACCAATCTTGTGCCAGGTGCTAAAATTAGAGTTAGCATAGAGTCTTCTGCGCATATCTATACAGGAATCAATGTGAGTGATAATGTTCAAGAGGATGGAACCTTTGTAATCAGTTTTCTCAATCCGAAGTTTACCAATCCAGTTAAATTGATTCTTCGCTTCAATCCAGAAGACCAAAATTATGATATTAAAAAACGATATCGGGATGATGGTCTAGATTTAGCAGGTCCTTATATTCACACCGAGCATAAAGATAATGGTTCTAGAAAAGTACTACAATCCATCGCGCTTGTAAACCTCACTGATGTAGGGAAAAGTCTGAAGGTTGAAGCACCTGCATGGGATTTCCCTAAGGATCAGGGTGAACCAAAGATTTGGATGGATGCTGAATTAGAATATCAGGGGAATTACATTATTGTTTCCGGGAAGAGCAATCTGATCGAAGGAAGCTTTGTTAAGGGGAGTTTAAGCTCATCCTCGCATACGCTATTTGGTTATCAAGATCAAGCTTATGTAAATCCTGATGGTTCATTTCTTCTCGTTATACAGAATGCAGGTGAGGATGTAAAAGGGAAAATGATAAATATTGATCTGTCTCTCAATTCATCTCTAAAAAATGTGAAAGAACTGTATGGAGCAAAGGGAGAACATCTTCAAGGTGAATTTATCAAAGAATATAGTGATGGAGAACGCTATGCACATACGGAGATAACAGTGACTAAAGATGTAGAGTAATTATTAATTAGACTTTACAGGTATGACCTGTGAAGTCTTTTTTTGTTTTGTATAGGAATTCTGCCGATACATAGCGAAAGATGAATCCATTCAAGTATTTTGCAAGGTATTGTGTACTAGACTTTTCCGAGTGAAAAGACTTAAAATTGTTGTGTAAAGGAGTGGATCTATGGACTATCAACAGGTTTTAGAGATGATGAAAGAGAAGATGAAAAGTGAGATTGAACATCTGGAGCTTCAGCAATTAACGCAGCAAATTGAAACATTCCAATACAATCTACAGTTTCTGTCTGCCTTAAAGGATCTTTATCAGGTAGAAGAGAGGACAGATTCTGCTCAAATAGAGCCAGCTTATCTAAATGAAGTGAATATTGAAGAAGAAGTAGATTCATTTAATGATGAACAGATGGCCAATGTATATCGCTTAGAACGTAAATTACGAGGAGGTTTTATTCCGCAGCTCAATCAATTCATTCCTGAAGGGTTGATCCGTTCCCTTGACTTGGAGCATGGCGATTGGATACGCGTCACTGAGAACCAGTATTCTCAGGATAAGTACCAGATTCAGCTTGAGAAAAGAGGAGACGGTGATCTAGCACCCAATCGCAAGCAGATTAATTACTGCATGATCGAGCGGGATGGTACATTACTTGTGGTAAGACGAACACTTCTTCATGGAGGGGAATATATTAAACATGGCGAGGTTCCGTATACCTTCGTGATTAAAGATGAGGATCGCAATTTCTTTAGCTTGACAGACGGCGCCATTGTGGATATCGCTTACTATGATCAGAATCCCAATACCTGTAAGGTAATCTGGGTTCACCAGTTGGAGAGTGAAGCTTCACCTGCTTCCAATAGTGGTTCTGGTAAGAATCGGGAACGGGGGAGCGCATTACAAGGGGAAGGCAGTAGTCGCGAGCCGATTTATCAAGGGAAAACCATCCTTGTCATCGGCTGCGAACCGCGAAAGGCACAATATCGGGAGCAGATTGAGCTACGGAGTGGTAGCTTTCTCTGGGCGGAAGGAACGGAAGGTGCAGAGCGCTTGACCTCGTATGTGAATAAGGCAGATGCTGTGGTGATTCTTCTTCCCTTTATCAGACATCAAGCCTCCTATGATGCAGTACGGATCTGCAAGGCCCTTCAAGTACCGTTTAGTACGGTCAGTTCCTTAGGTATTCAGTCGGTTCTGCTGGGGATCGATCAAGCGCTCAACCTTAGCCAATAATCCTTAATCGCCCCAGCCTGCTCCATCCGATGAATACCCAGTGCACGATTCTCTTCTGCTCGCGAAGAAACAGCGTCGGTGACTAAATGGCACTCATACCCTTGATCGATAAGGTCAAGGGTTGTTTGGTATACACATCTGCAAGCTTTCCTTGAATATCAACGAGAATGAGAGCGGATCTTTCTTTTTCAAGCATACCTTCTACTCCTTTCAAAAGTATAATCTTTCATTCCTATTCTATCCCTACCAGCATGGAGAATTCATGCAGGGGTGCTAAGTTACTATTTTCAGGGCGTACCACCTATGATAAGTTAAAAGAAACCTCCAATACCTGGAAGGTAAGAAAGGATGTTGCCAATGGAAGAGATGAAGCGTCATATTCCTCAATACTTGGGTAACACACTCCATGCAAAAGGATGGATTCAAGAAGCTGCCCTTCGAATGCTATACAATAATCTCCATCCTGATGTAGCAGAAGCTCCTGATCAATTAGTAGTATATGGTGGAATCGGTAAAGCAGCAAGAGATTGGGAATGCTTTGATGCTATCGTGCAGAGCTTACTTGATCTAGAGAATGATGAAACCCTTTTAATTCAATCCGGAAAGCCAGTGGGAATCTTTCGTACTCATGAAAATGCTCCGCGTGTTTTACTAGCCAATTCCAATCTCGTTCCTCGTTGGGCCAATTGGGAGCATTTTCGCGAGCTCGAAAAAAAGGGATTAATGATGTATGGTCAGATGACTGCAGGTAGCTGGATTTATATTGGTAGTCAAGGGATTGTTCAAGGTACATATGAGACCTTTGCTGAGGTAGCACGGCAGCACTTCAACGGGTCACTAGCAGGTACAATCACTTTAACTGCCGGCTTAGGGGGTATGGGTGGTGCACAGCCTCTAGCAGTTACCATGAATGAAGGTGTCTGTATTGCCATTGAAGTAGATCGCAAAAGAATCGAGCGTCGTCTCGCTACAGGCTATGTCGACCTACTGATTGAGGATGTGGCGGATGCTTTACGGCTTGCAGAAGCTGCTAAACAAGAACGTAAGCCGCTCTCCATTGGTCTACTGGGAAATGCTGCTGAGCTACTTCCCCAATTTTTAAGCCAAGGCTGGACGCCGGATATCCTCACGGATCAAACCTCAGCACATGATCCACTAAATGGTTATATTCCACCAGGATTTCGTAGCGATGAAGCGCTCCTCGCAAGGCAGCAGAATTCTACACAATATGAACAGCTTGCTAAGAAAGCCATTGCACAGCATGTGAAGGCCATGGTGGCGCTGAAAGAACGGGGTGCCATCACCTTTGACTACGGGAATAATATTCGACAGGTGGCTTATGACGAAGGAATTGAAGAGGCATTCTCTTTTCCCGGCTTTGTTCCTGCATATATTCGTCCTCTTTTCTGCGAAGGGAAAGGTCCTTTCCGTTGGGTCGCATTATCAGGGGATCCTGAGGACATCTATCGAACGGATCGCTTAATTCTCGAAGAGTTTCCCCATCATCATCAGCTCTGTCGCTGGATTCAACTTGCTCAAGAAAAGATCCATTTTCAAGGCTTACCTGCTCGGATCGCTTGGCTCGGCTATGGGGAAAGAGCTCAATTTGGCTTGCGTCTAAACGAGCTGGTAGCTAATGGAGAGCTGAAGGCACCTATCGTGATTGGACGCGATCATCTCGATGCAGGCTCTGTGGCCTCACCTAATCGAGAAACAGAAGGAATGCGAGATGGTAGTGATGCTGTCGCTGACTGGCCTCTGCTCAATGCCTTAATCAACAGTGTTGGTGGAGCGAGCTGGGTCTCCATTCATCATGGCGGTGGTGTGGGAATGGGGTACTCTCTCCATGCTGGTATGGTAATTGTGGCTGATGGAACTCCAGAAGCAGCAGAGCGAATTGACCGTGTTCTAACCAGCGATCCCGGGATGGGTGTGATCCGACATGTAGATGCAGGGTATGAAAAGGCGTATGCAACAGCAGCTCAATTTGGCATAAAAATTCCGATGCAACACTCATAATCATCCGGATCAATGAGAACCAATGTGCTGTGAGTTGTAGGAGATTCATCCTAGAAAGCGCTCTCATAAATAGAGGCTAGTTACATAAAAAGGTAATGTCAAGTTACGCTACAAGTGGGGAATGATAGCGCAAGCTGATCAACCAAACATGGAGAAATTAAGGGATACTCTAGGGTGAATCTTCTTTCAATTCACGATGCATTTATTAAAAATAGAGAGATGTGCAGTAAAATATGAAAGTAAAACATCAACGCTTGATAAGCGAAACTTTTCACAAAATACTAGCAAAATATTCAACGAAGGTTGGTTGAATACAGTTGGCATGGTTGGGATAATTGAGTTAAGCATATGAAATGAATAATCGTTTCATTGATTTCCCATTCATTTCTGTGCATTCATTAAGAGACGGGAGGCGTAATTAACTGGATCATAGCAACGCAGAATGTGAAAAAGATAACAAATCAGATTTCGCAACATGAGCATGCATAACCAAAGGAGGGAACATCAATGAGTACGCTATATATCGTCCTCGGTATCATAGTCATTATTGGTACAATTTACTTCCTCATCAAACGGGTCGAAGCAAGAATGGTTTTATTTGCATCTGGTTTACTCATGTGCATTCTTGCAGGTCAGCCGATGGCAGCCTTTGATGCATTTGCTTCAAGAATGACAGCTGCTGGTCTTATCCAAGCAATCTTATCCGTAATGGGTTTTGCGTTTGTTATGAAATACACAGAATGTGATAAACATATGGTCCATTTAATTGGTGGTGGATTAAAGAAGGTTGGCGGATTCTTAATTCCAACTGCTGTGATCTTAACCTTCTTAATTAACATTGCCCTACCTAGTGCTGCTGGTACTGCTGCTGCAGTAGGTGCCATCTTTATTCCTATCTTAATGGCTGCTGGCGTTCATCCTGCTACTGCTGCTGCTGCTGTTTTTGCCGGTACATTCGGTAGTATGTTGAATCCAGGGAATGCCCACAATCCTTTCGTCGGTGAACTGGCTGGTATCGAATCGATGGATGTGATCTCTGTCCACTCCGTTGCAACCATATCATCTGGGATTATTGCTGCAATTGTACTTTTTATCGTAGCTATTGTTACAAAAGAGCATAAAGGCTATGTTCCAGACACCATGGAAAATGCTGAAGCATTCGGTAAAGTAAATCTACTTTATGCTATTGTACCTGTCTTACCTGTAGTCCTATTAGTTCTTGGTTCTACTGTGGTTCCTGCCCTTGAAATGGGTGTACCTCATGCTATGTTAATCGGTGCTTTAATTGCATTGATTGTTACACGGAAGAGCCCAACCAAGCTAACTCAAGAGTTCTTTAACGGGATGGGTAAAGCATATGCTAACGTAATGGGTATCATCATTACAGCTTCCGTTTTCGTTGCAGGGATGAATGCAGTTGGCTTAATCGATGCTTTCATCAATGCCATGACCAATTCACCAGCAATTGTAAATATCTGTGCAGCATTTGGTCCTTTCCTTCTCGCTGTAGTCTGCGGTTCTGGTGATGCGGCAACCTTCGCCTTCAATGAAGCGGTTACTCCATTTGCTGAACAGTTCGGTGTTCCAATTGCGAACATGGGTGCTATGGCTGCCTTAGGTGGAGCCCTTGGTCGTTCCATGTCCCCAATTGCTGGTGCTGCTATCGTCTGTGCTGGTATCGCAAATGTGAACCCCATGGAATTGGCAAAACGGAACGCTCCTGGGATGATTATTGCTACCATCGTCTCGATGATCATCCTTCTTTAATACTTCTTCACACCCAGATTGACAACATGAATCGACGAGGAAGCATAATAGGAGGATCACATTCATGAATATAGAGAAAGATCGACTTTATAACGACCTAGAGCAGATTGCTCAATTTGGTAAACTTCCACAAGGCGGGGTCACCCGCCTTGCTTTATCAACCATGGATATGCATGCAAGAACCTACCTCATCGACGCGATGAAGCAGGCCAACCTCGATGTAAGAATCGATGCAGTAGGCAACATCTATGGTCGGCGAGAAGGGAAGCAAAACCTCCCACCCGTCTTGCTGGGCTCCCACTTAGATACTGTTCCAGAAGGCGGTAACTATGATGGGATCGTTGGGGTATCGAGCGCCCTTGAGGTGATACGAACCCTTAATGATGCGGATATTATCACTGAAAGACCCATTGAGATCATCAATTTTACCGCGGAAGAATCAAGCCGTTTTCGCGCAAGCACCATTGGAAGCAAAGCCCTCAAAGGCGTGATCACTAGTGAAAAAATGCACAAAATGGTGGATAAAGAAGGAATCTCGTTTTATCAAGCATTAAAAAATGCTGGATATCATCCAGATCAGCTGGAATCAGTTCAGCTTGCACCAGGTGCCTACCACGCTTTCCTTGAACTGCATATTGAACAAGGTCCCGTTTTGGAGCGTCTTAATAAGAAGATTGGGATCGTCACAGCCATTGCAGCTCCAACTCGTATGCATATTACCATTGAAGGGAAAGCCGATCATTCAGGGAATACACCGATGAACATGCGCCAGGATGCATTAGCAGGAGCCTGTGAAGTGATCCTCGCCATTGAAGAGATTGCGAAAGCCAAAGCGGGTGAACACACCGTTGGTACCGTGGGTGATGTGAGCGTGAAGCCTGGTGCAATGAATGTAATCCCTGGCGAAGCACAATTATGGGTGGATATTCGTGATATTGATTATGAATCAAAAAAGAAAGCAGTCCATCTTACTTTAGAGAAATTAGACGAGGTTGCTCAACGACGTAAATTGGCAATCAAATATGAAATGCTATCTGATGAGGTTCCAGTTCAGCTCTCCCCACGAGTCATTCAGTCGATACAAGCTGTTACAGAGAAATTGAACTTTCCTTACCATGTGATGCATAGTGGTGCAGGTCATGATGCCATGAATCTAGTGCCAATCACTGATGTGGGGATGATCTTTGTTCCAAGTAAGGATGGGATCAGCCATAACATTGCCGAGTTTACCTCAATAGAGGATATTGCCTTAGGAGCAAATGTCTTGTTGCATACGGTATATCAACTTTCGATGGAGGGTGAGTAAAGTGGAAGATCGGATTAAAGAACAACTTGCACATGTTGAAGGAAAATTGGTTCAGTATCGCCGGAATTTTCACCAATATCCAGAACCAGCATGGACAGAATTCCGCACTACTTCTAAAATTATTCATTACTTACAAGAATGGGGTTACCAAATTCGCTTTGGCGCAGATGTCATTGCCGAAGAAGCCATGATGGGAGTACCATCAAAAGAGAAGCTAGAAGAAGAGATGGAACGTGCCATTGCCCAAGGTGCAGATCCTGAATTAGTAGCCAAAATGGCCGGCGGGAAAACAGGGTTGGTGGCAGAATTAGATTGTGGAGAAGGACCTGTTATTGCCCTGCGTTTTGATATTGACTCGAATGAAATTCAAGAGATTGAATCTGCAGAGCATCGTCCCTATAAAGAAGGCTTCTCCTCAAAAAATCCGGGTGCCATGCATGCTTGTGGTCATGATGGTCACATCACCATGGGTCTAGGAACTGCAGAAGTGTTGGCCTCCCTTAAGGATCAGCTTCATGGGAAGATCCGTCTGATCTTTCAACCCGGTGAAGAGGGCGTACGTGGCGCTCGTGCTATGGTCGAAGCAGGTGTGGTAGACGATGTGGACTATATTCTCGGTGGTCATATTGGTTTTAAAGCCGGAGAGTCAGGTAACTTCGTCTGTGCAACAGGTAAGTTCCTTGCCACAACCAAGCTCGATGTGACCTATAAAGGGGTTCCATCCCATGCGGGAGCAGCACCACAGGAAGGGAAGAACGCTTTACTTGCTGCAGCATGTGCAGCACTCAATCTCCATGCTATTTCCCGTCATGGTGAAGGCGCCTCTCGGATCAATGTAGGTGTATTAAATGCTGGTCAAGGTCGGAACATCCTTCCTCCCAATGCCCTTATGAAACTTGAAACCCGTGGTGAAACCAGTGAAATTGATGCCTATATGGTGAAAGAGAGCAAACGGATCGCCGCTGCTGCAGCTGCCATGTATGATGTGGAATATGATGTGCAGATGGTGGGCGGTACTAGCGGTGGCGAATGCGACCTAGAGATTGCCCAAATCATGAAGGAAGAGGCAGCTCATATTCCTGCTATTAAAAATGTAATCGACTATGCAGCACTAGGCGCAGCAGAGGATTTTGCCCATCTCATGAGTACTGTACAAGCTCATGGTGGTAAAGGTTGCTATTATATGCTCGGTGCAGATCGTGCTGCAGGACACCATGATAATCACTTTGATTTTGATGAAAGTGTTCTGATTTCAGGTGTAGAAATGAATGTACGGACAGTCTTGCGTTTGGCAGCAAAATAATGCAGAGAAAGGTTCAGTTGAGGTGCGCTTCAGCTGAGCCTTTTCCATTCTATACTGGACGAAAGGGATGAGTATCATGGATGAAAAGATTATTGAAGAGATTCAGAATTTACGAGATCGACTGATTGATTATCGGCGTGATTTTCATCGTTATCCTGAGCCAGGTTGGACGGAATTCCGAACAGCATCGAAGATTATTCACTGTCTAAAAGACTGGGGTTACTCCGTACGTTTTGGTGCGGATGTGATTTCTGAAGCTGATATGATGGGGGTGCCAACGAAGGAGAAGCTAGACCAGGAGATGAAGCGTGCCATCACCCAAGGTGCTGACCCAGAATTGATCGCACAAATGGCAGGAGGAAAGACTGGTATTGTTGCGGAATTAAATTGTGGACCTGGTCCTGTCATCGCTATCCGTTTCGATATGGACTCCAATGATATTCAGGAGGCAGAATCAGATGAGCATCGTCCATATCGGGAGGGATTTGCTTCCAAGAATCCAGGGGCCATGCATGCTTGTGGTCATGATAGTCACGTTGCTATGGGATTGGGAACTGCAGAAATTCTAGCTGCTCATCAAGATTTACTCCATGGAACCATTCGGCTCATCTTCCAACCTGGTGAAGAGGGTGTTCGTGGTGCCCGTGCCATGGTGGAAGCAGGTGTGGTCGACGATGTGGATTATATCCTTGGTGGTCATATTGGCTGTAATGGTGGGAAGAGTGGCGGGTTTGTTTGTGCTGCTACTCGCTTTCTCGCAACGACCAAGCTGGATGTGAGCTTTACTGGCCTACCTGCCCATGCAGGAGCAGCACCACAGGAAGGGAAGAATGCCTTATTAGCCGGTGCAACAGCAGCACTCAATCTCCATGCTATTTCCCGTCATGGCGAAGGGGCCTCGCGGATCAATGTAGGAGTACTTCAAGCAGGCCAAGGGCGCAATATAATCCCACCCAATGCCTTTCTCAAAATTGAAACTCGTGGTGAAACCAGTGAGATCGATGCTTACATGTTGGAAGAAGCAAAGCGGATCATCGCATCTGCGGCGCAAATGTACGATGTAGCATATACGATCGTCATGGCAGGTGGAACATGTAGTAGCGATGCTGATCCAGAGATGGTTGAATTGCTATACGAAGAGGCAGAAAAGGTAATCGAATTGGATGAAATCAAGCGCTATGTCCCCATAGGTGGAGCAGAGGATTTTGCTTACTTTATGAGAAGGGTTCAATCTCACGGAGGGAAGGCTTGCTACTATATGCTAGGAACAGATCGTCCCGCTGGTCACCATAATCATCATTTCGATATTAATGAAGCAGTTCTAACCACTGGTGTTGAGATGAATGTTCGAACGATTCTACGGTTAGCTAATACTGGGAAGTAAGCATTAGGGAGTAAGTATATAATATCGATTACAAGAAGCTGATCCAGAGGGAAGTCTTTGGGTCAGCTTTTTGCTTTGAATATGTGATCAGCTTCTTTAAGGCCAGACTTTATGATAGGCGAGGAGAGAATAACATGGTAAAGTATGCATAAGGTGGGAAACATTAAAGTGGCTAGGGAGGATGGGAGATGGTAGCAAAAAGTAAGAAACCCATTTGGATTCGCCATGCATCTCAATTGATCACCATGGCTGATGGAGGAAAAGGTCCACGAATAGGAAGCGAGATGAGTCAATTAGGACTGATCGCTGATGGGAGCGTATGGATCGAAGATGGTATGATTCAGGCGGTGGGTCGGGACGCTGATTTAGTGCCCAAGTATGGCGATCGGATGTGGGAAGCGAGGATTATCAATGCTGCTGGTCATGTGGTAACGCCTGGCTTCATTGACCCTCATACACATCTTGTTTTTGGCGGAAGCCGCGAAGGAGAATTTCTGCAACGCTTAAAGGGTGCCACCTATCTTGAAATTATGAACGCAGGTGGCGGCATTCATGCCACAGCGGAAGCTACACGTAGAGCTACCTTCGAAGAGCTGAAGCAGGTAGCCATGGGTCGACTGGATGCTTTTCTACGTCATGGTGTAACAACCGTGGAGGCGAAAAGTGGCTATGGACTGAACTGGGAGACAGAACGGAAGCAATTACAGGTTGCTATACAGCTCCACCAAGAGCATCCCATCGATATCGTCTCCACCTTCATGGGAGCCCATGCTGTTCCGAAAGAGTATGCATCAGCACCTGATGATTATATACAGGAGATCATCAGTCAGATGCTACCTGCCGTTGTAGAAGAGAAATTGGCTCAGTTTCAGGATGTTTTTTGTGAAGCTGGGGTCTTTAATCAGGAGCAAACCCGTATGCTCTTGGAAGCTGGTCAGAAGCTAGGCTTACAACCGAAGCTCCATGCGGATGAATTGGTACCTTTTGGCGGAGCAGAGCTCGCTGCAGAATTGGGAGCCATCTCTGCAGATCACCTACTTCGTGCTAGTGAGGCTGGCTTACAGCGAATGGCAGAACGCAAGGTATTGGCAGTGCTGTTGCCTGGTACTGCCTTCTTCCTTCGCGCACCGATGGCCAATGGACGGCAGATGATCGATCTTGGTGTTCCAGTGGCATTAGCCACCGATTTTAACCCAGGCTCATCACCTACTGTGAATCTTCCCTTGATTATGAATCTAGCCTGTCAAGGAATGGGGATGTTGCCTGCAGAATGTATGACAGCTGTAACCATCAATGCTGCTCATGCTGTTGGCCGTGCTTATGAGATCGGCAGTATTGAGGTAGGAAAGAAGGGGGATCTAGTACTCTTTGCCGTATCTGACTATCTTCAACTTTTTTATCATTACGGGATGAATCATGTGGCAATGGTGATGAAAGAGGGTCAGGTTGTGGTAGAGGATGGTGAAGTAGTATGGTAAGCTACCCATATCCACTCCTCACACCACCGCCATTTCGTTGGACGCAGACAGCTGTTACCGATCCCCGTGTACATGAATGGATTAGCACGCTGCCAGAGGCTGTACTGCATGGCACAGCCGAACCCAATTGGAATCAATACGATGTAACCATTCTCGGTGTCCCTCTCTCCCGCTCCTCTCTAAGTGCTTCGGCAGCCAGTGAGCATCCCGATGCTTTCCGCAGGGCCTGGAAGTATTTCTATCCCTATGATGTGGAATGGGACGTGGACCTCACGCCTTTACGGGTAGTGGATCTAGGAGATGTTCAGCAGCATGCAACCGATATTCTTTTGACCCATCAATGGATAACGGATGCCATGTTTGCTATGCGAACCCATCATTCGCAACTTCTCCCCATTGCCATCGGCGGAGATCATTCCATCACAGCCATGCTGCTACGTGGTTGGAAGAAGGCACACCCAGAAGAGCGGATCGGTATCCTTCAGCTAGATACCCACTTTGACCTTCGTTCCTTGGTTCCTCATGGTCCCACCAATGGAACACCCATTCGTTTCCTTCTTGAAAAGGGGCTGATTCGCGGAGAAGATGTGGTTAATATTGGATTGCACGGCTTCTTTAATAGTAAGAGTCTAAAGGAGTATGCAGATGAGCAGCAGATTGGAGTTATTACGCTCCATGAAGTAAGAAAACGGGGGATCGAAGAGGTAGCCCAAACAGCACTTCAACGTTTGCGACAGCAGGTGGATACCATCTATCTCACGGTGGATATGGATGTACTCGATCTTGCCTTTGGCCCAGCGGCACCTGCTGCAGCGCCTGGGGGAATGCGCTCCGATGAGCTTTTTGCAGCAGTGCGCTTAGCAGGATTAGACCCAAAGGTAAAGGGCATGGATATTGTTTGCTTGGACCCTCTCCGCGATGAGGGACAAAAAACCGTAAAGACGGCAGCTCATGTTATGCTCACTTTTTTGAGTGGTGTCATTAGTCGCAAAGCGGTAGGATCAGCGTGAATAGAGGCAGATAAACTGGATCAATCATGCGGTCGAAGCCGGACGGTCTCACAATTATACTTGCGACGCGAATCTAATTTCGGTATGATAAGAGCTAGATTCAGATGTGATCAATTTAATAGAGAATGAGCATGAGGTGCCAGCACAGGCTTAATAGGGAATCTGGTGAAAGACCAGAGCTGTCCCCGCAACTGTAAATGCTGACGAAATGGTGATGCCACTGTGATAGTTGGTCTAGTAATAGGCTGCTATGATGGGAAGGAACCAAAGTAGGATGACGTATAAGTCAGTAGACCTGCCTCGCTCTAACGTTTCACATCTTCGGGGGGTGAGAGGTGATAGCGGGTCATACTTGTTGAACTAGGATGTATTTGAGCAGCTCACGATCTTGTTGCGACCTAGGTACATATTGTACGGGCTTCCGTTATCTCAGCAGTAATACCACCTATCCGAGGAGGATAGGTGGTATTTTTTTTGAAAGAGGAGTGAGGATGGCATGAATCAAGATGAATCAAGCTGGTTTCGAAGACTAAATCGTGTACGTGATCTAACGGTGCTAGAAGTGAATCAATCGGAAATGTTGGTCATCGCTTGTGATTCTGATGGGGGAATCGGAAGTAAGCCTCTTGATGTAGTACAAATTGATCCGTTCACTCTAGGGATGTTTGCGGTACGTGTGCCCTTGATGGAATTGATTTCCAGTGGTGCACGCCCTTTTCTCGTTATCGATTGTCTTGCTGTGGAGATGGAACCCTATGGGAAAGAGATCCTTGCAGGTATCAAGGTTTATTCGCAAAAAGCAGGCTTAGTCAAGGATGAGCAGTTTACTGGTACATCAGAGGAGAATATTCCAACGCAGCAGACGGCCTTAGGTGTCACCGTTCTTGGCGTTGTTCCACGGGACCAATTTCGCCCTGGTCAAAGTCAAACTGACGATCTGATCCTCTGTGCAGGACTCCCCAAATGCGGTCCCCATGATGAAGTACGGATGGATGATGAAGAGATTATTTCCATCGAAGTACTACAGGAGCTTGCTTCTTTACCTGTAGTACATGATCTCCTCCCCGTTGGGTCCAAGGGGATTCAATTTGAGGCTGAACAGTTGGCAGCGTCTGCTCAGTTAACGTATCTACCAGCAGAATCTATTGAAATTGATGTTAAAAAATCTGCAGGTCCTGCTACCTGTGCTGTTTTTAGTATGGCAGCTCAAGATTTACCAGCGCTTCGCCAGCGTTATCAGCTTCCTATCCATGTGGTAGGTCAATTAAGTAACGTTACTGTCAACAAATTATAATTGTGGAGGAATCTATCATGAAACATTGGATGCAACATTTGAATCGGAGAAATATCCTTTTACTACTTACCTTTGTTGCCATGTTCAGCTTGATGGTGGGATGTGGTAATGAAGCTACAGGACCACAGGCACCAGTGCAAGAGCCTGTACAAGAGCAAGTACAGGAAGAGACTGCAGCACAGCCACAACGGATCGTTTCCCTTGTGCCTAGCAATACCGAAATCCTGTTTGCTTTAGGTTTAGGTGATGCTGTTGTGGGAGTATCTGATTATGATAATTATCCAGAAGCAGTGCAAGAGAAAACGAAGGTAGGGGGAAGAGAGTTCAATGTGGAAGCGATTCTGGAATTACAACCAGATTTAGTACTGGCTCAGGCTTCTTCAGCTCTAACCTCACAGGATGGACTTGAGCAGATACGTCAAGCAGGCATTCAAGTGATATCCATTGAGACCGCCGCCTCCTTCCCAGAGGTATACGAATCCATTCGTCAGATTGCTCAGGTTACCGGTACTGAAGAGGCAGGAGAACAATTGATTTCGGAGATGCAAACTGAAGTAGATGCAATTCTTGAAAAGGTGGCTGATGTGAAGGCTGCCCCAAGCGTCTGGATTGAAGTCTCTCAGGATCTTTATACTGCAGGGAAAGGTACCTTCATGGACGAGATGTTAACTATGCTACATGCAAAGAATATCGCAGGTGAAACAGAAGGCTGGAGCCAATGGAATGAGGAGGATGTCATT
The DNA here is from genome assembly GCF_001049895.1 of Rubeoparvulum massiliense. Taxonomy (GTDB): domain Bacteria; phylum Bacillota; class Bacilli; order Rubeoparvulales; family Rubeoparvulaceae; genus Rubeoparvulum; species Rubeoparvulum massiliense. The sequence continues at coordinate 272,658 of NZ_CVPE01000006.1, forward strand.
GCAGCCAACCCAAGTGTAATCATGGTTACCTATGCTGATTATGTACCAGAGTGGGATACACAGCTCCTCACCCGCGCTGGTTGGGAAGGCGTTCAAGCCATTGCACAAAAGCAGATTCATGCTCTACCCAGCGACGAAACCTCCCGTCCAGGACCACGACTCGTGGAAGGGTTACGAGCCATGGCACAGATCCTCTATCCTGACCAATTTACAGAATAGGTTGAGCAAATGAGTGGATTATTCTTTGGTCATGCAGAAATAACAATCATTCCTATCATCCTCGCCTATATTCTTGACCGGATCTTAGGCGATCCCCGTTGGTTACCCCATCCCGTTGTCGGGATGGGGAAGCTGATTTATCTTGGGGATCGTTTACTCAATCGAGGAAGGTATCGTATGGCCCAAGGTGTGCTCATGGTACTCCTTCTTCTTACCATTGTGGGAGGTCTTGTCATCGTGCTTGTAAGGGTAGCGTACGGATTCCATCCATACCTTGGTTATTTTCTTGAAGGAGTATTGATTTGGTCCACAATAGCGGTGAAGGGTTTAGGTGATGCAGCACGATTGGTGGCGAAGCCGTTACAACAGAAAGACTTCACCAGTGCTCGTCAGGCACTTGGGCAGATTGTGGGACGAGATACAGCAAACCTCGGTGAAAGCGAAATCGTTCGAGGCACTGTGGAAACGGTAGCAGAAAATACTTGTGATGCGGTGATTGCACCACTCTTCTACGCATTTTTTGGTGGTGGACTCGGAGCGATACTCTATCGTGCGGTGAATACTTGTGATGCCATGGTAGGGTATCGGAATGAGCGTTATCTCGCATTTGGCTGGGGCTCTGCTCGTCTGGATGATCTTCTCAATTGGCTCCCAAGTCGATTAACTGCTCTATTAATGCTCTCAGTAAATCGACCTGCTGTTGGAATCAGTTGGCGTCAAGCCTGGCGAGTGATGTGCCGCGATGCACGGAAGCATCCCAGTCCTAACAGTGGCTTTGGTGAAGCCACAACCGCAGCAATACTCGGTGTACAGCTCGGTGGTCGTAATTATTATCAAGGAATCCCAGAGGACCGACCAAGGATGGGTGATCCCCTCTATCCTTTAGCAACCAAGCAGATTGAAGGAGCGATTCAGATTATGGAACGTACAACCTTAGCCATGCTACTCCTTATTGGATTAGGAGGGGTTTTTAATGTCCTTCCCTGAGCATGGGTCCCAGGTGGCAGGAATCTATCAGGCATTAGGGCTTTCGCAACCTCTAGAAGCAACCATCATCGATATGAGTGTGAATCTGAACCCCATGGGCCCACCACCATGGCTCCAAGAGGTGGTACAGTTGGAATGGAGCCATCTTCTTCAATATCCCGAGCAGCATGGAGAATCCCTGCTCGCTAAACTGGCAGCAGTGGAAAGTATCGATCCTACCATGGTACTGCTGGGCAATGGTGGCGCTGAATTGATCTATCTGGTCGCTCGTCTTTTTACCGATGGCGATGTAGGTATCCTTCGACCAACCTTCTCAGAATATGAGCAAGCCTTAGTAGGGGTGAATGCAAGAATTCATCCACTTCTTTTACATGAGGAGAATGGCTGGTGCTGGGATCAGAACGAGGTGTTCCAACAATTACAGGCTCTTGATGGTATTTTCCTCTGCAATCCCAATAATCCAACGGGTGTAGCATACCCTCAAGAAGACTTGTGCGCTCTGGTCGAAGCAGCAGCCCAGCGGGGAATTCTTCTTATTGTGGATGAGGCCTTTTATGATTTTCAGGATGTGCCTTTTTCATTGGTTCCTTGGATTACTCAATATCCCAATCTCATTGTGCTTCGTTCATTTACAAAAATGTACCATGTTCCTGGCTTACGCCTAGGGGCTTTATTCGCCAATCCATCGATTATTACACGGCTTCGTCGTTGGACCCCTCCTTGGAATGTGAATCACCTCGCGCTCTTTCTTGGTAAGCAACTCCTCGAAGAACAGGAATATGTTCTGCAAACACAGCAGTATGTTCAAGGGGAACGCAGACGAATCTTCGCTGGATTAGAGAAGTTAGGCTTCAATCACTCACCTAGTGTAGTCCATTACTATCTATTAAGCTTACGGGAAAAAGAAGACCTGACACCCTTATTGAAGCATCTTGCACTTCATGGCATCGTAGCTCGACATACCTATAATTTCCCACCACTTCAAGGACGCTATCTTCGTTTGGCCATTAAAGGAAGAAAAGAAAATGATCGCTTACTACAGGTTTTAGAGGAGTGGAGTAGGTGATGTTAATTTTCATTACAGGTGGAGTACGTAGCGGAAAGAGCCGATTCGCTGAAGGGCTAGCGAGATCCTACTATGATGATCTGCATGAGCGATGCGGTGGAGCGAGGCTGATCTATCTGGCAACTAGCCACATAAGCGATGATGAGATGAGGGAACGGATTGAACGTCATCAACTGGATCGCCACGGCAGTGGCTACCCTTGGGTGACTTGGGAACAGCCTGTGCAGATGATGACGCTGGTGCCCGCTCTAGAGAGAGATGATGTGCTTCTCATCGACTGTTTAACCACCTGGTTGAGTAATGAACTATTCCAACCAGCTTTCAGCATGGTCGGAGAAAACGGAGAACTCCGAAGTGTTGATTTTCTATTGGAGCAGATGCGACTGCACATTCTTCAGCCCTTGCAGAAGATGGCTACACAGTCTACCTGTCTCTTAGTCTCTAACGAAATCGCCCATGAACCGCTGTTTCTCTATGATCCTTGGACACAATGCTATATTGAAATTCTTCAACGCTTACATCAGGAGATCGTGGCCATGGCGGATCAGGCTTATTTGATCGAGTATGGACTTCCACAACGAACGAAGTGGTAATTGGACATAAGAAAGCAAATCTGTACATTGGGTAGGGAGGAAGCGAAGATGAAAGGAATTATGGTACAAGGCACATCTTCTGATGCAGGGAAGTCTTTATTATGCATCGCACTGTGCCGCTGGCTCCGTCATCAAGGGGTACGGGTAGCACCCTTCAAATCACAGAATATGTCGAATTATCTTGTTAGGATGGGGAGCCATCAGGTGATCAGCGCTGCTCAAGCAATGCAAGCTGAAGCAGCAAGGATCCTACCTACTGTAGAGATGAATCCACTGCTCCTCGTCCCTGAGGGCGAGATGCAAGCCCGCCTATATTGCAGAGGAGAAGAGGTCGGCGTAGTTTCTGGTCAGTCCTATCGCCTAGACTGGTATGAGCGAGGCTGTGAAGTGATTCGGCAAGCAATGGCTAGCCTCGCTGAACAAGTGGATTATCTGGTGCTAGAGGGTGCAGGAAGCCCTGTGGAGTTAAATCTCAAGGATCGGGAGCTCGTCAATATGAAGGTGGCAGAGCTGGCTGATGTTCCAGTTCTCCTCATTGCAGATATTGAACGTGGTGGTGTTTTTGCAAGCATTGTGGGAACCATTGAACTTCTAGAAAAGGAAGAACGAAAGCGTGTGCAAGGGATCATCATTAATAAGTTCCGTGGTGATCTACAGCTCTTTCAAGACGGGATTAAGCTGATTGAAGCGCGGATAGGCATTCCGGTGCTTGGTGTCATTCCCTATGTAAAGGGTCTCGAAATTCCAGCAGAAGACTCCCTTGCTACCAATGGTCGAAAAATAGAGGAGAGCAGCAGAGAAAGTAGGGAAGCTGCTTATGAAGCTTGGACAACTCATGTATGCCAACACCTAGATATGGGGCGGATTTGGCAGATTCTTCAGAGCTGGCAGGGGGCGAAATAACGTGAAGGAACAATGGCAACGCTGGTGGGATGGCTGGTGCCTCACCATGCAATTTTTCTCTTCCATTCCGTTTGGAAAAACGATACCTCTTCAGGAAGGTCGTGTGACCAGAAGTCTACTACTGGTTCCACTACTTGGTCTTATCTTTGGAGTTGTGATTGCCTTCCTCTACATTTTCCTGATCAAGTGGCAGATATCCTATCTTTTTTTATCCCTATTCACCCTTACCACATTGGCTTTTTTATCTGGTGGGATGCATCTCGATGGCTGGATCGATATGAGTGATGCTTTTTTCTCCTATGCCAAAAAGGAACGGCGTCTGGAGATCATGAGTGACTCCCGTGTTGGTGCCTTCGGGGTCATCTCATTTCTCTTTTTAATCCTATGGCGTTGGTTTTTTATCTATGAGAGTATGCTTGGCTTAGAAGAACAGCTATTTGCTGTACTAATGCTGATTCCTTGTTGCTCACGCATCGTGATGCTACACCTTCTTATTAAAGGACCGATGGCCAAGCAGGAAGGCTTAGGATATTTTTTTCATCTCCATGCGCCAAAACGGATTACATTAATTTGGCTGGTCTATTCGTTACTCATGCTACTTCTCCTTTTCCTATTCAATGATGCATGGTATCACTGGCTACTGCTACTCATTCCCATGGCCTATCTTTTCGGATATTTGCTCCATCGCGGGTATCTCAAGCAATTTGGTGGTTTAACTGGCGATTTATTAGGGGCAAGCGTAGAGGGGGTGGAGAGCGGTCTATGGTTTCTCACATGGTTGTGGACTGTCTTCGTCATGGCGTAACCCAAGGAAATCTTGAGCATCGTTATATCGGCTGGACCGATGAGGCTTTAAGCTTACAAGGTATCGAGGAAGTGAAGTGCCTCCGCAGGAAGCTACTTGAGGTACAAATGGAGCCAGGATTGATCTTCACCAGCGATTTAGAGCGGACCAGAGAGACTGCTCAGATTCTCTTTCCTACGAAGAAGGTGGAGCTTTTACCCCAGTTTCGTGAGTATCACTTCGGCCGTTGGGAAGGGAAAACTTATGCAGAAATTATGGCTGACCCCGAGCTTTGCACTCTCTATTCTCACTGGCTTGATGATCCATATGGTATGACACCACCAGAGGGAGAGAGCTGGCAATCGTTTGAGGAAAGGGTAAGAACAGGCTGGGAAGCTCTACTTGTACAGATGCATGAACAGCATGTGCCCTATGCCATGCTCATCGCCCATGGTGGTACATTGCGACTGCTTAGTCAGTTCACTGCTTCCATCCCTTTTTGGCAGCTTGATCTTCCGCCATGCCATGGATTTCGGCTTACGATTGCGTATGAAGGGAGGGGGAGCTGGCAATGCACTTCGTTACAGGCGGGTATTGGAATGGAAAAAGGGAGTGGGTGTTGAAGCACTACGATTTTTCTCTTGATAAGGTGGCGTTGATCACGCCAGTCCCCTGGATTGCTCGGAGTGATTCAACGACCTCATTGCAGCACTGGTCTGACATTGAGGATTCCCGTTGGTTCGTAGGGTGGGATCATTGGCAGTCCGAACTGAACCGCATTACGCGCTCAACAAGCCCAGTTATTATTGAAGGACTAGAGATGTGGATTCTCTTAAGCTTTATAAGTAGGAAACAGGCTGAAGAAGATCGCAAGCTTGAGGAGCTTCGTCAATACTGGCAGGAATTATTCAATCAGTGGAGAGCTTTGGAGCGACAAGTTGCAGTAGGGGATGTATATCGACCCGTCATTATCATTGGTAGTGATATCACAAGAGGTGTGGTACCCCTTGAGAAGGAACTACGAGCCTGGCGGGATCTCGTTGGCTGGGTCTATCAAGATGCTGTGGCTCTAGCAGAACGAGTGGATCATATTTGGTATGGTATTGCAACCACATTGAAATCGGAGTAAGTCGACTTCAGGGCTCATTTGAATAGGTAGCAATAAGGGAGAAAGAACTGCATGTGGATCTGCAGCTCTTTCTCCCTTATTCTTTAAGTGGGATTGGAAAAAGGATGTTGATCTAAATCGCTTTGATTCATAGCATCCAATGAGGAGACAGATTGATTGAGGGAAATTTCAAGCTGATTACAAATCTGCATGGCGCTTTGCATCCGTTGCATCGCGAGCTGATGACCTTGTAGTGCTTGTTCAACAACTTGAATTCCCCGCTGCTCCCGTTGTAGGGAGTCTTGAAGGGCTTGTATGGTTTGTACCTGTTGTTGGATCATGGATTGGTACATATGCGATGCTTGTTGTGTCTGTTGCATTAATTGCTGAATGGTTTGTTCGCATTGGCGAATTTGACCGAGAATTTGTTGATGGAACATGGTCCACACTCCTTTGGTGAATAGAATTCTTTCTTGTTTACTTTTACCAATTTTAAGTAATCTATGCGTTGACGAGTTACATGGATGAGATCCTCCTTAATCGTACAGAGTAATGGTTAGAAGAGAGCTCGAGAATCTCTGCAATGAGATTCTTGTTTGAGGTGATGAGATGAAGGCGGTCACTTATCAAGGAATGAAGGAGCTTCTAGTCAAAGAGGTACCAGATCCCGATATCGTAAATAAGGATGATATTATTATTCGAATCACCCAGACAGCCATCTGCGGCTCTGATCTCCATCTGTTTCATGGCATGATTCCCAATCTGCCTAAAGACTATGTGATTGGCCATGAACCGATTGGAATTGTGGAGGAGATTGGACCTGACGTATCTAAGGTAAAGCGAGGAGATCGGGTGGTGATCCCGTTTACTGTGGCATGTGGACATTGTTACTATTGTGAGCATCAGTTAGAGAGCCAATGTGACAGGTCGAATCCGAACGGTGCATTAGGGGGCTATCTCGGCTATTCCCAAATGTTTGGAGGCTATCAAGGGGCACAGGCAGAATATCTTCGTGTTCCATTCGGAAATTTCATGCCCTTCTTGATTCCCCCAGATTGTGAATTAGAGGATGATCATCTGATTTTTCTTTCTGATATATTGCCCACAGCTTATTGGGCTGTAACTGACGCAAATGTAAAAGCAAAGGATACGGTGGTGGTATTAGGCTGTGGTCCGGTGGGTCTATTGGTTCAAAAATTTGCATGGCTACAGGGTGCGAAGCGTGTCATCGCTGTAGACTATGTGAATGAGCGTCTCCACCATACTAAGCGCACCAATCATGTGGAAACGGTACCGTTTACAGAGGTTGAAGAAACAGGGCAATATCTCAAGGAGCTTACCCACGGTGGTGCAGATGTGGTCATCGATTGTGTGGGAATGGATGGAAAGAAATCTACCTTTGATTTCATACAAACGGCGTTACGACTCCAAGGTGGAACCATTAGTGCCTTACAGATTGCAAGCCATGCTGTTCGTAAAGGGGGAACAGTCCAAATTGTAGGCGTATATGGAATGAAGTATAATGCTTTTCCTCTTGGGGACTTTTTTTCCCGTAATATTACGTTGAGAATGGGGCAAGCACCGGTTCCCCATATTATGCCCATCCTGTATGACATGTTAGTAAAAGAGCGGATCGATCCGCGAGATATCATTACACATCGCTTACCATTAGCTGAAGCGCAACGGGCCTATGACCTCTTCGATGGGAAGTTGGAGGGCTGCATTAAAGTGTTACTTTATCCATAGATAGCATCCTGTTATTTTAATATCTAGCAGTAATTAAATGAAAAATATGGGCATATTGAACGATGGACAAGTGAATGAACTGTAATAAAATAGGTGGTGATCCCAAGGGATCTCCACCTAAACCATTTAAGAGGGGCAGGCACACATAAAATATACAGAAAATTAACAATATTAAAATTAAGAGGAGGGATCTTCATGTTTCAAGTAACCGAATTGAATGCACAAACAGCCGTGTTCGATGCACCAATGGCAGCAGGCGCAATCTGGTGTTGCTGCTGCTATTTCTGTACTTCAACAGGTAGTTAATTAGAGCAATTAACCTCATAAGAGGCTTTAGAGGTTTCTTCAAATAGGTCATTGGCTTTGCTCTATTGAGCATTACGTTTATAAAGAATTGTTATGATTCGCCCCTCTTAAGAGTAGGTGGGGATAGAAGGGTTAGGAGGGTGAAGGTGTTAATTCAAAGCTATGTAAAGTTACGTGATAGTGTGACCTACCTGTGGGTACGTGACGACCAGGTGATTATACGAGGTTTACAGCGATCCTTTCAGTTTCAAGGAGAGGGCGTTCAACGCGTTTTACATCCGCTCCTTCCAGAGCTAACAGGAAGAAAGCGTATAAACGAACTTGCAGAAGCTTTAGCGATTCCTAGCGAAGAGCTACAGGAGGCAATCCAAGCATTGCTGAGCCGTAATTTGATTGAAGTAAGTCCTGAGCCCGTGGAGGCACCTACTTTTCAAGGAATGGTCCAAAGAACCTTTCAGCATCTTGGCGTGCTACAGCAAAAACAATTGATGCAGAAAGCTCCCATCTTACTAGTGGGCAATGGATTACTATTTATGGAAGTGACCCGACATTTACAACAGATGAATTACGCAGAGGTAACAGTAATTTATCTGCTTGAAAATCAACCTGCAATCTCACTTTATCAAACCTATACAAATATACCAGAAGAGAATATTGAGAAGTTAATGATGGACTATACCAAGGTTTCCTCAATCCGCGTGGCCTCTACAGAAGAAGAGTGCTTTGCCATGGTAAAGCAGGAGCTAAACGGAAGAACATCTAAGCTTCTGGTGGCATTAAGGGATTATGAGGATCTTCCCTTCTTCTTAGCACTAAATCGCCTTGCCCTAGAGATGAAAACCGCCTTTTTACCAGGGTATGTGAATGGGATGGGGGGAGGCTATGGCCCCTTTGTTATTCCCCATGAGACGGCTTGCTACCAATGCTATTACACACGTTTACAGAGTAATCAGACCCATCACCTCGAAGTAGCTCAAGTGGACGCAGCTGTGGAGCAGGGCTTATTGCAAAAACCCCAACAAGACGAATATCATGGGCTGGCTATTTCCTATCTTAGTCAACGGTTGGCACTGGATATTTTTAAGTGGGTTCATTATGAGACATTATACGTGGAACCCGATGCGAATATGCATACTCTTGATATTCACCTTTTACGTCAGCCTATGGAGAAACGCCACCGTATTATGAGGGTACCACGATGCCCAACATGTCATGGACAGGATCGACCAATGGTAAAACCTTTTATGAGTCCATATGCATATCAGGAGGAACGGGAGAAAACTGAACCAGTCTCCCAAAGATGATGGGAGTGAAAGGGCTTGCTGTATCAATGTGTGGATGAAAAAGTAGGGATTATTAAAGAAGTATTAGAGTGGCTACCTGAACCAGATGATCCAAAAATCTATGTTGCAGGTGCCTTGAGTGCTAATACTGCTTTGTTTAATCAGAAGAATGGGAATAGCATATTTAGTAGTGGAGCAGGGTTTACTCGCGATCAAGCGATTTTTTCAGCCATTGGTGAAGGAGTCGAACGGTACTGTGGTGCTATCTATGATAAAAGCAAGCTGACCTTTGCCACTTATCTGGAGTTGGAGCGAGCAGGGGCTTCTGTGGTGCATCCGGAACAGTTTCAACTCTATCATCGGGAGCAGTACCAAAATGCTACGTTTCCTTTTCTTCCGTTTACCACAGAGCGACGTTTACGTTGGGTGGAGGGAGTGAACTGGAAATCGGGACAATCTGTCTATCTCCCTGCCCAGTTGGTCTATCTCCCGTATTTTGAAATGGATGAAGATTTAGTTTGGTTCTCTATTTCAACTGGGATGAGTTGTGCAGCCAGCTTTGAGGAAGCCGTATTGAAGGGAATCTATGAAGTGATAGAGCGAGATGCTTTCTCCATTCATTGGTTTAACCGCTTAGAACGTCCTGTCATCGATTTATCTTCTCACCCTCGGATTGCAGAATTGTATCAAACGACCTTTAAGATTGCTAATCTTCACTACTATTTGATGGATTATACCTTAGATCTTCCCGTTCATACAGTCTTCGGTATGCTGGTCGACCCCCGAGGCGGGACGTTAGTCGCAGCCTCTGCTCGTACGCGCTATGAGGATGCTGTAACCAAGACCTTATTAGAATTGGCACAGGGAAGGGTCTCATGGAAGCGAGATTTTGTCCAAGGAATCGATCGGACATTTGCTGATGACTATAGTGATTTTAAGGATTTCCAAGACCATGTGGAGTTTTATACGAAACGAGAACGCTGTGAGTTGATCCAATTTGCCTATGGATGCACAGACAGAGTCATGATTCCTCATGAAGAAGCCTGTTCCATCAAAGAGGATTTAACCATGGTCGTCCAGCATTTAGAAGCACGTGGCTATTCTCTTTATGTGGTTGATTTAACAACACCAGATATTGCCGAGTTAGGGCTACATGTGGTGAGAGTGATCATTCCAGGGATGACGGAGATTACCAATGATCATTGTAGACCTCGTGCTGGATCGCAACGTATTTATGATCTACCTGTTGAGTTGGGTCTACGGGAGCAACCTATCACATTTGCTACCCTGAATCCTGTACCTCATCCATTCCCATAAAAAGGAGGTGTCATAATGGCAGAAATCACCGAGTTGGAAATATTGGCGAAGAAGATTGATCGTGAGATGCTAGATACCCATTATTTATATGAGGAATACCACCTCCATAGTAAGCTCACGCCTACTACAGCGAAGGCACTAGCTCGAAAGATTAGTAGTGTCTTTGCTGATCCCAATTTTGTGAAAGCTTCAAAGCAAGCATTTAAAAGCTATATTAGTGCTGATTCTATCAGGCTTCCAAGTATAGAGCGGACACTAACGGGCTTAGATCAGGCTCTCCTCAAACGAGAGACAACACGTGCTTTTATGGCGAAGCCATTGGAGTTGGAGGAGATATCATTACTCCTCCGTACAAGTTTTGGGATCACTGGTCAATTAGGAATGGATGACCCTCTTTATACTCGCTCATATCCTTCAGCAGGTGGTTTATACCCCATTGACTGTTATGTGATCTCCCAATACGAGATGGACCTGGTGCCTGCAGGAGTCTATCACTACGATGTGAAGGGTCACCGTCTTGAATGCCTACAACGAGGTGATGTTTCTAAGGAGATTCCCAGCTTAACCAACTACACTAAAGAGGTGGAAAATGCTGCACTCCTCATTCTCATGACTGCAACATTTCCACGTCTTTCCTATAAATATGGGGAGCGTGGTTATCGTTTTGCGCTACTTGAAGCAGGTCATATGGCTCAGAATCTTTATTTATCAGCGACTGCTCTAGATATAGGCTGTATGGCATTAGGTGGTTTCTATGATGATGGTTGTAATCAATTACTTGATGTGGATGGGATTAACGAATCTGTTATCTATATGCTGGCAGTTGGTCATAAGGAGCAGTGTACGAACCAACGCGTGATTCTACACAAAGGAGTTGACGAGTGATGGGTTCCCTTCAGTATCAATACCTTTCCTCGCAAGTCCCTCATGTGTATTGGAAGGAAGATGAAGGGATTGAATTGCCAAAGTGTTTCATCTTTTTCGCCATTGGTACGCGGGATGAGCAGCGAGATGAAGCAGGAATTAGTCATTTTATAGAACATCTTTTGCTTCAAACTGATCAGGAGGGTATTCCTCTTGAGCAATACTTGCTTCAGCAGGGCTGCCTGTTTGAAGCGCGTACCACACGAGATTATACGATTTTCTTATTTAAGGGAGAGGTAGATGCACTGAAGCGTGGCTTATCAGCCTTTTTTAAGGGGCTACAAAACTTTCCAAATCATGTCCATCATTTTGAGGAAGAACGTAAGAGCATTCAAGAGGAGATGATGACAAGGTTCAAGCAGCCCCAATGGATTTTTAGCGAGCAAGCCTTTCAAGCAGCCTGGCATGGGCATTCCCTAGCCAATTCGATTTTGGGGTCACAGGCTCAACTGCAACAGCTTAGCATGGAGAAGATTGCCTCTTTTTTTCGGCGTGAATATGGAAATGGGAAGATGGCATTGAGTAGCTATGGAATAGACACCGCCTGGCTTGAGGAATTGATCAGTGGATGGCAGTCAGATGAGGACAAGGGTGATCAAGTAGATCAGAGCGAAGGATTCAGGCTTACACCACAGCGGATCATTACACCCCATGATCGGTTTGGTCTTACTCTTGCCTTTCCTACAATGATTGGAACTCGTCAGGATATCGAGCGTATCAATCTTTCACTATTAACTATTTTACTTGGCGCTGATCCATATCAATCCTTTATTCATCCCTTTCGCCAGCAAGGTCTTGTTTATGAACACTTTACATACTGCCAATTTCATCGCCAAGAAGCTACGGTTCTCATCAACATGCTTTTTTCACAGCAGGAAGCTCCGTTAGTGTTACATATGCTCTATCGACAATTGAAGCAGATTGCAGGAACTGTTTTTGCCCAGCAAGATTTAACACGGGCGCAACTTTTCCTACGGGAGCATATTGCAAGTCAGAAGAAGGAGTTGGAACGAATCCTCTTTCAAGAGGGAGAAAAATTACTCTTCCGCCAAACCGTTGATGCACCAACGCTGGAGGAGGTTATTCAATTAACTATGAAGAGTAATGTTGAGCAGTTATCCGCCAATTTTTCCACGCTTATCAAGCATACAGGAATTAGTGCATTTGGATCCTGGTCAGATGATGACCTAGCGGCATTGCAGATGGTTGGAGAAGGGAGCGTATGCAGATGACAGCAATTATTCAGCTTGAGCATGTAACAAAACATTATCAAAACCGTGTGGTGATTCCTGATCTTTCATTGCAGGTCCAACGCAATGAAATTTTTGGCTTGTTAGGACCGAATGGTGCTGGAAAGACCACTACACTGGAGATGATCGAAGGCTTACGCCATTATGATCAAGGTAGGATCCAAGTATGTGGTTTTGAAGTGGCCCATGAAGGGGAGGAAGTGAAGCGGAGAATTGGTATCCAATTACAATCAACGGCGCTTTTCCCCAACTTGAACCTGCTGGAGATGCTTGATCTATACGCACTTTTCTACAATATGAGCTATACATCTCGGGAGTTGGAAGCCCAATTGGAGAAGTTTGGCCTGCTCGAGAAGCGTAAGTCCTTTATTAAGCAGCTCTCCGGTGGTCAGAAGCAACGATTCTCTTTGGCTTTGGCTTTGATTAATCAGCCAGAGATTCTCTTTCTTGATGAGCCTAGTACAGGCTTGGATCCAAGCTCTCGTCGTGATTTATGGAACTTGATTCGACAGTTGAAGGATGAAGGGCTTACCATTCTTCTTACCACCCATTATATGGAGGAGGCGGAGTTCCTTTGTGATCGCATCGGTTTAATGGTGGATGGTCAACTCAAGATGATCGGTACCGTGGAGGAGATTGTGAATCAGGCTAATTTAGAGGCGAAGCTGGTTGTACCTAAGGCCAATATGACGAGAGAAGTTCTACAACAGATGCCAGCGGTCTCTAAGGTCATTGATGAGGGTCATCAGTGGAGTGTTATGAGTAGCCATGGATCTACTACGATGGCAGCATTACACCAGTATTATGCTCAGCAAGGTCAAGGCTCCCCAGCCATCTCGTTGCTGGTACCCAATCTGGAGGACGCATTTATTCAAATGACAGGGAGGCGTTTACGGCATGAAGAAGCAGTCTAAGCTGATTGCCCTCAACTTTAAAATGATCTTGCGTAATCGCCAATTTACGATTATGTCCTTTCTCTTTCCTGTGGTGATGATGGTTTTAATGGGAATCGCTGGCGATGGGCAGTCTCGTGATGAGATGAGCTATATGTCGTATATCACGCCAGGGATCCTTGGGATGTGTATCGCAGCAACGGGGTTGATTGGTCTGCCCATTATGATGGTTAGTTTTCGTGAGCAGGAGATTTTGAAGCGTATTTTTGCCACCCCCTTTTCTGTGCAAAGCTATTTAGGTAGTGTGCTTGTGGCGAAGCTGTTTATTATCATGATTCAACTAAGCTTTGTGTTACTTATTGGTATTTTCATATTTGATGTACATTTTTATTGGAGCTGGCAAGCGGGACTTATTTGCGGTGCACTTTTATTATTTGGCTCATTAGCTGTTTTAGCGACAGGCTTACTGGTGAGTAATTTTCTCCCTAATAGCCAAGCTGCTTCAGCAGTAGGTAATATGATGAATTTACTTTTTGTTTTTTTGAGTGGCGGTTTTTTTCCAACGGAGACCTGGCCCAGCTTTCTGCAGCCTGTGATCACGGTGATCCCGCTAACGCCTATTATCAACGGTGTTCGAGAATTACTAGTCTTTAACCAAGGAATCAGCGATGTGTTTATCCAATATGCCATTGTACTAGGAGTAGAGATCTTCTTATTTCTATTCATTGCGAGCAAGACATTTAATTGGGATCGCCCTTCATTATTAAAGAAGGGACTGGCGAAGAACTAGAACGAGAATTGAGGAGCGAGAATTTAAAAAACAGAATGTGATAAGTAATAATTGAGAAGTAGAATCAACATAAAAGCAGCGATAAGGTGGGACCTTTATCGCTGCTTTTATGTTTTATGGAATAGCCAAGAACATTCATGGCTTAAGCCCTGAGAGGTTCAAAAGTATTTCGTTATTTGTCTCCTTGATCTAGCAATTCAGGTAAGGTTGATACCGCTTCGATATTGATCAAATGGAAGGAAGAATCCTCAGGGCTCCATTTCCAGGTACTAATTAGATAGCCTACGCCATTGGCATGATAGATGGCACTGATGCTTTGGATGCCTTGTAGTTCCATGATCCCATCATTATCAATATCAATAGGGGTGACTTTACCATAGGGGTCAATCATGACCACATCTTGTGGTTTGGCTTGCAGGACCTTTCCATTGTCATAGATGCCCGCTTCATCATATTGTTCTTTGTTTTCAGTAATGGGTAATTGCATGACACGATTTAGATCATAGTTATAGAGCTTCAATTGATAATTATCGAGAAAACGGAAATCCATCTTAGGTGCATTCATTTCATTGGAGAAGGTGAGCTTCAGTTGGTTGTCTTGGAGCTGATATAGCAGATAATTTACAATTCCACCACTACCACCTGTAGGTGCTTCCACAAGAATACCTTGCTGTTTTCCATTTGCTACATGAACCAGGGTGAAGGTCGGTTCATAGCCCTCATTGGCATCCTCTGGTAGTGCTTGAACGATGGTGCTTCCATCCTTTGGGTTTTGAGCGACAATGGTTAAGTTGGTATAGTAGATCTGTGATTCAGGAAATTGTTGACCTAGGAGCATGATGGTCCAGATATCACCATCAGCACTCAATACTCCTTCTTGCTGGTGAAGAATCACCAGCTTATCAGATAATTGATATTGCTTGATAATCTTTGCATCTTTAAAGTATGGACTGGATTGATTGGACTGGTTGGATTGATTAGAGCTTACTTCTATACTGGGCTTTGTTTGCTGCTCAGCATGAATATCCAGTGTAGGTAGGCTGGCAAAGCAGATTGCCCCAGTTAATAGTGCGATACCTGCCAGGGACGCACCTTTTTTTCGTTTCTTTTTATCCATTGAAATCATCCTTTCAGATTAATGTTTTTAGGTTTGAAGTCGTCATCACTCTAGCCATTTCCTAGCTTAGCTAATTGGACCCGAAGAGAAGTATCAAAAGAGTAACAACAAATTGCGAAGGTTGTTACCTTTTCGTCACTTTTTTGAGCCCAAGCTGTACTAGAGTATAAGTATGCAAGACTCAGTGAATATTCCATGAAGAAAGGTGAATTGGAATGGGGTATTGGATAAAACCCTTCATTGCATGTACACTTCTGCTCACATTGGTTGGTTGTAGCAACGAGAATCTCATGAATCCTGTGAGCCTCATCCATGCTCCTACCTTGCCCAATCAGGAAGCAAAAGTCCGTGAGGCAGTACAAGCTTCATTGCCACATGGCTCCCGACTCATTGTGCCACGACGGGCAAACCAATTAAGTGCCATTCATTTTATCTGCTGCAATGACGAGGAAACGAAGGATGCAGTCGCCTTTTTTAAAGAGAATACATCGCAAATGGGACTGATCCTCTTACGGGAGCAGAATGATGGAACTTGGCAAGCTCTCAGCCAATATCCACTTAACGGTGTCGAGGTCAATGATGCGATCTTTCAGGACGTGACCGGTGACGGACGTCCTGAAATGATCATCGGTACTACCTATGATAGTACATCCAGTGCCTATCTATCTGTTCTTCAATATGAAGATGATGAATGGCAGTTATTATTGGAAGGCAGCTATGATGAGTTGGTGATTACAGACTTAAATCAGGATCAACTCAATGAACTCTATTTGTTTAATTTATGGCGGAATGAATCGTTCACTGCTACCATGTATCAATTTGGGGAAAAGGATCAACAGCTCGAAGTAACTTCTCGACTAGAACTCGATCCCTATGTGAATGGCATGGAAGATCCTATTTTAGCGGGACAATTCACTGCGGAGCAACCTGCGATTTTTCTTGACTTAGGAGTAGGTGCCCATTCAGCGGTGACGACGGTGCTTGGACTTAAGGATGGTCAACTGGTGGATTTAATCGATGGGGATAAGCCTGAACAAGATCAATATGTAAACACACTGAAGCCCCATTATTTGCCTAGCATGGATATTAATCATGATGGGATTGTTGAAGTGGCAACTTGTTCTGAGGCTGTTGGTAGTGAAGGCCTCTCTTATGCAGAGATGCCCTTCATCGAAAATTGGGGTGCATGGGATCAAAAGACGAAGTCCTTTAAGACCGTAGCTCAGAGCTATAGTCATTATGGAGCCAAGCTACGCTTCATTTTTCCAGAACGCTTGATCAAACAGCTTACCATCAAGGAAAAGGCTTTGTCCCAAGAAGACTGGCAGATTCAGTTCTATGCCATCACGGAAGACCAACATGTAGGAGAAGAGCTTTTCTCTCTCTACACGCTTCACAAAGACCAATTAGACCAATTCGAAAAAGCATGGCAAGCCAAAGGCTTGGAATTCTTATTATTAGCAGAAGAAGAGGAAATATGCTATCTCGCTGTCCGCTATCCTCAAGCGAATGGCACTCATTACATGTTATCTGATGAAGAGATCAAGGCTGGATTCCAAATCCTCCAATATTAGTGGAGATGGAAAGGAGGGAAAACCGATGAACGATACGATTCTATTGGTGGAGGATGACCCCTCAATTCGAGGCTTTGTCCGTCTGAACCTGCTGCGTCAAGGGTATGAGGTTCTAGAAGCAGAGACAGGTGAAAAGGCATTGGCGCTTCTGAGTTGTGGCAAGCCCATTCTCATCGCTGTACTCGATATTATGCTACCTGGTATGGATGGGATTGAGGTATGTAAACAGCTGCGTAGTCAAGGTTATCAAATCGGGATTATGATGTTGACAGCCAAGACACAGGAATTAGACAAGGTAGAAGGATTGTTAGCTGGCGCTGATGATTATATGACGAAGCCCTTCTCTCCGCTAGAATTTATGGCAAGAATCAAGGCACTGCAGCGGCGACTTCTCAATAATCAAAATGTGCTCTCCATAACGATCATCGAGTCAGGGCCTTTTACCTTGGACCAAAACGGGAAGAAGGTCTGGAAAAACAATACGGAGCTGGATCTAACGCCGACAGAATATGCTTTGATGAGACATTTCATGTTGAATAAGGGCATCGCCTTGAGTCGTAATGATCTCCTTGATGAAATCTGGGGTGTGAATTACGTGGGAGATTATAAGGTGGTGGATGTGAACATTCGCCGCTTACGAAAAAAGATTGAGGATGATCCTTCTCAGCCCATATATATCGAAGCAATCTGGGGATTTGGTTACTGCTGGAGGGGTCAATGATGAAATTACGAAAGCTGAATCCCACTGGCAAGAAGGGGAATACCCTCCAATATCGCTTGGTCTTTCAATATACACTGATCATCCTGATCACCGTATCCCTCTTGGAAGGATTATTTCTCATCACCTTGCATCATTATTATTATCGAAGTATTGAAGAGCTGCTCCGGGATCGGATGGAGAGTGCGCAGCAGCTCTATCGTCATCAGGTCTACTATCCCACCTTTACAGAGCGTTCCAGGATGATGATGAATCAAGTATCCAGCGATCCAGCCATTGAAATCCAATTTATTGATGGTAAAGGGAATTTCATCCTTAGTTCATCTGGCTTTGCAGTACAAGGGCTAGCGCTGATCGATGGGGAAGATGTGCGACAAGCTTTAAAAGGTGAGAGTAAGCTTGCCATATTTACAGATTCCCAATCTGGAGAGAGACAAATGGCTTTCGCCGCACCTCTGATTACAGAGAATCATCTTGATGGGGTCATTCGCTATGTGACCTCGATTGATCAAGTGGATACAACCTATGGCAGGTTGGTGATCTGGGCCATTGCCATTGGCGGAATGGTGGTCCTCTTCGTCACCATCTTTAGCCGATTATTAGCACGATCCATTATCCGACCCATTGAAGAACTAACCCATGTGGCTAGTCAAATGGCGGAGGGGCGCTATTCATTACGAGCTTCGTATCCTCGGGAGGACGAGATTGGCAATCTAGCCCATACCTTAAATTATCTGGCCAAGGGGATTGTGAAAAGCAATCAGCTGAAGAATGAATTCATCTCCTCCATCTCCCATGAATTAAGGACACCTCTCACTTCCATTAAAGGCTGGAGTGAAACCTTACTGCTCGGTGATCTGAAGGATGAAAGGGAGACGCGAACAGGCTTAGAAGTGATCGTGAAGGAGAGCAATCGCTTAACGGGTCTGGTTGAAGAATTACTGGACTTCTCCAAGCTACAGAGCCATCATCTAGAGATTGAGAAGGAGGAAGTGAATCTCCTCGATCTTCTTCACGATGTATATCGGCAATTTCAGACGCGGGCCCAGCAGCTCGGGATCACGTGGGTTGTTGCGCTACCATCAACGATTCCACCCATCATTGGTGATGAGAATCGTTTGAAGCAGGTCCTAATCAATGTAGTAGATAATGCCTTTAAGTTTAGTTCACGGGGTAGCCAAGTTCATTTCACTACGAATGTGGAGGAACAACAGATTCGGATTGAAATCAAAGATGAAGGGTGTGGCATCCCTCCATCTGAATTACCATATGTGTTTGAGAAGTTTTATAAAGGGGAAGCAAAGCAAGCAGGGAGTGGCCTAGGACTAGCCATTAGTGCAGAAATCATCCAACGTCATGGTGGTACCATCACCGCCTCTAGTGATGGTCTGCACGGAACCTTGATTACCATACTACTTCCACTTCCACGTTAAATCCTTGTGAGGTTCAATCCTCTCAAGGATTATTTTCTTTTCGGTGGATTGATCGTCACCATTTGCAGAAGATGATGGTAGTACTCATCAGTTACATCCACATCCTTCACAGAGATGGAATACTGAAACTGCAGAATGGCTGTAAGATCTTGAAACCACGGGCGCATGGTAGGGAAGTGATGCTGAGTATCCTCCCAGACTGCTTCTAAGGTGGGACTGTAGAGTGTGGGAAAGCCTTGCCTTGATGGACGATGATTACGTTTTGCACCTGAGGTGGTAAAAACCTGATGCCAGTAGTCTGCCCGCGAACCAGTATGGGGCTGGGACTGTACAAAGTGACTGATAGCATCCGTAAGCTCTTTATTGGAGAAAAGCAGAGCATAGAGCATCCTTCCTGTCTCGATGCGTTCTTCAAGCTGCGCAAACTGGGTGACTACTCGTCCTACTAGAGGACGCCAAATCGGAGTCATATCGCGGTCTTGTTGCTCTGAATTCAATGGAAAGAGTAAGTAGTTAAAATGGAGCCATTCCTGCAAATGAAAAAGCAAGGAGTGAAGGATCTCCTTGTAAGGTGAAATGGTCAGTACATTGGTTTCTATCACATTCTGCTCATTGATAATCAAAGCGACGGTTAATACGGATGAGGCTGTTCGAGCAGTTTCTGCTCCTCCTGCTTCTTCCACTCCTTCCCTTTGCAATCTCG
The DNA here is from genome assembly GCF_001049895.1 of Rubeoparvulum massiliense. Classification (GTDB taxonomy): domain Bacteria; phylum Bacillota; class Bacilli; order Rubeoparvulales; family Rubeoparvulaceae; genus Rubeoparvulum; species Rubeoparvulum massiliense. The sequence goes on from NZ_CVPE01000006.1 coordinate 292,372, forward strand.
AAACACTCCAAAAGGATTCCCAGATGGGATGCATGAAGGGGGAGACCTGAAAATAGGGGAGAAGGTGAAAATAGGAGCGCTGGTGCTCCATACTTTTGGCATAGAGCAAGAGCTGAGGATATGCATCATAGAAGATCAGGGCATTACAGCGTTCTAAAAGGCGATAAAAATTGAAGCGCTGCTGAGCAGTGAGAAAAGCACCACTTAAATCTCCATGTAGGTCTGTCATATTCCAGCCCCCATTCCGAGAAACCATATGAGCAAGTAGTGCCCAATGGATTTCTGGAAATTGCAAATAAAACCGCACATAGGCAGCCGTTCTAGTTACATTATTACGATTGGCACGATCTCGTTCTTTGTCAATCTCTGCAAGAATACGTCGCTCTTCAGGATTGAGAGAAGTATGTTCAGGAGTAATCGTATTCCTTAATACCCCATGCAATACTGATTTTAGTTGCTGCTGGAGCTGCTGAATCTCTCGTTGAAAGAGCTTCACCTCCCCAGGGAGGTGGGTTATCTTCATGTGGTGAAAGGATGGCAAATTTGGTAGAGTGAGGGGAGAGTGCTGAGGCTTTTTGAACCAAGGCAACATTTTCAAGATTCGCCTTACGATCAATTGGCTCCATTGGACAATATATGAGCGCATCTCCTTCCTCCCTTTACAAATAAAATGAGTAAAAACTTGAATTAAGGAGTGGAATACATTGCTATCATTACCCTATCCACAAGCTTTACATGCTGCACGTTTTCTTAGCCGACCTAATCGTTTCCTGCTACTTTGTGAGTTACTTGAAGCAGCAGATGAGAGCGGGACAGTGGTAGAGGTGCATCTTCCTGATCCTGGTCGTCTCAAGGAGTTGCTTCTACCCGGTGCTTCCATTTGGTTATTGCCAGTTGATAAGCCCGGTCGCAGAACACAGTGGTCAGCCGCGCTGGTGGCTACGCCAGACGGAAAGCAAATGGTTTCCCTCGATTCTACCTTACCCAATCGTTTAGTAGAACTTGCATTACAGAAACAAGAAATTGCAGAGCTTGCTGATTGGTCTTTCGTGAGTCGTGAATATACCATGGGCGATTCTCGCTGGGATTTTTTGTTGGCTCATCCTGATGGGCGGAAGCTGGCGTTAGAGGTGAAAAGCGTTACCCTCGCAGAGAAGGGAATCGGTTTGTTTCCCGATGCAGTAACAGCACGGGGGACCAAGCATGTACAGGAGTTAAGTCAGATCGCACAACAGGATGGCTGGGAAGCTGCACTCCTTTTTGTCATCCAACGATCCGATGTTAATGAAGTACGCCCAGCATCTCATATTGATCCTGTTTTTGCAGCCACATTAGCGAAGGCCAAGGCTTCAGGGGTTCATATCTTCGCCCATCGCTGCAGCATCCATCTCGATGCCATTCACCTTGAAGGTTCTGTGCCTGTGGTGATTGAAGGAGGTGAAGAAAATTGCACCCATGGAGATCAGGATTGAAAGAAGCCCTTCAATTGCGAGAGCAAGGTGAATTATTAAACGCCATAGCACTCCTGCAACAGTTAATTCATACATATCCAGAGCAAGATCCATTGTTATATTATGAGCTTGCTTCAAACTATGACCGTTTAGGGGAGGAAAAAACTGCGATCCCTTATTATCATCAAGCCATTGAACAAGGCTTAGCCGGAGAAGAACGGTGGAAAGCCTTCGTTCAATTAGGAAGCTCCTATCGTGCTATCGGTGATTATGAAAAGGCTAATCATGTCATACAACAAGGGCTGGAGGAGTTCCCCAATCATGGAGCATTACGAGTTTTTTATGCAATCACCGCTTATAATCAAGGAAAGATGAAGGATGCAATGACTGTGCTATTAGATCTTCTTCTCCATTTCACCAATGATCCAACCATTCTTCAATATCAAAAAGCATTACAGTTCTATTGTGAACATATTGATGAAACATGGACATCGTAACACAGTAGATCTATATTACTTATGTGCTTGAAGCTGCAAAAATATATTTATCAAAAAGTAAGGTTCAGAAGGAGTGAATCGCTCCTGCTGAACCTTACCTTACTTCATGTACAGATGCTTCATTTCTATGGTTTGATTGCTTCGTAGGTGATCATCTCATGGGAATCAACAGGCTCTTTACCATATTGATAGCCACCTGATCGTGTAATCTGCGTGAAGCCAATGCTTTTTAAGATCATCTGGAATTCCTCCATACCATACCAGCGGATGGGCAAGCGTTGTAGCTCCGTTTCAATCAGCTTGCCTTTACACCATTTCTCATAACGGAGATAGCTAATGTTCTTCTGCTGTAAGAGATCTACCTCTACTAACGTGGTTTCCAGGGTGATCAATTCCTTCTCAGGTGTAATCCAGGATCGTGTGGTTCGTTGATTGATTGTAAATTCTTCAGGAATAAAGAGGTCAAGAATGAGCCGTCCACCAGGCTGTAGATGATGATAGAAGGAGTCTAAGACTTGTAAGGCATCTTCACGATCTTCAAGGAGTTGAAAGGAACCTGCAGGGATAATGATGGCACCATATTGATGAGGAAGGGAGAGCGACTGCATATCCTCTTCATAGAGCATCGGCTGTAAGCCCAGCTCTGCACATCGTGCTTTACAGGAGGCTAACATCTCACTCGAGTTATCTACACCATCAACGATCAAACCAGCTTCCAATAGGGGGATGAGCATACGCCCAGAGCCTACTGCCACTTCAAGAATACGCTTTTTCATACCACGGAGCCGCTCTTGATAATACTCAACATCTTTAAATGAATGCCCCAATGGCTTATCCAAATCATATACCGCTGTTGCTAGTTTACTGTAACTCGTAAACATCTCATTCACCCCTTGTTCAACATTCTATATGGAACCTCTCTTCATGCCAGATCTTTCTTCACGCTAGAACATTCTCCTTTGCGACTAAGCTACTCTTTTTTTAATATGGATTCGACTATTTACCCACAATCTAGAGGGTTCTGCATTCCGATTCTCGAAGTAAATTGGTAACAACTCGAGGGGGATGGACATGATGAAACAATGGTCCCAATTGGAAGAACAGGTAGAACGGTTCATGGAGGAAGAGCAGGTTCCTGGACTCGCCATTGCCATATCTCAAAATGGTGAGGTGATTTACAAGCATGGCTTTGGTTATGGAGAGCTTGCTAGGAAGGAGCCAGTGACGCCAGAGACGATCTTTGGCATCGCTTCTGTAAGTAAATCCTTCACAGCCTTAGCTACGATGCAATTGGTTGAAGCGGGGCAATTATCTGTGGAGGATCCTGTGATTCACTATTTGCCACAGTATCAATTAGCCGGTCAGCCGGAGATGGAAAAGATTCAGATTCACCATCTCTTATCTCATTCCACCGGCGTAGCACCTGTGAAGCGCCGGGAGGAGACGCTTTATTTCTCTGAGCAAATTCAGTATCTATCCAGCGATGAGATCGAAATCTTAGGTGAACCAGGCCAATATTTTAGTTATTGCAATGATACCTTTCTCTTATTAGGGGCGATCATCGAGAAGCTGTCAGGACAGTCTTTTCGCCGTTATATGACGAGAAAAATCTTGGATCCCCTAGGTATGAATCGAACTACCTATAGTTTAGAGGAAGTAGCACGCTTCACCAATGTGAGCACACCCTTTGAAAAGAATCCAGCAACCAAAGCAGTAGAACCAGTACCATGGCCTACCCTAGGAATCTATGAGGTAGGGGGAGGGATTCGCTCCAATGTCCTAGACCTATTGGCTTATGGTGAGGTATATGTCAATGCTAAGCATTGCGAGGAAAAACTTCAGCTTAGCCCAAAGACCCTGCAACAAATGTGGACACCCTATATTCCTGTTGGTGAGCACCAAAACTATGGGTATGCCTTAGAAATAACCGCTGACTATCATGGCTATACCCTCGTTGAACATGGTGGTGGGCAACCTGGTGTTTCATCTAACTTTGGCTTTGTTCCCGAAGCAGGCTTGGTGGTAGCAGTACTATGTAATCTATCTGCTGTACCTATTCGAAAAATCTGGCTGGCTACTGTTCATGCAGCTTTGGGTCTCTCGATGGAACAGAATGATCCCATCGCTCCATCATATCAGCTGATGGATGTTGAATTACACTCCCTCCTCGGTAGATATACATCTGCAGAAGGTAGTTCCCTTATACTTTATCAAGATAGTAAGAAGCTCATGGCAGCAGTAGATGAACAAGTCTATCCTGTTCGTCCCGTTGCAAAGGATCAGGTGCTGCTAGAACCAATGGAGAAGCCTGTTCATTTTTACCTCAATGAAGCAGGGCAAGCATGGGCTGCTTTCCTAGGTATGCGAATGTTAAAGCGACGCTCATAGATAATACAGTAGCATAAGCAGTTAGGGGGTCTTAAGATGGAACCATTACTACGAATTCGTGATATTCAAAGGCTGATCCACGAGCAAGAGTTGAATGCTCAATTGAAGCAGGATTACTTCTTAAAGCTGGTGGAAGAAATAGGTTCATTAGCAAACACATTACAAGCTGATCGCGATCAATTATCTGGTCACTATCCGTTTCAAGGAACCGGCAACGCGAAGCAGATCGATACTGATCTTGCAGCGATTCTCTATTATCTCTTAGCACTAGCCGATGTTTATGGGATCGATCTAGAAGAGCGTATTCTGCAAATGATCAGTAGGAACTTGTTAGAAACTACGAATCAGAATACGAATCGAGGCTTCATGACAAAAATAGTAGAGAGTCGTGATGAGAAGATCAATGTACAAGAAAAGAGCTCCCCGTTAACGAAAGAAGCTTTCGCAGAGCGAATGAAGGAAGCCGTTCAAGCTGTTCATGGCTGTTCAGTCTCTCTTATCGAGGAGCCACAGGGCTTTATTCTATATAATCAATACGGACATTCTTGGGGGCAGGTCTCGATCTATGAGAGGAAGCTCTCCATTAACCTTGAGCTATATCCAGGAAGATATCAGCTCCATGAGTTGGCAAGAAGATTGGAGCTTCCCGAACGGAGACGGGGCAGGGAATCAAGTTTTACATTCCGTACTACTGAGAAAACACCACCCTATTTCGATTCCCTTGATATTACACTCTTCCAAGATTACTTTTCCTTGGAGAATAGAGAAAGAATGGAGAATCTTTTAGTGCTGATTAACGAAGCTGCTCAGCATAGTGATTTTAAATATCGTTCAACAAGCAGATAGGGTGATGATGTGAAACGAATGAAAACGCTAGGCTTAATTATGATTATTGGCATTGCTTTGGTGTTTTTTTTCCTAGTTCGTAGTGCTCCACCGCCTACTTACCTTCCTACTATAAGTCATTATCCCGCTGGAACATTGGAGGGTCAGCTGGAGGGGGAACTTCTTCAGGTGATCAATGAAATGGGGATACCTGGGCTCCAATTGACCATTATTCTGGAAGATGTAGAGTACAACCTTGCTTTGGGAACCATGGATTATCAGCGAGAGCATGCGATCACATCAGAGCATATCTTAAGGATGGGTAGCGTATCCAAAGTGTATACAGCTGTCTTGGTGATGAAGCTGGTGGAAGCAGGTCATCTAGGTTTAGATGATTCAATTGATCAATGGTTTCCCAAGATCCCTCATGCCAATCAAATTACCATTCGTCAGCTTTTAAATCATACCAGTGGTATCTCCAATTATACGGAGAATATTTGGTTTCAATTGGAGACTGTTTCTTCTTCAAAACGCTTTTTCACTACTGATGATCTCTTGAATTATCTAGTAGAGGGAAAGCCCGATTTCTCACCTGGGGAGGAATATAGATATTCCAATTCTAACTATCTATTATTAGGATTGATTGCGGAAAAGAGCACAGGAATTCCCTATCCTCAACTACTACATCAGCTGCTGCTTCAGCCCCTCCACTTACAGCATACCGTTCTTCTTCCCTATGATGAGACGCCACGAGAATTGATTAGTGGGTATGATCGAGATTTATTACCCCTGGGTCCCCATACAATCAAACCGTATAATACAGCCTGGGCAAGTGCTGCCTATTCTGCAGGGGGCATAGCGTCTACCTCCGCAGAGATGGCTCAGTTCATGCATGGTGTTTTTCATAAGCACGCGGTAATAGGCAAAAAAAGCATTGAGGAGATGATGCAGTTCCAGCCATTCCTTGAGGAGGATATTCCTGAGCAAACAGGATATGGTCTTGGATTACGTGAGTTGATGATCGATGGTCATCGCTTGATTGGACATACGGGAACCATCCCCGGTTTTGGCGCAGCTACCTTCTACGAGCCTGAAACTGGTACCACTATCGCATTTTTAGGAAATATCTCTTTTCTTGATCAAATTGGGCTGCTACAGACTGTTTTGGAGACGTTGAAACACTCATGACTGAAGTCATGAGTGTTCTCGGTTAATCCAAAAAGTATCAACTAAACGAGAATTACCCAAAGTAGCTGTCGTTCACATGACTGACGGTCATGGCTCCACCGCCAATGGCCATTACCATAAGTACAAGGGGAATTGCACCTTCTATTCCCAATGCAGGAAGCAAGAGAGCCATAAGTGAGGATGTGACAACCAGGGAAGTTGTACTAGAGCCTTGCGCAGATTTCAGGGCAGCGGCAATGTTATATGAGTCCAGTGCGATGACGATTTTCACAACCAACCCTCTTTTCAGAAAATAGTAGCTCGATCACTACTTGACTTACTTCTTCCTTGGCAGAGTAAGAGCCTGCCAGCGATCTTCTTGCAGTAGCTTACTAATATAGACGATCTGCCCCACATGATATGAATAATGATACATCTGGCGTTCAATGGCCTCGATGACGAAGTGAGGTTCATTACGGATGGTGATGGTTTTCAGAAGATCGCTAGGTTGTAATTGTTCTAAAGCTAGAAATACGGCAGACCATCCAGAATCCCATAACTGTAAAAGCGTTTGTTGATCAAGGATTTCGTGATTAAATTCTGCATCACGCTCGCGACTAGGTTTTTCACCGTCGGTTGTAAGAAAATCTGTCCAACGGGAGATCATGTTGCCATGTAGATGCTTAACGATGGTGGCTATACTATTAGATTCTTGATGGGGTATCCAATTCAATTCAGATTGATTCAGTGGGGCAAGAGCACGTTCAGCCAATTTTCTCATCTCGTGGAACCGTTGAATTACTGTCGATAGGTAGACGTTTTCTACACGACCATTCTCGATATTTGTCTCGGAAGACATCATGATAAACACCTCCAAAATGATTCATTCTACTCTTCATATTCATATGCCTTCCTTTTGGGAATAAGAAACTCTTAAATCTTTCCCATTTTCTGCGAGTGTGCTATAATGCACCTGTAGTAACTAACTGAATGAGAAGTGTAGGGGGGCCGGTGTTGCCGGCTGAGATTGCATCCGTAAGATGCTGACTCTTGGAACCTGATCTGGTTGAGACCAGCGGAGGGAACATGTTCTCGAACAATTTGATTTGTTTGAATTCATGCGCCCGGGATCAACCAGGGCGCTTCTTCTTTTGGTTATTTCATCTCATTTCGATGGTAGAAAGATAGGGGGTAGTACGTTGAAGAAATGGTTAATTATTCTATGCACATTAACACTTCTCATCAGTATGACAGCATGCGGTAATACCAATAACGAAAAGGGAGATGCCGCACAAGATGGCAACTCAACTGCAGGTGAGCAGGAATTAACAAAGGTAAGCGTTGTTCTCGACTGGTCACCGAATACTAATCATACAGGGCTTTATGTCGCACAAGCCAAAGGCTATTTTAAGGAACAAGGACTGGATGTTGAGATCATCCTTCCTGGTGAAGCAGGGGCTGATCAGCTTGTGGCTGCTGGCAAGGCACAATTTGGTGTCAGCTACCAAGAGAGCATTACACAGGCGCGTGTACAAGGGGTTCCCCTTGTCTCCATCGCCGCAGTGATTCAACATAATACGTCTGGATTCGCTTCTCCTGTAGAGAAGAATATTACAAGTCCTAAGGATTTCGAGGGTAAAACCTATGGTGGCTGGGGTTCTCCTGTGGAAGAGGCTGTGATGAGCTCCTTAATGCAGCTTGAAGGTGCTGATGTATCGAAGGTGAATTTTATCAATATGGGAGATACCGATTTCTTCACAGCTGTGAAGCGAGATCTCGATTTTGCATGGATTTTCTATGCATGGACGGGAATTGAGGCAGAGCTACGTGGTGAACCCATCAATATGATCTACCTTACAGACTATACAGATAAACTAGATTATTATACGCCTGTACTAGCAACCAATGAGAGTATGATCGCAGACAATGCAGAGACGGTTAAAGCCTTTGTTACTGCAGCATCCCAAGGTTATCAGTTTGCCATGGAGAATCCAGATGAGGCTGCACAGATCTTATTAGATGCTGTTCCTGATCTTGATGCTCCATTGGTGAAGAAGAGTCAAGAATGGTTAGCTTCACGCTATCAAGGGGATGCACCTCGCTGGGGTGAACAGAAACAGGAAGTATGGGAAAACTATATGAACTGGCTGTTAGAGCATGATCTATTGGAAAAGGCAATCGATGTAGATCAGGCTTTTACCAATGAGTATTTACCTGAATAAGCATCTCGATTGGATGAAAAAGGAGGATGAGCTTCATGGCCAATGCATTGGTTAGTGTACAGATTCTTCCCAAGCCAGCCCATGGCGAAGATGTGATTCCCTTCGTGGACGAAGCGATTCGCATCATTCAAGAATCAGGGGTAAAGCATCAGGTTCAGCCCTTAGACACCGTGATGGAAGGGGAGATGGATGAACTGCTTGCCATTGTCTCTAAAATGAATAAGCGGATGATGGAGCTAGGCTGTAAGAACGTGATTACCCAGGTGAAGGTCTTATACCAACCGGAGGGCATCACGCTAGAAACCTTAACGGAGAAATATCGCTAATGCGTCGACTAAAGAATGGAGTGAAGCAAGGATGGCGACCAATTTTGGTCCTCATCCTCTTCTTTAGTCTATGGGAGATCGTGGTCCGTATCGCCGAGATTCCTGCATGGCTCCTACCTGCTCCAACTGTGATTTGGCAAGCAGCAGTAGAAGCAGGTCCGAGGTTAGCACAGCATGTAGTGGCCACGATTCAACTTACCTTACTTGGTTTTCTCATCGGTACAGTAACCGGGCTCTCCATCGCCATGTTACTTCATCGGTTCCAAGGCTTACGGCAGGCGTTTTATCCACTGCTTATCCTGACGCAGAATGTTCCTATTATTGTCCTTGCACCCTTGTTGGTCATCTGGTTTGGCTTCGGTATCCTTCCGAAGCTCATCGTGATCACCTTGGTCGTTTTCTTCCCTGTTGCTGTAGCAGCTCTCGATGGCTTTCGCCAAGTACCGTTAGAATTGACCCATTATTTAGAGATGGCTGGTGCTAGTCGGAATCAACAGTTCTGGAAGCTGGAACTACCCTATGCCTTACCATCCATCTTTTCTGGCTTAAAAATCTCCGCCACCTATAGTGTGATGGGGGCGGTTATTTCAGAATGGTTAGGAGCAAAAGCAGGGATTGGCGTCTTTATGACTTTAGCCTCTTCATCCTTTCGTACGGATCGCGTTTTTGCCGCCATTATGATCATTATGGCATTAAGTCTGATCTTCTTTGTACTGATTCAATTACTTGAACGTTTTCTTATTCGATGGAAACCGGAGAAGGGGAGATAACGATGAAATTAGAGATTCATAATCTATCGAAGTCCTTTGGTCCCCAACAGGTGCTCCGGCATCTTTCACTCCAGGTGAAGGAAGGAGAATTCGTCTCTATCTTAGGTCCTTCTGGAAGTGGGAAGAGTACATTATTCCATCTCATTGGCGGTCTTTATCAACCGTATGAAGGGGAGATTCTCCTCGATGGGAAGCCGATTATGGGAGAGCGGGGACATATTAGCTATATGCCGCAACAATCCGCCTTACTTCCGTGGCGTACCATTCTGCAAAATGTTCTACTCACAGAAGAGCTACAAGGAAAAAGTGATCCAGCCAAAGCTCAGCGCATGCTGGCGAAGGCAGGACTATTGGAGTATGCCAATGCCTACCCTCATCAGCTCTCTGGTGGGATGAAGCAGCGTGCTTCCTTTATCCGGGCGCTCCTCAGTCCTCAGTCCTTACTCCTATTGGATGAGCCATTTTCTGCCCTCGATGAATTAACGAGGATGGAGATGCAGCAATGGTTGCTTCATCTCTGGGAGGAGGATCGTCGCTCTGTCCTTTTTATCACCCATAGTATTGAAGAGGCGCTCCTGCTATCGGATCGAATCTATATCCTATCGCCAAAGCCAGCACAGATTGAACGGGAGATCGTGATCCCGCAGGCACGCCCACGGACTGAGGCCTGGCGACTCTCGGAAAACTTCCTGGAACTGAAGCGTGAGGCCTACCATACGCTGGCGCATCACCAATTGCCAATGCAGGAGAAGGAGGAGAAAGCATGAGGAAGCTCATCGATGCCCATATTCATCTTGATCTCTATTCAGAGGAGGAACGGACTCAGATCCTCAGAGGTATGAAAGAAGCAGAGATCGAGGGCTTGATCACCGTATCCATGCATCTTGCGTCATCTCAAATGAATCAACAGCTAGCCCAGCATTTTCAAGGCGTCTATCCATGCTATGGTTACCATCCTGAGCAAGCCTTACCAAGGGATGAAGATCTCGCTGATCTATTTCAATGGATCCGTGCGAATGCGCAAGAGATGGTGGCAGTAGGTGAGGTGGGCCTACCCTACTATCTGCGGCAGGAACAGCATCTTGATGAAACACCTTATATTGAATTACTAGATCAATTCATTCAGTTGGCGAAGCATTTACATAAGCCCATCGTTCTCCATGCAATCTATGACGATGCACCGAAGGTATGTCAGCTCCTCGAGAAGTATTCATATAATCAAGCTCACTTTCATTGGTTTAAAGGAGATCCTCGTACCATTGAGCGGATGGCTAGGAATGGCTACTTCGTCTCGCATACTCCTGATCTGCTTTATGAGGCTGAAATTGTTCAGTTGGTCCAACAGTATCCCCTTGGTCAAATGATGGTGGAGACCGATGGACCATGGCCCTTTACCGGACCCTTCCAAGGGATGCTGACAGAGCCTAAGATGATGCATCATACGGTGAATGAGATCGCTCGGATTAAAGGATTACCCATTGCAACAGTCTATGAGCAGTTGGAGAGTAACACGAGGAGATTCTATTCCCTTGATCTAAGCAAATGATGATAACTGGTTATTGTTCCTGAACCACAAGTCCTGGAGGATTAGCAATCTTCGAAAAACGATTGGCTCAAAAATAGGAGAAGAATCTATTTCGAATTCGTACATTTAAGTAATGTGATAATTCGAGTTACCCATTGTTAGGTATACTGCCTTATAATAATGGCAGTTAGTTCGTATAAGTGGTATTATATGGCATAGCAAGGAGGTTATAGATATGAGGAGCCAATCGTTAAAATCATTCATTTCAGATTTGTTATTAGGATTAGGATTTGTTTTTATAATTAGCCCAGCAATACTATATTGGTTTATTCATGGAAACTATGATAGATATATTTGGATTATAAGTGGTCCGTACCCATTTAGCCATTTTGGTGGAGGACCATTTCAACTATTTGTTTCAGCAGGATTATTGATAATTGGAATAGGCTTAATAGGCATTTCAAGGATTCTAAAGAGAAGAAGTTGAATACGTATAATTTATGGAATAGCAACAATACTCATTAACATAGCCAAATATAAAAAAGGAGCGACCAAAAGTTTACGTTCAAAGACTTTTGGTCGCTCCTATTTATTAATTTTGGACTACAGGTCCCGGTGGATTAGCCATACGTGAAAAAGGATGATGTCCGAGCCATAATAGCGTCCCATCTTGCTGCACTATCACATGAGCTAGGGAGCCTGGTCCTTCAATGTAGTATGCATAGTAGCTGCTCAAGTGCTTGATTGGATCCTGCTGAATATGACCACTAACGTGAATATTAGGCCAACCATTCAACTCCTCCCGGATGGTACCATCTTGAAAGATGACAAGTCCTCCTGTGAGCATCACGGCATTTTCTCCGGTTTTTGTAATGGTGAATTGAATTTTTGGGTTGTTCGTTTGGTTGGAGTTTCCTTGTGTATTTCCTTGATTTCCGTTGGGAGCATAGATCTTTTCCATTTCAACCGTATATGCGTTGCCCTGTGCATCGATGATCTTTGCAATGGGACCCATCAGTTCAAAATAGAGATGATTCAATGGTCCCCAGCTGGTCACCTTCGGTAGATTTGGGATGGGATTCATCACTAGTTCTTGCTCTGTTACAGTGCTCTGATAATAAACCTCACCTTCATCTGTTAATACGATGGGAATGGGATAATTATAGAGCTGGACAATTCTGCCTCTCGGTGTGGGGTCCATTTTGACCTGTCGGGTGTTCCTAATATCTTGATTATCAAACACAATTTCCATCACAGAGCCTGTTTCTAATAAAGTGAGCAGTCCATCAGTTGTATTTACCATTTGTGTAATTGGGACCGTTGAATGTAACTTTTTATACTGTTTTGTAAGAACATTTCCTTCGAGATATTGCTTCCATTCAAGGATCACTCCAGCATCCGTGAGAAAAGCGGCCGGGTCACGATACAAGGCTGCACTCTTTACATGCTGATCAAGGAGGATAGGTTCCAATCCATGAAGGTTGCCAATGTGCCATACATCCCCTGCAATGATATATTGATAGGGCGAAAGAACAGCATCAACATTTCCCTGCTTAAAGCGACCGAATGGAGTAAATTGATCGAAATAGTAGGGCTTTTGTCCGAGTTGACCATACATATTACTTCCCCAACTATAGACCTTACCATCCTTGGTAAGAGCAAGTGCATGGTCACTGCCTACTTGGATATCGGTGATCGCCGGGATCTCCTTAATTTGCCTTGGTTTCTCCATGGTTGCTGTAGCATACTCCTCTGGGAGGAGGGCATTATTGATTCCATCGGTAGTGTGCCATGCCCACACCGTACCATCTTGTTTGAGTCCAAGCTGCGTATAGCTTGTTCCTGCAATTTTGATAAAATCATTCGGAATGTTGAGTTTCGTGAATTCTTTCTCCATATTGTACAGGTACCAATTCCCTGCAGTTGTATAAATAAAGGCCTGATACCCATCAAGTAGACCGGCTACTTGTAATGGTTTTTCACCATTGGGAAGGGTGATGAGCTTAGGAGGCAATGAATCCTCCATACCATAGGAGAGGTGAACCTCCCATAGCTGTTCATCGCTCGTGATCAAAAATAGAAGAGTATTGCCATGTAATGTACTTGCAAAAATATCACGGACAGCTTTAACTTCGAGAGTATGTAGCTTATCCCCATCCGAATATCTCCCCCAAGCGCTTACCGTGCCATCTTGTTTTAGAGCGATCACAGAATCGCCTGCGCCTTGGATGATCCTGGTAATCCCTGTTAAATCTTTTATGATCATCGGTTGCTTTAGCGGATTGAGGAACCAGACCTCGCCAGATTGAGTCACGGCAAATTCACCAGCTATCTGTGAGATTCTTGGCAGACCTTGAACCTCCACGGGAAAAGCAGCATGCTTCTCTTCCTCCCAGTGACGATATCCCCATGCATACACCTTCCCATCTTGTGACAGTGCGTAGGAGGAACCAAACTGGTAGCCATAACCAGCTTCATCGATCAAACTACCTACAGCGATCCCTTGAATATTCGTTAAAGGATTTTTGGCTTCAGATGGCATCAGCTCAAAGATGGTAGAAGAATCTATTTCAGTTGCTTGGATAGGTTCGGATGCTTCTAATGTGAATGAGACAGGTTCATTCGAATCAACAACACCATCTGAAGGAGAAGGGGAGGTTGCTGAAGGTGGACTGTTATTTTGGCTTTCTTTTTCTTCAGACGTAGTACATGCATTTAGCATGGTGATGGCCATGAGAAGGACTAGCAATAGGATAGCATATTTTTTCTTTGTCATTGATTTCGCTCCCTTGTGAGTGATTATCTACATATATTGATGCAAAAGTCGGAAATTGGTTACACATGAAATAGATTTGATTTGCTATGGGAATGTTCGTGTTGTTTGATATGCATAATGAAATGAATAAGAAATCTACAAGGTATTTTGAAGAAGAAAATTATTAATGATTCAATGGATGAATTTAACATTTAAAATAAATAGTAGTAGATGATAGCTTTTATGAAATAGCTGAGAACACTCGTGACTTCTGTCATGAGATGAATCAGCTTCGGACAAGGCGTGTCTTTTGACACGTCAATTATCCGACATCTATTAACTTAGCGAATAGAAAATATACTTATATTTAATGGAAATAACTTGTATAATAACTGATATATGTTATCTTGTGATTGAGGTGGATAACATGGCAGAAGTCAAACATGGTAGAGGATATGTGTACTCTATCCAATACCATTCCGAATATCATCAAAGCGTTCAAGGGTGTTTCAACTGCGTACTTACGATTCTTCAAGAAGCAGAACGATACTTCCCGTTTCAAAAGCAAAAAGAACAAGGTTCAGTCCTATACAACGAAACACACAAACGGAAATATTGCGATTGATGGAAATAAACTCAAGCTTCCAAAGCTGGGTCTTGTTCGTTTTGGAAAATCAAGAGATGTATAAGGGCGTATTCTGTCTGCGACCATTAGACGCAATCCTTCTGGCAAATACTTTGTATGGAGAAGTGTTTGAGAATCCGAAGTTCCTACAAAATATGGATCGAAAATTGATTCGTGAACAACGTACCCTTTCTAGGCGTGTACAAGGTTCTGCGAACTGGCATAAACAACGAATGAAGGTTGCACGAATCCATGAACGCATTGCAAATGCTCGAACAGACTACTTGCAAAAAATTACAACGCATATTTTAAAAAACCACGACATCATTGCGATTGAAGATTTGCAAGTGTCTAACGTGAGGAAGAGCCACCAACTTGCCAAAGCGATTGGTGAAGTGTCCTTCTTGCCATCGTGAATGGGATCGAGATATCAACGCAAGTTTGGATATTCTTGCCGAAGGCAAAAGACTACGATTGGCATAATCGCAAGAACTGCGGGGATAGCTTGGTGATACATCATGTACTAATTCTGTTCATTAGAACGGACTACCCAAGAATTCGTGGCTTTAGCCATGAGAGGTTCAAGATCATATGAGTAACAGGAGGTACCATCCATGATCGATTTAGAAACGGGAAGATTTGTCTTACGAGAGGGAGTTGAGCTGTATCCAGGCATGACAAGAGAGGATTTCTTTCAATCCCCATTGTATGCTACTGAGCTCTATCATGAATCGGATAAGGAAGATCCGAAAGAACCTAGTTATTTTCTTAAGATCCAAAATATCGATGGCTATGAAATGAGTCTCGATCTTTATTTTTCCAAGCATGATTATCTTATTGAAATTGATATCACAAAGCCTGAATTCTATAACTGGCCCAATTGGCCTGAGGATGTCAGTGAAGAAGAGTATGCATACGCCATTAAACGCTATAATGATCAATTTTTAGCAAGCCAGATCCAGGGAAGTCTTCGTGAAGGAACAGAGCTATGGTTTGATTATATGTGGGGTTCTATTACCTCTTCTATCAGTTTGAGGCATACTCCAAGTGTCAAAATTACGATACGTTATGACGAGATCCCTTTTTTAGAAGCAAAAGGAATGAAGTTTGATGATATTGATATTCTAGATCTCTATTAGAAAAGACTATAAGGAACTAACAGTTTGAAGGAGGTACCATCCATGATCGATTTTGAAACGGGAAGATTTGTTTTACGAGAGGGAGTTGAACTGTATCCTGGCATGACGAGAGAGGACTTCTTTCAATCCCCATTGTATGCTACTGAGCTCTATCATGAGACCAACAAGGAGAAACCAAAGAAAAGGAGCTATTTTTTGAAACCTCAAAATATCGATGGCT